>PHEV01000076.1 GCA_002843035.1 Actinobacteria bacterium HGW-Actinobacteria-5 | reverse complement strand
GATCGCCGTCCCCGGATGACCATTCCCCACCCTCTCCACCGCATCCGCAGCCAGCACCCGCGCAGTATCCACCGCCCGCTGATCCAATTCGGTCCAGGTCAGTGTCGCCATGAAAGCTCCCCGTACCGCGAAGTGGGCTGACGAGTCGTCGGCGCCATCGACGCATGAGTGTCGAGACCCGCCGGAAGGAGAGCCTGACCACCAGGTCGGTTGTCGGACCTGCTCATGGAAAGATCCTTCCTCCTGCGACAGCCAAGACACCGGTGGCGACAGCGATCCTCGCCTCATCCAGCCTGAATCGAGTGGACAACAACTTTTCGTACCTCCCGCTCGGTAAATGGACCTGCAACACTGCCGACCCGGATCAGTGGGGCAAGACAGCCTCCTCCAGATAGCGAGCGACCGCATCCTCGTCATGATGGCCGATAACCTCGGCCGCAATTGCCCGCACGCCAGCGCTGGCGTTTGCCACGGCTACCGAATGACCAAGATGCGCCATCCATTCGATATCCGTGTCGCCGTCACCAAACCCCAAGCATTGTTCGCGCCGGAGTCCGAGCCGATTCAGGACCCTATCGAGCGCCTCGATCTTTGAAGATCCCTGTGGCGAGGCGTCGTAGAAGACGGGCATCGATCGCTTGAACTCCGGGATCAGTTTCTCCAGGTGGGCACCGAATCCATCGAGGAGGTGCGGGGGCCCAACGACGAGAACCTTGACGATGGGCTCTCGTGACACCAGATCCGCGAACTTCGCGATTCTCACTCGTTCACCGATCTGCGGATACAGCGCGTCAGTGTACGACGACGACTTCTCGGCGTAGACGTGATCAACGGTCCACAGGAGTGGCTGTCCACCACACGCTCCAGCGACTTCGAGGATGCGCACAACTCGGTCCGGGATCCACGATGCGACATGAATTCGCTCGCCCGTCGACGGATCCGTTGTGACCGAACCACCAGCCGAGATGACCGGTGCACCGAGGTGACAATCGCGCGCGATGGCCAGCGCAGCCCGTTCGGACCGGCCGGTAAGGATGATGCCCGCCAGACCAACTGCGTGAAGCCGCGAGACTGCACGACGTGTCCGCTCATTCACCAAGTGGTCGCTTCCGGCCAAGGTGCCATCCACATCCATGACCACTGCCTTGAACCGGTCGTCCGGCCTTCTCGACATGTCTACACCCCGCCTCCGCCTCACTCGGTACCGTTCGTCGCGCGGCGGCCGGCCGAGAACAGGTCCAGCCGCCGCGCGATCGCACTACTCGACGCCCTGGAACCTAGAGATTGCCGGGAAGACGTCGGTCTTCAGCGCCTGGTAGGTGTTACGGAAGATCTTGAAGATCTCATCGTAGGTCTCGACATTCTCCGGGATCGGCTCCCACCGGTCCGCGACGTGCACCATGTTGTCAATGGCTTCGTGTACGTCGGAGTAGATGCCAACACCGATAGCGCCGAGCATTGCGGCCCCGAGCGCGGTGGCCTCCGAGACCTTCACGGTCTCCACCGAGCCGTTGTAGACGTCGGCCTGGATCTGGTTCCAGAGTGGCGAACGCGCGGCTCCGCCGGTCACTCGGTAGTACTCGAACGGCTTGAGGCCGCCCTGCTTCAGCGCCTCCAGCATGTCTCTCATCTCGAAGGCGATGCCCTCCATCGCAGCCCGGACCAGGTCGGACTTGGTGTGCGAGAAGGTCATGCCCACGAAGGCCGCGCGCGCATATGCGTCGTAGTAGGGACACGCTGCGCCAGCAAGCCAGGGGATGAAAATGGTGCCCTTCGCACCAGGAGGAGACTGCTGAGCCTCCTGACTCAGCAGCTCATAGACGTCCGTGCCAAGGACGCGGGCTGCACCCTGCTCGAGCTGGCCGACCGTATCTCGGAACCAGCGGAAAGCTGAGGCCGACGCGGACGCGTGACCCTCCATCTGCCAGTGACCCGTGCCGGGGTGACCCAGGACGTGGTTCGCTCCGGATGGGTGCCGGATCGGCTTGTCGGAGTACCCGATGCACAGTCCGGCAGTGCCCAGACACACGGAGGCCAATCCCTCGGAGGCATTGCCGACTCCGATGGCACCGCACTGCTGGTCCCCGGATCCCATGACGATCGGGGTGCCGACCAGCAGGCCGGTAAGCGCCGAGACCTCAGGAGTGATCTCCCCCATCCTGGTGGCAGGCTTGTAGTTCGTCGGGTACTTGTTGACGTCGACCCCGAACATCTCGGCAATATCCGCGCGGTACTCGAAGGTGTCTGCGTCGCAGATCTGCCACCAGTTGGCGTCGGTATCGTCGTCGCACCAGTCCTCCGTCACGCCATAGGCCCGCAACAGCATCGCCTGCGGGGTGACGAACTTGTAGGTCTTCTCGTAGAGATCCGGATAGTGCTTCTTGAACCAGTAGATCTTCGACGACGGCGGCACCGCGGAAATCGGGAAACCGGTGATGTTGTAGAGGTCCAGTTCAGTCATCCCATTCTTGGCAAGCGTCTCGTGCATCCACGGAATGACCTCGTTGCCGCGAATGTCCTGCCAGATGAAGATGTGGGTGAGGAAGTTGCCGTCCTTGTCCACCGGGATGAACGTCGACCGCATGTTGGTGAAGGAGATCGCGGCGATGTCCTTGGGGTCCACGCCGGTCCGCTCAATCGCGACCTTGGTTGACCTCAGGGCCAGGTCGCAGTACTCCTGACCATCTTGTTCGACCCAGCCCGGCTGGGGGTACTTCGTGGGCGTCTCGAAGTAGGCGCTGCCTACCTCTTCGCCGTTCTCCTTGAAAATCACAGTGCGGCAGCCGGTCGTGCCGCCGTCAACACCTACTACATAAGTGGCCATGTGGGATTTTCCCTTCGGGATCGGCCGGCTCCGCCGTTGGAGCCGGCCACCTGCGCAATCCGGGTGTTGGGGCCGAACACCAGTGTTCGGCTGGCGTGAAGTAGCGCGGCCTGCCCTACTCACGACTCGCAGCCAAGACTTGGGCCCCGGCGACCCGGGCGCCGGGGCCCAGCGCGCGGCTAGCTGTTGAGCGGACCGAAGACGGCTTCCAGCAGCGGAAGCTCGTCCAGGATCGCGGGCCCGTTTCGGGTACCGATGAGATCGGCCCCGGCGAGCAGGCACCCGAGCACCACCGTGCCCGTCCAGAAGGACCCTGTCCCGGCCACCTTCACACCGATGGAGGAAGGCACGGATTCCCGCATGAGCTTCACGGTGTGCAGGCTTGGTCCGCCATGGCGACCGGTCGAGCTCTTGATGTAGGTCGCGCCGGCCTCGGCGATGCACTTTCCGGCCTGCCTCACCTGCTCATCGGTCAGCAGCTGTGCCTCGATGATGATCTTCGTCTTGATGCTGGGACCGGCCATGTCGACCACTGATTTGATCTCGGCCGTGACCAAGTCGAGGTTGCCGTCCTTCAGGGCACCAACGTCGATGACGAGGTCGAGAGCCTTGGCGCCCTTGTCGAGCATGTCGGCCGCCGCGGCCTTCTTGATCGCAGGAGTCCCAGAGCCGAACGGGAAGTCGAGCACGACCGAGGGTTCCACCGGACTGCCCGCCAGGCCCTTGGCGACAATCTCGAGGTAGTTCGGGTTGACGCAGAACGAGTTGAATTCCTCCTTCAGGCACAGATCAATGCCCTCGATGATCTGCTCCTTGGTGGAATCCGGATGGAGAATGGAGAAATCAATCTTCTTCGCCATAGCACTGCGGGTGAGTTCCTCACCACGAATCTTCAGCATTTTGTTGTCCCTGTCCTTTCCAGCAGTTCTTCTGCACTAGTTCCCGTAGACTTCACGTCCACCATTGATGTCAACTGTGATTCCCGTCACATATCCACTTTCGTCGGAGACGAGGAAGAGCACAACGCCCGCAATGTCTTCCGGCTCGGCGACTCGACCCATCGGGATGTCCTTGACGAAATCCTCAAGGCGCCGCGGCGCGTCCGGATGGTTGCCCAGCGGAGTGTTCGAAATCCCGGGACAGATCGTGGTGACGCGAATATTGTCCTTGACCCAGCGTCGCGCCGCGTACTTCGACAGACTGATCACGCCACCCTTCGAAGCGGTGTAGTGGGGACCACCAAAGCTCGAGCCCGACTTCGCCGACGACGAGGAGATCTGAACAATACGGCCGCCGCCGCTGTCCCTCATGTAAGGGTAGACCTCGCGGAGTGTGTAGAAACACCCAGTGAGGTCGACGCGCACGACCTGATCCCACTCTTCATCGGTGCACGTCTCTATCGGGCTGAACTTGATAAGGGCTGCGCCGTTGATCAGGATCGTTATCTTGCCTGTTCGGTCCCAGATTTCCTTGAACGCACGCTTCACGTCTGTCGAGTCGCCAACGTTCATGTGGACGGCGAACGCCTCCGCGCCCTCGGCGTGAATGAGCTCGACGGTCTTCCTTGCTTCAGCGTCGTTGATGTCGGCGCACGCAACTGTGGCGCCATTTCTAGCGAGCTTGAGCGCGATTCCTCTGTTCAGGCCAGAGGCGGCACCGGTAACAACCGCTACATCGCCTGCAAGTCGTTGGCTTTCCAGAGCCATTGAACAACCTTTCTGTTTGTTGGGCGGAAATGCGCCACCGATAGCCGGGTGGTGTATCCCGTGGTGCTAGATCGAGACCTCATGACGCCAGATCGGTGAGAACCCCATGTCCACACTCCCCTCCTCAGTGACGACTGCGAACGGGTAGGGCGGCCTCAGCGCCGCCCGAATCCACAGGGACTGCACAACCCCCCAGATCAGGTCTCGAACTTGACTATACACGTCTGTGTCCGTGTGGTCAGGATTGCACCGATATTGCCAGCTGTCAACGGACCTGAGGACCTGGTCCCTCGGCTCGGCGATCCAGCCGGGTCACGAACCGCGCCGACGACCTGCGTCGCTGATCCGAGGGCCGCGCTCGCCACGGCGCCCTGCTGGCCGACCAGCTGGGCACGGCTGGCCCTCGGGTGTGCGAGCCCTCACCGATCCCGACCCGCCGCGGCCAAGGCAAGAACGATGACCTCGACGCGACCCAGATCGCCCGAAGCGTGCTCGGCGAGGGGCCAGCCAGTTGCGTACCGAGACCGTCAACCCAGTCACCCGCGCCTACGCAACCAAACGCCGCGCCGAAGGCCGCACCACCCGCGAGATCATGCGCTGCCTCAAGGGCTACACCACCCGACAACTCCTCAGCGCCCTAGCCTGACCACTTCACGTGACATGGAAGCATCCCGGTGTGTCCGGAGACTCTGGTGTGCCCCGGCTTCGGACGGGCGCAACTGATGCCGCGGGAGGCTGCGTGGACGCTCTTGACCAGGCCTGTGCGCAGTGCATGTCGGACCGCCCTGGCCGATGGCGGGCATTTCCTGTGTTCGCAGTAGCCCGACTCCGAGACTCCCAGCACGCGGCAGGAGACCTGCACCGGCAGGCCCGCTCCGGGCATCACCTCAACGGCAGCGAACCGCCTTCCTAGGCTGGCCCTCCTCGCGAAGCAACTCAACGGCCCGCCGCGCGGCCTTCTGGTCCCCGCCACCAGAACCCACGATCCCGACTCCGGAAGACCCGGGGCACACCAACAGCACGAGACCGATCCGTGTCCAGGACATCCTCTGCCCCAGGAAAGCGAGAACCCCTTGCCAGAGTTGCCTCTGACAAGGGGTCTCACCCTGTAGCCCCGAGGGGATTCGAACCCCCGCTACCGCCTTGAGAGGTCGCGCGCGGGGTCGTTGGTCGCCGTTGGCAACCGTTGGTCGCGCTCGTTCGGAGCGTGGCCCACCGTTGGTCGGCGTTGGTTGATATGTGATGTCCGCGAACGCCTTGTGTACCGAATGTGTACCGCCCCAGCACTCACCAACAACTGAGAGGACCAGCCAACCCATGACCACCACCACGAACCCGACCCGAACCGACGACTGCCCGACGTGGTGCGCCGAGCATCTCGCCGACACCAAGCAGCCCGTGCACCTGCGGACGCTCGCTATCGGCGACGCAGAGATCCGCCTCGAGGACGATCCGGCCGCGCCCGACTACGACGGGCCGGCCGTCTGGATCGAGGCCGGATGGATCACGCAGGAGACCGTCTGGCACCTGGCGGAGGCGCTAGAGCAGGCAGCAGAGCCGCTCGGGATCGAGCGCCCGATCCGAGAGGCCCCGGACACCGCCGAACAGGCGTAGCGCCTGATCTCGGCTCTCTACGGCGGCCCCGGGCTCCGCTCGGGGCCGCTTCCGCATGTTGGAGGGCGGGGTCTTCCCACCGGGCGGCAGACTGAGACGCATGGATCTCGTCGTCAGCGGAGTCACGGCGCTGATCGCCCTCGTCGCGCTCGTTGTCGCCATCTTCGCGAAGCGCGACTCTGCGATCTCCGCGAAGGCCGCACAGGAATCGGCCGCGGAGGCTCGGCGTAGCAACGACCGGCTCGAGGCCGCCGATCGCGCGGGGATCAACGCGGAGATCAGACGCGGACTCCGGATCGAGGAGCGCGACGACCACTTCCGGTTCGTCAACGACGGCGACAGGCCGGTCGCCGGCGTCGAGGTCGTCGACGTCCCCGAGGCGCTCGTCGGCGTTCCGAACCGCTTTGAAACTCTGCGGCTCCAAGGCGGGCGCTCGGCCGGGTTCCAGCTCTCCGGCGGCCGGCACGCTGAGCGACCCGAGTTCCTCATGGTTCGCTGGGACGGGCTCGAGGAACCGGTTCCGATCGAGTTCCCCTACGACGTGATGAAGAGCATCCTCTAGCACCGCTCCCCCGTCGATCTGGGCCACCAAGGCACCCCCGTCGTCACCTAGATTTCGGATCGGGGAGAGACACGAAGCGGCCGGGGTCTTCCGTGATCGGCGTCACCTGCCGGAAACCTGAACGCCCCTCCCCGCGTCGCGAGGCTAGATCCGCTCTTCGGGCGGTCTGACCGCGTTCCATGTGGCGCTGCTCAGTTCGTTCGCGAGCGACTGAAGGTCCTTGGCGATCTGGTCGAGTTCGTCCATTGTCCAGTCGCGAGTCGCCTCTCGATTCCGGTACCAGCGCTGCCCAGTCACGTGGCCCGGCTTCGTTGAGTTGTTCCGGATCCACGTCGAGTGCACGACCTGGTCGCGTAGCTTCATGGTTGAGCTAATGCGGGAGAGCAGGTCACGAAGCGCCTTCTCCTGGCCGGCGTCGACCACGACGCCTTGAGCTACCACGGCCTTGATCATCTTGATCAGATCGGTATACCAGTGGCCTTGGGTCGCGGAGAGGTCGTCGGTGTCCGCGAGTTCCATGTAGGCGATCTCGAGTTGGTATTCGAGCCAAGTCGACTGATTGCAGATCGCTCCAACTCTGCGATGTGTCTCGTCCAGCCACTCCATGCCCACGGCAGCACCGTAGTGCCGGGGTCTTCCGTCAACGGCGTCGGCTGCTCGAAGACTGGACGCCATCTCCCCTCTCTCGACGACCTCACTCAACTGTCGGAGATGCCGTAGAGCGTGCGGGTAGCTGCTCGTGGAAGATGTTGACGAGGGTTACGGCCGCGGATACGGCCACCTTGGCTTCTTCCAGTGAGACGTTTCCTGGAGCGGAGGGCTGGCCTCCATGCCGGTCGTGCTGTCCGTGCCAGATCAGCCGCATCAACGCGACCACGACCTCACCGGACAGGGCTCTGCTGTGTTCCCGAACCATCGGAAGCCGCCAGTCCCCTTGGGACTCCATCTGAGCGATTACTTTGCCGAGTGTGGCTCCCCGATCAGCGGGGGCGACAATCGGCACCACGGCGTCCTCCACGGCCCTGATCGCCAACCTGTAGGCGGCGCTGGCGTCCGGCGTCAACCCATAGAGTTCTTCCCACGCTTTGGCGAGGTTCACTCCCGCGCGCCCGGCCTTTGCGATCGTTTCGTCCGCTGCGAGTTGAACGCCTTCGGGCACGCGGCGCACGAGCCCGGGACGTCCGGCTCGCTCGCCTACCGTCCAGGCTGACTTGCTGCGTTCGAGCAGTTCCTCCAGGGCTCCTGCCGGGGCGTTGCCGCCGTTGGCCAGCAGGTAGTCCGCGATCTGGAGCGGCTTCGACTGGACCACCAAGACGCCCATCGCAGTCTGGATTTGACGGTAGGCGTCGTCCGCCCTCCGTGCCGTTGGTCCTATGTCGGGGAGCGGGATCTGCAGTCGCTGACACATCGATGAAGTCAGCGGCTGGGCGGCAGCCATGAACCGTCCACTCCCGTCCGGATAGGTGGTCGGAGTGGAGATCGCACGTTGTATCCAGGCCCAGAACCCTGACTGCATCCAGGGTGGAATACCCTCGTGGAGGGCGTCGTACGCCGCGACTTCTTCTTCTGTGTCGACTCCCAGGGGGCGCCATACCTCGTTGCTCACGGCATTGAGTGTGGCATTAGCCGGTGACAGTAGCGGTGCCGGACGCGGCGTTCGTCCCAATCACACGCGAATCATTTCCGGGGAATCGAGAGGAGCGACGATCTCGGGCGTCCAATGGGGTGAGCCGGGCCAACGCTGGCTTTGTGCGTTGGCCCGGCTCGGGCGAGGTTTCCGGTCGTGCTCCTGTGCTCGACCAGCAGGGCGCGGCGGTCAACCTTCGCTTCCTCGGCCCGTCCCAACCGCCGGGCGCGAGGACGTCGGGGCTAGAGGTCGAGCAGCATCAGCGCGGCATCGCCCATATCTAGGTTTGCGTGGCGGTTGCTGGTGGTCTTGCCGTCTCCGAGGACGACGTCGGCGAGGCCTTCGGTGACGGCTTCTTTGGCGGTGAGCCAGGTTTCGGCGTTGACGAGTTGCCGGAGTCGGCTGGTGTTGCGTCCGGAGCGGGTGGCGTAGATCTCGATCAGGACGTCGTTTTGCCGTTTGAGAACTTGGGCCATGTCGGCCATCTCGTCGGCGTTGCCGACGCAGGCGCCCCATGCCTGGTGGACCATCATCTGGGCTGAGGCGGCCATCTGGCGTTCGTCGCCGGCTTGGACGATCACGGAGGCGATCGAGGCGGCGAGGCCGTCGACGCGGGTGATGATGCGGGCGGGGTGGGCGCGGAGGGTGTTGTAGATCGCGATGCCGTCGAAGACGTTGCCGCCGGGGCTGTTGATCTGGACCTCGATCGTTTCGGCGTCGATCTTGGCGAGGTCGGCGGCGAACTCTTCGGCGGTGATGCCGAGGAAGCTGATCTCGTCGTAGATCCGGACCACGGCCCGCTGGCCGGTGGTGTTGCGGACGTCGTACCAGCGGCCGCCCTTGGTGCCGACGGCGGCCCGGATCCGGTCCCGCTGGGTGGCCGGGTTCACGACGCGAGCCCGGGGTGACGGGCCAGCAGGTCGGCCCTCTGCGCCTCGAAGTGGGCGATCGCGGCGTCGAGCCTGCCGAGCCTGATCCGCGCGATGTGCTCGCGGCGCTTGATCTCGGCCGGGTCGGTAGCGATCCGGTGCGCTTCGGCCTGTGTCCGCTGCTCGAGCGCGATCTGGGAGAGCTGCCGGTGGCGCGCGACCTCGGCCTCACTCGGCTGCTCGGGGAGAGAGGGGACGATGACGCGACCGGGGAGCGCGGCCACGGCGGCCTTCCACGCCTTCAGCGCCGCCGGCCTCAGACCGTGAGGAACGCCGACGGCACGGTTCGGCCGGTCTACACGAAGCACCTGCACCCGCATGAGCTCCGACACACAGCGGCTTCCCTCGCGATCGCATCCGGGGCCGACGTGAAGGTCGTTCAGCAGATGCTCGGCCACAAGTCGGCAACCATGACGCTCGACCTCTACGGGCACCTATTCGGCGACCGCCTCGACGTCGTTGCCGACGCGATGGACAACGCCCGCACGACCGCGCTCACGCAGGCTCTCGGATCGCTATGAGGACCGATGTGTACCCGATGTGGACCGCTGGCCTGTTCGAACCCAAGAAGCCCGACACCAGGAAAGCAAGAATCCCGCACCTGACTAGGTGCGGGACGCTTGGTAGCCCCGAGGGGATTCGAACCCCCGCTACCGCCTTGAGAGTTCAACCCGACCCTCGCGCACACTGCTTCAGAGCGTTCACGACGCTCCGCTGAGCGCGAATTTCAACTTCCACAACCCCCCAATGTCCGCCGTCGCGCGCGAACTGTGTCCAAAGTGTGTTCAACCCCGCGCCCACTCCCGACCCAGCTCCAAGCCCCCTGCGTCATCGCGATCGTAGGCAAGGCGGCAGATCGGACGTTGCAGCGCCTTGCGATATGGCTGCACTTGTGGCTATGACGGTTGAGGGCTCCATGGCGCTGAAGGACGTTAAGAACCACCTCTCGGAGGTCGTGGACCAGTTTGAGCGCGAGCACGAACGGGTCGTGATCACCAAGCACGGCCGGCCCGCTGCGGTGGTGGTCAGCGTAGAAGGCCTGACCTCGCTGGAGGAGACCTTGGACATCGCAGGACGCCCCCAGCTGATGCGCCAGATCCGAGCCAGCCTCACCGAACTCGCCGCTGGAGAAGCCGAGGTTCTGACCAAAGACGAGATCCTGCGCACCCTCACCGCATGAGCCAAGAGCAGTTTCGATCGCCTGGACTCCGACGGCGAAACAGGCGCTGGCACGGCTTCCGGAGAAGGTTGCCGCCACAGCGGTGGAGGTCATCTACGGCGGTCTGGCCGAGAATCCGCACCGGGTTGGGAAGCCGCCGCGTCGCGGGCTCGAAGGTACGCACAGCGCTCGACGAGGAGACTTCCGCGTCGTCTACCGGATCACTGACGTGGTGACGATCGTGGCCATCGACCACAGGGCCGACATCTACCGCACCCATTGACCCGCCAGACTCTCGTGGTCAGTGTGGGACGAACTCGTCCCGGGTGGCGGGCCTCACCCGAACCCCCTTCTGGGAGTCGACTATCCGGCGCTGCGTCCTGGGTTTGGCGTCTACTGGATGCCCGGCCTCGAGTGAGCCGGCGCACTGGTCGGTGCACGCGACCTAGGCGCCCGGTGAGGACAATCTTGCGGCCGGGCAGTGAAAGACTCCATCCATGGAGAAGGCCAATCCACTTCTGGCGAGCCCACGCTGGACGTGGGCTGCGGGCGGCTCGAGGCTTTTCGGCTTCGGCGGTGTCGAGATCAACGCGTGGACACCCTCGACCGCCTGGAGGTGGAGCGGCTCCTGACCCTCGGCGAGCTCGACGCCGTCCAGGTCGATTGCGGCGGGGGAATCACGGAATGGGTCGGCCCGCCGGAGGCTCGCCGTCTCTGGCCGGCCGTCGAAGCCGACCTGATCGACGTCCAAGCAGATGCGCGTGATCAGTGGTTGGTCTTGATGACCTCGACGGCGCAGCGTGGGCCGGTGGATCTTGAGAGGCGTCTGTCGCCGGTGAGCAGGGGTGCATGGATTGCCTCCGCAAGGGCGACGTAGGCGGCGTCGTAGATCGTGAGGTTGTCCCGCAACTCCCAGCAGCGGGCAAGAAGAGGGGTGTGCTCGACACGCTGGATGGGCAAGTCGCGGAGGTCGTCGAGGGCCAGCCCGACCCGCCGGGGATCCAGGTGTCCGCCACGGGCGAGTCCGCGCCACACCGAGGCCACCTCGAGATCGATCAGGGCCGGCGCAGCAAGTTGCTCGCCGCGCAGCCGGTGGCGGACAACATCGCCGTCCGGGCCATCATCCAGGAGGGCGACGGCCAACACGCTGGCGTCAATGACGAGCACGGTCGAACCGCAAGGCGCTCACCGCATCCGCCAGAGGCAGCGACCCACCAGCCCGGCTGCCGGCCCGTTCCAGCACCTCATCCACCGTCGGCCGCGACGCCTCGGAGATCAGCTTCGAGCGCAGATACTCCTGCAGGGACTGGTGTGCCGCGCTCGCTCGCTGCCTCAGCACGGCGTGGGTGTCCTCGGGGACGTCCTTGATCTGGATGTTCGGCATGGAGCCATTATGGCGCCGCCAGCGCCGAAACGGAAGCATGCACTCCTCGACAGATGAGGGTGTTCAACGATGCTCTCGCACCCCTCGAGGACTCGTCCGCGAACTGAGTGGGCGAACGAGACCGACGCACTCCTGGGTCTGCTGCACGGATGGGATGGGAACCCCGCGTACCGGTAGTAGGACAAGTCGGCCGGCGCGTGGCGGCCGTCACTTCCCGGAAACGGCACCCGACTCGTCGATGCGGCGTGCGCCATAGCACACGGCCCGGCAGGCGGCACTCGCCACGTGCCGGTGTCCTGCTCTGACCATGACTGGTCCGGGCTCGACCAGTTCGGCTCTTCAGCTGTGTTCACCCCGGCGAAGGATGGATTCTGCCGCCCTTCACGGCGGGTGCAAGTCGAATGAGAGCGAGGGAGCATGCACTACAGCGCCGGTACCTATGAGGCGTTCGCCAGGCCGCGCAAGCCGGCTGGCGTCGAGAACAAGACCGCCTGGTTCGTCGGCTCGGGCCTGGCCGCCCTTTCGGGCGCGGCCTTCCTGATCCGCGACGCCCAGCTGGACGGGTCGAAGATCACGATCCTGGAGCGGCTGGGCCTGCCAGGGGGCGCCCTGGACGGTATCGAGGAGCCTGAGAAGGGCTTCGTCATCCGGGGCGGCCGCGAGATGGAGAACCATTGGGAGTGCCTGTGGGATCTCTACCGCTCGATCCCGTCCCTGGAGATCGAGGGCGCCTCCGTCCTCGACGAGTTCTACTGGCTGAACAACGACGACCCGAACTACTCGCTGTGCCGGGTCACCGAGAACCAGGGGGAGGATGCCCACACCGACGGCCTGTTCATGGCCAGCGACGCCGTCCAGAAGGACCTGGTCAAGATCTTCTTCACTCCGCGCGAGGCGCTGGCGAACGTCCGCATCAACGAGTTCTTCTCGCAGGAGTTCCTCGACTCCACCTTCTGGCTGTACTGGAGGACGATGTTCGCCTTCGAAGAGTGGCACTCGGCGCTGGAGATGAAGCTGTACATTCACCGCTTCATCCACCACATCGGCGGGCTGCCCGACTTCACCGCGCTGAAGTTCACCAAGTACAACCAGTACGAGTCGCTGGTGCTGCCGCTGGTGAAGTGGCTGACCGACCACGGAGTGAACTTCCAGTACAGCACCGAGGTGCTCGACGTCGACTTCGACATCACCGAGGGACGCAAGCAGGCCACCCGGATCAACTGGATCAAGGACGGCGAACAGGGCGGCGTCGACCTCGGCCCGGGCGACCTGGTCTTCATGACCATCGGCTCGCTGACCGAGAACACTGACAACGGCGACCAGCACACCCCGGCGAAACTGAACCGTGGCCCGGCTCCGGCGTGGGACCTGTGGCGCCGGATCGCGGTCAAGGACCCGGCCTTCGGCCACCCGGAGGTGTTCTGTGGCAGCATTGACGAGGCCAAGTGGCAGTCGGCCACGGTGACCACGCTCGACAAGCGCATTCCGGCCTACATCGAGAAGATCGCCAAACGCGACCCGTTCTCGGGCAAGGTCGTGACCGGCGGCATCGTCACGGTGAAGGACTCGTCCTGGCTGCTCAGCTGGACGGTGAACCGCCAGCCGCACTTCAAGAAGCAGCCCGCCGACCAGATCGTGGTCTGGGTCTACTCGCTGTTCGTGGACACGCCGGGCGACTTCGTCAAGAAGCCGATGAGCGAGTGCACCGGCGAGGAGATCACCCAGGAGTGGCTGTTCCACCTGGGCGTGCCGGTCGAGGAGATCCCGGAGATGGCGGCGACCGGCGCGAACTGCGTCCCGGTGATGATGCCGTACGTGACGGCGTTCTTCATGCCGCGGCAGTCGGGCGACCGTCCGGACGTTGTTCCCGAGGGCTCGGTGAACTTCGCGTTCATCGGCCAGTTCTCCGAGTCGAAGCAGCGGGACTGCATCTTCACCACGGAGTACTCGGTGCGCACCCCGATGGAGGCTGTCTACACCCTGCTGGACGTGGAACGGGCCGTCCCGGAGGTTTTCGGCTCCACCTACGACGTCCGCTGGATGCTGGACGCCACCAGTCGGCTGCGGGACGGCAAGCCGCTCGACCTACCGATCGGCGCCCTGGGCCAGAGGCTGCTCGCCGAGAAGCTCCTGCCCACCGAGATCGGCAAGCTGCTTCTGCAGTACAAGCTGCTGGCGCTGCCCGGGGCCAAGGCCTGACCGCAACGACGTAGCGCCCGTCCGGACTCATCCGGACGGGCGCTTTCCCGTGTCTTCGCCGTTCGGCAGGCCGCTACGGCTGGACCAGTATCCGGATCGGGTTGCCAACCTTCTCCTGCAGCATCTCGATGCCGCGGTGGATCTCGCTCAGCGGTACGATCGCCGAGACCGACTCGCTCAGGTCGAGGCGGCCCAGGCTGAGCAACTCGGTGAGGATCTGGATGTCCTGCACCTGGTAGCCGAGGTGACCCTTGACCTGCTTGCGCAGCAGCGAGAACTCCATGAACGAGCCCGCGTCGATGTGCTGGGCGCTCATCCCGACGGTGACCACCTGGCCGTTGGTGTCGAGGTTGTAGATGGCCTGGCTGGCGGTGGCGGTGATGCCGACGGCGTCGAAGGCGACGTCGAGCATGCGTCCACCGGTCGCTTCGGTGATCCTGACCTGCAGGTCGGGGTCGTCGGAGCGGAAGGCGTAGTCGGCGCCGAGCCGACGGGCACGCTCGAGGGCGGCGTCGTTGATGTCGACGGCGATGATCGGGGTACCGCCGGCCAGCCGGGAGAGTTGCACCAGGTGCGTCCCAACGCCGCCGACACCCCAGATGCCGACGGCGTTGCCCAGGTGCACCCGGGCCGTCCGGACGACGGCGGCGAACGGGGTGGACACCGCGTCCGCGAGCAGCGCTGCCTGCTCGAACGGGACATTGTCGGGAATCCGCGAGCAGCCGATCGCACCGCTGACGACGTACTCAGCCCAGCCGCCGTCGTAGGCAAAGGCCATCAGGTTGAGCCGCAGGCACGCGGCGAAGTTGCCGCGCAGACAGTTGCGACACCTCAGGCACGCCGCGCCGGCGGACGGGATCACCCGGTCGCCCACCTTCCACTGGTCCACGCCTGGGCCGAGCTTCACGATCGTGCCGGCGACCTCGTGGCCCTGGGTCACCACCGGGACGCTGGCCGGGAAGTTGCCGTCGATCAGTGACAGGTCGGAGTGGCAGATGCCGCAGAACGCGACCCTGATCAGCACCTGTCCCGGTCCTGGTCGTGGGACGGGAACCTCCTCCAGGGTGACCTCCCTGGTGGCGGCGTGAAACCGCTCGGCCAGCATTGTCGTGCCGATCACGGGGACTTCGGAACTCACCGCTACACACTCCTTCATGTTGGTGCGCACCGCCTCGGTGCGACCCATTCAGCCGAGGTGGAACCTCTCGGGCGACCAGGGAGCTGGGCGCCGGACACGCCGATGTCCACGGATGGCGTTGCCGCGCAGCGTCAGCCTTCGCGGTACCGGACGCCGAAGCCGCCGCGCGGGTAGTGCCACTCCAGCGACCCCTCCGGTGCTGCGGCCAGGCAGGTGCCGCACTCCAGGCAGGCCGCCCACTCGGCGAGGATGCTCCCGTCCGGCGCGACCGAGTAGACCTTCGCCGGGCAGATCGGCACCAGGATCGCCGCGGCGTTCGTGGCCTCCGCCACGTCCTGGACCACCCGGATGTGGCTGAACTCCTCGTCGGTGTCGAACGCGGTCGAACCAAGGCGCTCGGGGACGCCGGCGGGGAGGGGCGAAGCGGTCGTGCTCACAATGACCTCCAGGCGGCGATGCCGTCGCCGATCAGTTCGCGGAGCTTGAGCGGGGAAGCCTTCAGCGCTCCCGTCGCAACCTTGCGCAGCGGACGTCGCGGCGTCGGCGACACGTCGAACTCGTCATGCAGCACCTGCGCGGCCAGGGGGCCGTACTCGGTGTAGGTGCGCGGCCGCTCCAGGAAGGCTGGCGCCTTCGCATAGGTGCGCATGTCCTGCCCGACGAAGGACTCGTTCAGCAGGTTGCGGTACGCGGCCAACCCGTCGGCCGACGTGTCGCCGCTGGTCAGGGCCAGGTCGACAGCGTGGGCGGCAGCTATGGCTGAGCCGATGGCCAGGTCCATCCCGCGGACGGTGAGTCCGGTGTTGAGAGTGAGCCCTGCGGCGTCGCCGACGACCACCAAGCCGTCGGCGTGGATGCGTCCAACCGCGGCGAGTCCGCCTTCGTTGACGAGGTGGGCGCCGTACTCGAGCAACTCCCCGCCGGCGACCAGGCCGGCGACATACGGATGCGCGAGCAGGTGGTCGAGGACGGTGGCGGAGTCGGTTCCCTTGGCGATGGCGTCGTCCAGCCGCAGCACGACGCCGACCGAGACCGAATCGAGGTTCGTGTAGCAGAAAGCGCCGCCGGCGACCCCGCCGGTTGCCTCGCCGACAAGGGCGTGAGCGGCTCCGTCCCGTCCGCTGACGCCGAA
>PHEV01000075.1 GCA_002843035.1 Actinobacteria bacterium HGW-Actinobacteria-5 | reverse complement strand
GGCCCGTCCCCCGGTGCGGTGGCTGCGGCTGGCGCTCGGGGCGATCGGTCTCCTGCTGGCCGCCTTCTATGCGGGCTTCCGGGCCTGAAGTGGACGCGGACGCCGTCCTCGCCGCCCGGCTGGCGACCCAGCGGCTCACCGGCCCACCGGCGGACGGCCCGGTCCAGGTCGTGCGGGAACTGCTCGCCGTCCAGGCCCAGGACGCGCCGCTGGCGCAGGCGATGGTGGCGCTGCGCTGCGACGGCACGGCGGCCGACGTCGCCGCTGCGGTGGCGCGGGGCGAGATCATCCGGACGCACGTCCTGCGGCCCACCTGGCACTACGTGGCGGCCGCGGACCTGAGGGGGCTGCTGCAGCTGACCTCGCCGAGGGTGGAGTCGGGGATGGCGTCCCGGCACCGCCAGCTCGATCTCGACGATGGTCGGCTCGACTCCGCCCTCGAGGTCGTGCTCGCCTGCCTCGAGGGTGGCCATGCGACCCGCAACCAGCTCGGCGACGCGCTCGCGGAAGCCGGGATCCTCGATCGTGACGACGCCGTGTTCGGGCAGCGGGTGGGGCACGTCCTGCTCGTCGGCGAGCTTCGTGCGCTGATCTGCTCCGCTCCGCAGGCCGGGGCCGAGCACCGCTACGCGCCCGCGGAGAAGGTGCTGCCGCCGGCCGGGCCCCTCGACCGCGAGCAGGTCCTCGACGATCTGGTCGGCCGCTTCGTCGCGAGCCACGGTCCGGTCGCCCTGAGCGACCTTCAGCGGTGGGCGAAGGTGACCCTCGCGGATGCCAGGGCTGCGTTGCGGCGGCTCGACGACGTCGTGAGGATCGAGGTGGACGGCGAGGAGCTGTGGCATCGTCCCGGGTCCGCGCTCGCGGAGACCCGGCCGCGGCGGGCGTGGCTGCTGTCGGTCTTCGACGAGGCATTCCTGAGCTACCGCAAGGTCGGCTGGCGGCGCTCGCCGGGCAACCCCGACGGGCCGGACGAGCGGCGATTCGCCCAGTCCGGCGGCGGGCCGGTGCTGTGCGACGGACGCGACGTCGGCGGCTGGAGACGCCGCTGGGACCACGGGCGTCCGCGGATCGAGGCGAATCTCGATCCGGACCTCTCCAGTTCAGCCCGCGGCGCGGTGGACGAAGCCGTCCACCGCCTGCTCGCGGCCATCGGTGCCGAGGCCGTCTGACCGCGCCGTCGCGTGCCGAGTGCCCTGATTTCGACGAACCCTTTACTCTGGACGCCAACCCCCGAGGAGTCCGGATGAGCGCAGAGTGGCCGCCGCCTGAAGCGGACGCGGGGCCGCGTGCGCCCGAGGACCCGCCGGGCCCCTACGCCTCGCCCGCGGAGTACGCCGCCGCACCGCACGCCGTTCCGCAGTACCCCACCGCACCCCACGCCGTTCCGCAGGGCAACCAGCCCTGGACCTACCCGCCGGCCCAGTGGGGACCGCCCCAGCAGTGGGCGCCCCCGGCGCAGTGGGGGCCACAACCGCCGGGCGCCTACCCGCCTCCTCCCGCCGCCTACCCGCCTCCTCCCGCCGCCTACCCGCCGCCTCCCGCCGCCTGGCCGACGGCGCCGCCGCAGCGCCTGGCCCCGCCGACGCACCGGGCCGGCTGGGTGATCGCCCTTTCCAGTGTCGTCGGCGTGGTCCTGCTGGGCCTGATCGCGACGCTGGTGCTGCCGTCCCTCCAGACCCTGCAGCGGCCCGAGGGGCCCGGCACGGACCGGCCCGCGCCGAACGCGTCCTCCCCGACCTCGACGTCCACCAGCTCCCCGAAGCCGACCGGCAGTCCGAGCGCCACCATGCCCACCGGCCTGGAGGACATCCTGAAGAAGAACCCGATCTACGCGATCAAGGTTCCGGCAGACTGCCCGGCCCAGCGAATCCCGTCCAGCAAGGCGGCCTTCCGCACACAGGTCAAGGCGCTGGTCTCCTGCGAGAACAAGGCGTGGCAGAAGGCCATGGCCTCGACCCCGGTGGCGTTCGTCAAGCCGAAGGTCGTCTTCTACAACGCGAGCATCTCCTCGCCGTGCGGCCAGCTCGGCACCCAGTACCCGGCCGCGTACTGCACCGGCGACCGCACCCTGTACTTCTCGACGGCTGCCTACGCGCAGGGCCGCTACTACCGGCTCGCTGTGGCCCAGTTCGTCATGCACGAGTACGCCCACCACATCCAGGAACTGGCCGAGATCTTCGACTCCGAGTCGGTGATGGACGAGAAGTCCGCCGTCACCACCCGCCGGATCGAGCTGCAGGCGCACTGCATGGCGCACTACCAGCTGACCCACTCCGACATCGGCTTCAACGCCCAGGACCGCTCCGACGCGGAGTACCAGTTCAGCTACACCACGGACGCCAAGGGCCATGGCTCGGCAACGGCCGAGCGGTACTGGGGACGCCGGGGCCTGTCGGGTTCGACGATCGGGGCCTGCAACACGTGGACCGTCCCCGCCAGCCGGGTGAAGTAGCCCCCGCTGATAAATCGTCAGCACTAGGGCGGACGCAGCAAGCGCCAGCTCTTTCAGCCCGCATTGAATTGGTCAGACCATTACGCAATTTCCTGTAGACTGCTGCCCGGCAGCACAGCCTGCCCGCCGCGCCCGACGCACCCGTCCGGGCAGTGGCAGCAGCATTCCCCGCACCGTCGCAGCGCGCGAACCGTGCTGCCCGCAGACAGGAGAGAGATGACCGCCGAGGTCACCGACCGCACCCCGCTCTATCGCGACAATGCCTGGGAGGGGTTCACCCCCGGGGCCTGGGCGCGGGACATCGACGTCCGCGACTTCATCCTGACGAACTTCACCCCCTACACCGGGGACGCATCGTTCCTGGCCGGGCCGACCGCGAAGACCCTGAACGTGTGGGAGACCCTGCAGCGCGACTACCTGTCCGTCGAGCGCAGCCGGCGGGTCTACGACGTGGAGACCCACATCCCTGCCGACGTGGACGCCTTCGCGCCCGGCTACATCTGCGACGACGACAACGTGGTGGTCGGCCTGCAGACCGACGTGCCCCTGAAGCGGCCGATGATGCCGGCCGGCGGCTGGCGGATGGTGGAGACAGCGATCCGCGAGTCCGGCCTCGAGCCCGACCCGAAGATCAAGGAGATCTTCACCCGCTACCGCAAGACCCACAACGAAGCAGTCTTCGACATCTACACCCCGCGGATCCGGGCGGCCCGCTCCGCGCACCTGCTCACCGGCCTGCCGGACGCCTACGGCCGCGGCCGGATCATCGGTGACTACCGCAGGGTCGCGCTCTACGGCACCGACCGGCTGATCGAGGCCAAGCAGGCCGACATGGACTCGATCGTCGACCAGCCGTTCACCGAGGCCTGGGCCCGCTACCGCGAGGAGCACGCCGAGCAGATCAAGGCGCTGAAGAAGCTCCGGAACCTCGGCGAGGAGTACGGCTTCGACCTGTCCCGCCCGGCCGGCAGCTACGTCGAGGCCGTGCAGTGGACCTACTTCGCCTACCTCGCCTCCGTGAAGAGCCAGGACGGCGCCGCGATGAGCATCGGCCGGCTCAGCGGCTTCTTCGACATCTACGCCGAACGCGACCTGGCCGCGGGCCTGATCACCGAGTCCGACGCCCAGGAGGTGATGGACGCCCTGGTCACCAAGCTGCGGATCGTCCGCTTCCTGCGCACCGTCGACTACGACCAGATCTTCTCCGGCGACCCGTACTGGGCCACCTGGAGCGACGGCGGGTTCGCCGACGACGGCCGCACCCTGGTCACGAAGACCTCGTTCCGGCTGCTGCAGACCCTGCGCAACCTCGGCCCGGCTCCCGAGCCGAACATCACGATCTACTGGGACGCCGCGCTCCCCGCCGGCTACAAGGAGTTCTGCTCGCTGATCTCGATCGAGACCTCGGCGATCCAGTACGAGTCGGACGCAGAGATCCGCTGCCACTGGGGTGACGACACCGCGATCGCGTGCTGCGTCTCCCCGATGGCGATCGGCAAGCAGATGCAGTTCTTCGGCGCCCGGCTGAATGCCGCCAAGGCGCTGCTGTACGCCATCAACGGCGGCCGCGACGAGGTCAGCGGCAAGCGGATCGTGCCGGACTTCGCGCCGGTGGAGGGCGATGCGCCGCTCGACTTCGACACCGTCTGGGCGAAGTACGACCAGATGCTCACCTGGGCCGTGGAGACCTACGTCGAGGCGCTGAACATCATCCACTACAGCCACGACCGGTACGCCTACGAGGCCATCGAGATGGCGCTGCACGACGACGAGATCGTGCGCACGATGGGCTGCGGCATCGCCGGGCTGTCGATCGTGGCCGACTCGCTGTCGGCGATCCGGTACGCGAGCGTCACCCCCGTCCGGGACGAGTCGGGCCTGGTCGTCGACTACATCACCGAGGGCGAGTTCCCGCTGTACGGCAACGACGACGACCGGGCCGACGAACTCGCCCAGCTCGTGGTGAAGACCGTGATGGACAAGATCCGCAGCATCCGGATGTACCGTGACGCGGTGCCGACCCAGTCGGTGCTGACGATCACCTCGAACGTCGTCTACGGAAAGGCCACCGGCGCCTTCCCCTGCGGCCACGAGGCGGGCACGCCGTTCGCCCCGGGCGCGAACCCGGAGAACGGCCGCGACACCCACGGCATGCTCGCGTCCATGATGAGCGTGGGCAAGCTCTCCTACGACGACGCGCTGGACGGCATCTCGCTGACCAACACGATCACCCCGTCCGCGCTGGGCCGGACCGGGGCCGAGCGCGTGGCGAACCTGGTCGGCATCCTCGACGCGGGAATGGGTGAGGGCCTCTACCACGCCAACATCAACGTACTGAGCCGGGAAACCCTGCTCGACGCGATGGAGCACCCGGAGAACTACCCGCAGCTCACGATCCGGGTCTCCGGCTACGCGGTGAACTTCACCAGGCTGACCCGCGAGCAGCAAAGGGACGTGCTCTCCCGGACGTTCCACGAGGCGCTCTGAGTGACCGCACTCCCGGCGACCTCCACGGGCCTGCCAGGGTCTGGTGCGGCTATGAGCGCACCAGACCCTGGCAACTCCGCACGGTGGGCGGGGCGGCTCGGCGGGCTGGCCACCGCGGAACACCTCGACCGGGCAGCGCTCCTGCTCGGGCGTCGGACGGGGGAGGTCGGCTCCGTGCACTCCTGGGAGCTGGTCACGGCCGTGGACGGACCGGGCACGCGGATGACCACGTTCCTGGCGGGTTGCCCGCTGCGCTGCCTGTACTGCCACAACCCGGACACGATGAACGCCCGGGGCGGCGTCCCGGTGCTCGCCGACGACCTGCTGGCCCGCATCCGGCGCTACCGGGGCGTGTTCCGGGCCACCGGCGGCGGGATCACGCTGTCGGGCGGCGAGGTGCTGGCCCAGCCGGAGTTCGCGCGGCGGGTGCTGCGCGGGGCGAAGGACCTGGGCGTCCACACCGCGATCGACACGTCGGGCTTCCTGGGCCGCAATGCCGACGACTCGCTGCTGTCCAATGTCGACCTGGTCCTGCTGGACGTGAAGGCAGGCGATGAGACCACCTACCGCCGGGTGACCGGAGGGGCGCTGGCGCCCACTCTCGAGTTCGGTCGCCGGCTCGCCGGACTCGGTATCGAGACCTGGATCCGGTTCGTGCTGGTGCCCGGGCTCACCGACCACCCGGCGACGATCGGTCGGGTCGCCGACTACGCGGCATCACTCGGCTGCGTCTCCCGGGTGGAGGTGCTCCCGTTCCATCAGCTCGGTCGCGACAAGTGGGCCGACCTGGGCCTGCGCTACGCGCTGGACGACACCGAGCCGCCCACGGCGGAGTCGGTGGCGGCGACCCGGTCGGTCTTCCGAGCGCGCGGCCTGATCACGTTCTGAGCCGGGGGCGGCTCAGCCGGCCAGCCCGGCCGCACCAAAGCCGTCGTTGATCCGCTCGATGAGGTCCAGTCTCCGGTCGAACGGCAGGAACGCGCTCTTGGCCGCGTTCACGCTGAACCGGCGCAGATCGGCCAGGTCGTAGCCGAACGCCTCGCTCAGCAACGCGAACTCGCGGCTCAGCGTGGTGCGGCTCATCAGCCGGTTGTCGCAGCTCACCGTGACGCGGAACTTCAGCCTGGCCAGCAGCCCGAACGGGTGGTCCGAGATCCGCGAGCAGATTCCGGTCTGCAGGTTCGAGGACGGGCACAGCTCCAGTGCGATCCGGCGGTCCCGGATGTAGCCGGCCAGCTCGCCGAGCGTCCCGTCCGGCGCGATGTCCCCGACCAGCCGGACGCCGTGGCCCAGCCGGGACGCGCCGCACAACTGCACCGCTTCCCAGATGGACGGCAGCCCGAACGCCTCCCCGGCGTGGATGGTGAACTCGAAGTTGTTCCGCTTCAGGAACTCGAAGGCCTCCGCGAACCGGCTCGGCGGGTAGCCGTCCTCCGCCCCGGCGATGTCGAAGCCGCACACCGAGTCGTGCCGGTATGCCACCGCGAGCTCTGCGATCTCGGTGGTGGGCGTGCCGTGCCGCATCGAGGTGAGGATCTGCCGTGCGCTGATCGGGCGGCCCGCTGCCGCGCACACCTCCATGCCCTCGGCGAGGCCGTCCCGGACCGCCTCCACCGCCTGAGCCAGGGTGAGCCCACCGGCGAGGTGCTGCTCGGGGGCCCAGCGGGCCTCCGCGTGGATCACCCCGTCCACGGCCTGGTCCTCGACGAACTCCCGCGCGACCCGGCGCAGCTGGTCGGCGGTCTGCATCACCGCGATCGTGTGGGTGAAGGTCTCCAGATAACGCACCAGTGACCCGGAGTCGGCCGAATCGTAGAACCAGTCGGCCAGCGCCGCCGGGTCGGTGGTGGGCAACTCGTGCCCGACCAGCGCCGCCTCCTCCACGATGGTGGACGCACGCAGCCCGCCGTCCAGGTGGTCGTGCAGCGCCACCTTCGGCAGCGACCGGACGACCTCGATGGGCACCGCCACTACAGCTCCTCCCCGGTCACTTCTGCGATATCCGCGGCACCGAATGCCTGCGGCAGCACTTCACCCATCGACAGCACACCGAGCGGGGTGTCCACCAGCAGGTCGGCGCCGCCGTGCTCCCACAGCAGCTGGCGACAACGGCCGCACGGCATCAGCCGCTCCCCCAGCGCGTTCGCGCAGGTGAACGCCACCAGACGCCCGCCGCCCCCGGCGACCAGCGAGGAGACCAGCCCGCACTCCGCGCACAGGGCCACCCCGTAGGCGGCATTCTCCACATTGCATCCGGTGACCACGCGGCCGTCGTCGACGAGCGCGGCCGCGCCCACCGGAAAGTGCGAGTACGGTGCGTACGCCCGCGCGGTCAACTCCCGCGCCTGCGCCCGCAGCGCCTCCCAGTCGATCGCGGCGCTAATCGGCCTCACCCTTCCGGTACACCTGCCCGTCCGCTGCCGGCATCCGCAACCGCTGCGCGGAGAAGGCCAGCACCAGCAGGGTGGCGATGTACGGCGTCATCGAGGTGAACTCGTCCGGGATCGCGGTCGTGAAGGCGTACCAGAGCAGCACGAGCAGCGACATCCCGATCCGCCACAGGCCACCGGCGAGCGACTTGCCCTCCGCCCGCCGGACCAGGACCCAGATGCCCCAACCGAGCAGCAGCAGGCCGATCGGCAGCAGGTAGGCGTGGATCACGTCGCCGCCGCCGCGGAGCTGGATCGCGTCCGCGTAGCCGAACAGCATGGCTCCCGCGGCGAGCCCACCCGGGCGCCAGTTGCCGAAGATCATCGCGGCCAGGCCGATGTAGCCGCGTCCGCCGGTCTGCCCCTCGCGGTACAGGTTGGACGCGACCAGCGTCAGGAAGCCGCCGGCCAGCCCCGCCAGTGCGCCGGAGACCAGCACGGCCAGGAACTTGTAACGCAGCACGTTCACGCCGAGGGTCTCGGCCGCGTAGGGGGCCTCGCCGCAGGACCGCAGCCGCAGGCCGATCGCCGTCCGCCACAGGAACCAGCCGGAGAAGACCAGCAGCAGCACACCGATGATGGTCAGGGCGTTCACGTTGGTGGTCAGGGCCCGCAGGATGCCGGCCAGGTCGGCCAGCAGCCACGTCCCGGACTTCTCGATGCCGAGCAGCACCTCACCCAGCCCCGGCACCGAGAGGAACGGCAGCTGGGCCAGCGGCGGCGACTGGGTGGGGCCGCCGCCGGGCAGCCCGGTGAAGGTCCGGACGGCCAGGTACGAGCCGGTGCCCGCGCCGAGCAGGTTGATCGCCACACCGGAAACGATGTGGTCGACGCCGAAGATCACCGTCGCGAGGGCGTGGATGGCGCCGAACGCTGCACCCATGCCGACGGCGCCGAGAATGCCCACCCAGGGCCCGTAGTGGTAGCCGAAGAACGCGGCGCCCCAGGTGCCGACGATCATCATGCCCTCCAGGCCGATGTTGACCACACCGGCGCGCTCGGACCACAGGCCGCCCAGGCCGGCCAGCGCCAGCGGCATGGCCAGCCCGATGGCCGCCATCAGCGCGCCCGAGGAGTCGATGTCATTGGCGCCGGTGAGCACCCGGACGGTGGAGATCACCAGCAGCGAGCCGCCGATCACCGCCGGCCAGTACCAGGCCGGCCGCCCGGGCGGCGCGATGGACGCCTGGAGCGGCGGGGGCGCGGTCTGGGTGGTGGTCATGCTGTCGCCCCCTTCGGCTCGAGCGTGGATCTGGCGTCCAACTCACGGGCGACGCGGCTCTGCTCCATCCGCAGGCCGGCGCGACGGACGACCTCGTAGGCGATCACCACGGAGAGCACGATGATGCCCTGGATGATCAGGACCAGCCGGTCGGAGACGCCGGCGCTGATCTGCAGCCCGTTGCTGAGCTGGTTCAGGTACCCCCAGACCAGGGCGGAGACCGCCATGCCCACGGGGTGGTTACGACCGAGCAGCGCGACGGAGATGCCCGCGAAACCGAGCCCGGCCTGCACGGTGTCGCCGTAGGCGTAGTCCTGGCCGAACAGCAGCGGCATGCCCACCAGGCCCGCGACGGCACCGGAGAGGATCATCGCGACGACCACCATGCGCTTGACGTTGACGCCGCTCGCGACGGCCGCCGACTCGGACTGGCCAGTGGCCCGCAGGTCGAACCCGAACCGGGTCTTCGACAGGATGAACCAGAACAGGATGCCGACCGCGATCGAGAGGAAGACCAGGCCGTAGACCTCCCGGCCGGTGCCCAGCAGGCCCTCGAGGTTGATCCCCGGAACCCGCGAGTCCTCGGCCAGCACCTGGGTACTGGTGGCGTTCGACCCCTCGATCTTCACCGCGGCGCCCTTGAGCAGGTAGGCGACGAAGTAGGTGGCGATGTAGTTCAGCATGATCGTGCTGATCACCTCCGACACTCCACGGCCCACTTTCAGCACGCCCGCGATCGCCGCCCAGATCGCGCCGCTGGCCATCGCGATGATGATCGAGACGATGATGTTCAGCCAGCCGGGCAGGAAGTGCGCGCCGGCGAAGACGGCCGCCATGAAGGACGCGATCCGGTACTGCCCGTCCACGCCGATGTTGAAAAGGTTCATCTTGAACCCGATCGCCACCGCGACGGCCGACAGGTAGAGCACGGAGGCCTCGTTGACGATCGCCACCGCCTGGCGCGGCAGGGGCGCCTTGAACAGGACCTGCCACACGGCCAGCACCGGGTCGCCGGCCGCCAGCAGGATCAGCGAGGTGAGTACCAGCGCCACCACGATCGCCAGCGCGGGGGCGGCGAGACCGAGTCCGAACTTGCGCACATCGAACTTCATCGCGCTTCCTCCTCGCCCGCGGCGGCGGCGCCGGTCATGGCGGCACCGAGTTCCTCACGGGTCACGACGTTGGGGTCGAACTCACCGGAGAGCCGGCCCCGCAGGATCACCCGGATGGTGTCGGAGAGCCCGACGAGCTCCTCGAGGTCTGCGGAGATCAGCAGCACGCCCATGCCGTCGCGGCGGGCGGCCTTGATCAGGTCCCAGATGGCGGCCTGTGCGCCGACGTCCACGCCACGGGTGGGGTGGGCGGCCAGCAGGACTCGCGGGGTGTGGCTCATCTCGCGTCCGACGATCAGCTTCTGCTGGTTGCCGCCGGACAGCGAACCGGCGGTGACCAGGATGGACGGGGTGCGGACGTCGAACTGTTCGACGACCCGCTCGGTCTCGGCCTTCGCCGCCTTCGCGTCGATCAGGGGACCCCGGACGTTGGGCGCCTGGGTCTGGTGGCCGAGGATCATGTTCTCCCACAGCGGCGCCTCGAGCAGCAGCCCGTGCCGGTGCCGGTCCTCCGGGATGTAGCCGACGCCCGCCTCGCGGATCTGCCGGACCCCGGCCTCGGTGATGTCGGTGTCCCCGAGCAGGACGCGGCCGGAGGTCGGCCTGCGCATGCCCATCACGACCTCGACGAGCTCGGCCTGTCCGTTGCCCTCGACCCCCGCGATGCCGACGATCTCGCCGGCGTGGATGACCAGGTCGATTCCGTCCAGGATCTTCCGCGCGGTGCCGTGCCCGGCGAGATCGATGCCCTCCAGCGTGAGGCGCACCTCGTCGGTGACCGTCGACTCCTCGGTCTGCGGAGACGGCAGCTCCGAGCCGACCATCAGTTCGGCGAGCTGTCGTGCGCTGACGTCCTTCGGGTCGACCGCCGCGACCGTGGTGCCGCGGCGGATCACCGTGATGTCGTCGGCGACCGAGAGCACTTCGTCGAGCTTGTGCGAGATGAAGATGACGGTGAGGCCCTCGGCCTTCAGTTCGCGGAGGTGCTCGAACAGTTCGGTGACCTCCTGGGGCACGAGCACAGCGGTCGGCTCGTCCAGGATCAGGATCCGGGCACCCCGATAAAGCACCTTCAGGATCTCGATCCGCTGCCGGTCGCCGACGCCGAGGTCGCTGACCAGCGCGTCCGGCTCAACCCGCAGGCCGTACTCGGCGGAGATCTCCCGGATTCTGGTCCGGGCGGCCTCGCCGATGCCGTGAAGGTTCTCCGCGCCGAGCACCACGTTCTCCAGCACAGTGAGGTTGTCGGCCAGCATGAAGTGCTGGAAGACCATGCCGATCCCGGCCCGGATGGCCTCGGTGGGGCTCTTCAGCTCCACCGTCGCCCCGTTGATCGCGATCGTGCCCTCGTCGGGAGCCTGCACCCCGTAGAGGATCTTCATCAGGGTGGACTTACCCGCGCCGTTCTCGCCGACGATGGCGTGGATCGTGCCCGCACGGACGTCGAGCGCGATGTCCTTGTTGGCCACCACTCCGGGGAACCGCTTGGTGATCCCCTTCAGTTCCACCGCCAGCGGTTCCCCGCCGGCACCGGCAGCGGCGGCGGCCGGTTCGACAGCTGTTGCCATGGACACGCTCTCCTCGTCGATGTCGTACGGACGCGCCGTGCGCTCGTGACCACGGCGTCCGTCCCCGGCACTCTAGTCCGGAATTGGGTCGGCCCGGGCCACCCGAAGGGGTGTACCCGGGCCGACCTTGCCCGTTCAGCAGACGGTGCCGGTCACGGCGCCGTCGGAACCGTGATGGCGCCGTCGATGATCTGCTTCTTGTACTCGTCCAGCTTGCTGGTGATGTCGTCGATGTGACCACCGGTGGTGGAGTAGCCAACGCCATCAGCCTTCAGGTCGAACACGGTGTTGCCGGCCTTGAAGGTGCCGTCGTGGATCGACTTGATGAAGGTGTACACGCCCACGTCCACGCGCTTGAGCATGGAGGTCAGGATCACGTCGCGGACGTCCTCTGCGGCGGTCAGGGCCTGGTCGGAGTCGACGCCGATCGCCCACTTGCCGGCCGCCTTGGCCGCGGTGAACACGCCACCGCCGGAGCCACCGGCCGCGTGGTACACCACGTCCGCACCGGACTGGTACATGCCCTCAGCAGCAGCCTTGCCCTTGGCGACGTCGCCGAATCCGGAGAAGTCCGGCGGCTGGGTGAGGTACTTGACGTCGATCTTGATGTCGGGGTTGACGGCCTTGGCGCCCGCCTCGTAGCCGGCCTGGAACTTCTTGATCAGGTCGACACCCACGCCACCAACGAAGCCGATGTGGTTGGTCTTGGTCTTCAGCGCCGCGGCGGCACCCACGAGGAACGAGCCCTCGTTCTCGGCGAAGGTGATGTTCATGATGTTGTCGCCCGTGGACGCCTCGGAGGCGTCGTCGACGATGGCGAACTTCACCTTCGGGTTCTCCTTGGCGACCTTGCCGACCGCGGAGGCGTAGGCGAAGCCCACGGCCACGATGTTGTCGTAGCCGGCGTCGATCAGCTGGTTGAGGCGCTCCTCGCGGGCCGACTCCGCCTCACCATTGGTGGCCGCGGCCTCCTTGGTCTCGAGACCGAACTCCGCGGCGGCCTTGTCCATGCCTGCGGCAGCCGAGTCGTTGAACGACTGGTCGCCTCGGCCGCCGACGTCGTAGGCCATGCCGATCTTGACCTTCGGGGCGTCGGACGACGCGGGGGCGCTGCTGGCTCCGGGTGTGGTGGTGCCGCTGGCACATGCGGTGAGGGTCAGCGCTGCGGTTGCCGCAGCGATGACGGACTTGATCACCTTCTGCACGGTGTCTCCTTCTTGGGAATTTCGGGCGCGGATAACGCGCTCACCCGGGGCACTCTAGTGCTCGGCGAGGACCCCCACTGCCGACTCGGCAGCCCTGTGACGAACCGTTACCGAAAAGTAAGCTTGTCAGGCTCCGGGCGTAGCATGGTCGGGTGGAGATGGAGTCGTTCCGCGCCGAGGCGGAGAAGCTGGTCACGAGCCGGGCGCTCGGCTATGACCAGAAGCTGCGCCGGCTCGCCGCGCAGGCCGTGAGCGCCCTGCCGTACCCGAGTCTCTCGCCGCTCTGCGCGGAGGCGCTGGACGCGCGGGTGATCTGCGACATGTTCGAGGGCAACCGCCCGTTCACGCCGCGCTACGTGCTGCCGGACTACGCGAAGGCGCTGCGCAACGGGGTGGCCTACCTCGAACTCGAGCCGCCCACCACGCTCGACGACGCGCTGTCGTTCCTGACCATCCTGTACAGCCAGGTGCCGTCGGTGACCACCTATCCGGTCTACCTGGGTGACCTGGACGCGCTGCTGGAGCCGTTCGTCCCCGCGGATCTGCCCGACGCCGAGCTGGACGCGAAACTGCGCCGCTTCTGGATCCAGCTCGACCGGATGCTGCCCGACGCCTTCGTGCACGCCGACGTGGGCCCGTCCGACTCACGAATGGTGCGCGCGATCTGGCGGGTCGAGCGCTCGCTGCGCCAGGTGGTGCCGAACCTCACCATGAAGGTCTCCCCCGACACCCCGGACGACCTGATCGAGGACGCGGTGCGCACCGTCTTCGAGACCGGCAAGCCGCACTTCGTGAACCACCCGATGATGCTCGCCGACCACGGCGAGGAGTACGCCGTGGTGAGCTGCTACAACTCGCTGAAGGTGCGCGGCGGAGCCCACAGCCTGGTCCGGCTGAACCTGAAACGGGCCGTCGACCGGCACGCCGGCGGGCTGGACGCGTTCTGCGAGGAGGCGCTGCCGCACTGGGTGGAGCTGACCGCGGAACTGGGCGAGGCGAGAATCCGCTCGCTGGTCGAGGACCAGGGCTTCTTCGAGTCGCATTTCCTGGCCACCGAGGGCCTGATCGACCTCGACCGGTTCTCGCTGATGTTCGGCATCTTCGGCCTGGCAGAGTGCGTCAACGAGCTGATGGCCAGGGAAGGGCTCAATGCCCGGTACGGCCACGACGACGCGGCCAACGCCGCGTCCTGGCGGATCACCCACCGGATCGCCGAGCTGGTCGCGGCGCGTCCGTTGCCCTACTGCGGCGGCGGTGGGGGTTTCGCCTACCTGCACTCGCAGAGCGGTATCGACCTCGACCTCGACGCCACCGCGGGCACGCGGATCCCGATCGGAGACGAGCCGGGCCTGCGTGAGCACATCGCGGCCTGCGCCCCGCACCACGAACTGTTCGCCGCGGGCATCTCCGACATCTTCGCCGTCGACGAGACCGTGACCGCGAACCCGCAGGCGATGGTGGACGTGATCCGCGGCGCCCTCGCGGTGGGCATGCGTGACTTCACCTTCAACGTGGACAGCAACGAGTTCATCCGGATCACCGGCTACCTCGTCCGCAAGTCCGACCTGGTCGGCATCGAGGAGCACGGCGCCCGGCACTCCAGCGACTACCTGGCCGCCACGGCAGAGATCAACCACACGGTGACGACCCGCGCGATCAAGCGCGTGATCGCAGCCGAGCTGAGCCCGCACGTTGGCTGAGGCCCGGCCCGGGCGGGTAGTGCCGGCCGGCACCACGGGACTCGTCAACAACACCATCGAGTTCTCCGCGGTGGACGGCCCGGGCAACCGGTTCGTGGTGTTCACCCAGGGCTGCAACCTCGACTGCGTCGCCTGCCACAACCCGTACACCATCAACCCCTGCATCGACTGCGGCGACTGCGTGGCGACCTGCCCGTCCGGCGCACTCAGCCTGGACCGCGCGGGGAAGGTGCTCTGGGACGCGTCCACCTGCACAGGCACCGAGGTCTGCATCGACGTCTGCGAGTACGACTCGACTCCGAAGGCCCGGACCCTGGCGGTGGCCGACCTGCTCGGGCAGCTCCGCCCGGCCGTGCCGTTCCTCTCCGGCATCACGGTCTCCGGAGGGGAGGCCACCCAGCAGCCGGCGTTCGTCCGGTCGCTGTTCGCCGCAGTGAAGGCGGAGTTCGGCCGGCTGACCTGCTTCGTCGACACCAACGGCGACGTCGAAGCCGCGACGTGGAACCTGCTCCACGACGTGATGGACGCGGCGATGGTCGACCTGAAATGCCTCGACGACGACATCCACCGGCGGATCACCGGCGGATCCAACGCCCGCGTGCTGGAGTCGATCCGGCTGCTCGCGGCCCGGGGCAAGCTCCACGAGGTGAGGCTGCTCCTGCTGGACGGCGTGAACGACGCCGATGACCTGCTGGCCGCCACCGGGCAGTGGCTGGCCTCGATCGATCCCCGGATGCGGGTGAAAGTGATCGGCTTCCGCAACCACGGCGTGCGTCCGTCGCCGGTGCCGCTGCGCGAGCCGACGGCCGGGCAACGCGCTCACTACGCCGACGTGCTGCGCACCCAGGGCGATTTCGACCTCGTCGTGGTCTGAGCGCCGGGGCCGCCCGGGACCGGGCGAGACGGCGACTACTGTGGAACCGGAGTGAGGAGGAGCCGGAGGGGCATGCGCGCAGGACGTGGATTCGGATCGGCAGTGCTGGCGTTGTGCACAGCCCTCACCCTCAGCGGCTGCGCGTCCGGTCCGCTCTCGACCGACGTGCCATCCGGGCTGGATCTCCCGTCCGTGGGGCCCTCGACCGCCCTGGCCGCGCGCAACGTCAACGGAGTCACCGTCTCCCTGCCGGTCGACTGGAGGACGCAGCCGGTCCAGGGCGCCCTGCAGCTGGCCGATCCCGGCGGCGGTGCAACCATCACCGTTGTGGTCAACGAGGCCCTCAAAGAGGACGCAGCGCCGAACGAACCCGCCTACACCGCGTCCTCCTACCTCGAGGCTGCGCTTCCCCACCTGGTGAAGGACACGACCGGCGTCGACATCCAGGAGAGCCTCACCGGACAGACCCAGCCGGTGGACGTCCCCGGCGCCGCCGACGCGGCCCGGCTGGAGGTCACCGGCGTGCGCGCCGACGAGCCGGTCGACTGCTCCGTCGTCGCCGCCCAGGTCTCACCCAACATCGCTGTGGTCATCGGTGCGGATGTGGAAGCGGGGCTGTGGGAACAGATCGTCGCGAGCCTGCGGGTCGGCACGCTCGAGCCCAGCTGACCCACCGCACGATCCCGCAGGTTGGGGGCGTCCCCCGCGTCGACCCCGGTGCGGCCCGGACGATCAGCCGGCGAAGCCCGAGTCGTCCGGATGCCGGTCGCGCCACAGGGACGGGACGTCGGCCGCGAACGCGGCGAGGATCGCGTCGGAAGCCTCCAGGGCGCTCAGCTCGCCGTCCTCCACCTGGCCCTCGAGCCGGGCCCGGATCGCGCTCACCCGCGGCGAGGTGCGCAGCCCGTCCTCGAGTTCGCCCTGGACCAGGGCCCACAGCCAGTCCCGCTGCTGGCGGGCGCGGCGTGCCTCCAGCTGCCCGGACGCCTCCAGCGCGGCGCGGTGATCGACGATCGCCTGCCAGACCTCGTCCAGACCCTTGCCGGTGAGCGCACTCGAGGTCAGCACCGGCGGACGCGGCGCCTTGGGGTCGGAGGTGATCAGCTTCATCGCGATGCTCAGTTCGCGCGCGGTGACCCGGGCCTCGCCCTCGTTGTCGCCGTCGGCCTTGTTCACGGTGATCACGTCGGCCATCTCGAGGATGCCGCGCTTGATCCCCTGCAACTGGTCGCCGGCCCGGGCCAGCGCGATCAGCAGGAAGGTGTCGACCATGCCA
>PHEV01000266.1 GCA_002843035.1 Actinobacteria bacterium HGW-Actinobacteria-5 | reverse complement strand
GTGGTGACCTGGGTCTCGCCGGAAACGCACCCTATGACCGCGGGGGCTCCACCGTCGTAGGTAATGTGCTTGTATTCGATCCCCGTGTACTTGCGTATCATTTCGATGCCGATATGCCCCGCGGAACTCCGACCCGCCGTAGCCACAGTGATCTGGCCCGGATTCTTCTTGAACGCGTCAAGGAGGTCCTGGAACGTCTTGTAGGGGGTGGCGACGTTGACGCCGACGACGGACACGTTGGCCACGCTCAGGTAAATGTTCCAGTCAGTGCGGATGTCGGTGTCGAGCATTCCCTGCACCTTGTACGTGGCAAGGTCCGCTGCGGCTCCGGCCGTCCAGGTGTAGCCATCCTTGGGCGCGTCGATGGCGTTCTTGGTGCCGACCGAGCCGGAGGAGCGCCGCTCGATGCTCGTCGTGTTCCCGATCCTGCCCGCCACCACCGCCGACAGGCAGGCCCTGAACGCCGAGACCGCCGCCGACATGGGCGAGGCGCTGCGCAGCCACGCCGGGGTAAAGACCCGCGCGAAGGATGCCACCACGATCGCCCGCACCCGCAACCTGGACGCCAAACTCGCCTCCGGCAACGCCCTGGTCCGGCCCTACGCGGTCGCCTGCACCACCGTGCCGGCCACGATGCGGATCGCCGAGTTCGGACGCCGCCTCGACGCCGCGATCCGCCGCGCAGGCTACGCACCCCTGCGGCTCGACCTCGCCCAGGACGCCGGCTTCGCCGCCGCCACCATCCCCCTCGGCATCGGGCTGGACCGGAGCAGCGACCAATGAACCGCCGCCAGCTGGACGGCAGGGGAGTGGACCGGCTCCTGGCCGACTTCGGCCACCCCCTCCCCACCCTCCCCACCAGCCCGGCGGCGGGACGGGAGCCACGGCTGTTCCCGCCCAGCCCGCGCCGCGGTGTGCACCGGCCGGACCGGGGCTGGTCACCGGCAGCCGCGCCGGTGTCGGTGTGGCGGATGACCAGCGATCAGGCGCCGGTGCTGTGGCCGTTCGTGACCAGCCCGGCGATCCCGCCCGCGGCGCCCAGATCGGCATCGACTACCTGTCACGGACCAGCTTCCACGTCGACCCGAACGGCTGGGTCCTCGACGAAACCATCCCGGTCTCCAACCCCAACATGATCACCTTCGGAAAACCCGGCGCAGGCAAGTCCGCCACCGTCAAAGCGTTCCTGCTGCGCATGCTCGGCTTCGGCTACAAAGCCCTCATCCTCGGCGACGTCAAGGACGAGTACGAACCCCTGTGCCGCGCGGTCGGCGTCACCCCGATCGCGATCGGCCAAGGCCTCACTGCACGGATCAACCCTCTCGAGTTCGGGCCGCTCAAGCTCGGCTGGGAACACCTCGACCCCGCCGCCGCGCAGGAACGGGCCAAGGTCGTGTTCGCCCGCTGGACCACCCTGATCCGGGGCCTGGTCGGCTCCCAGAAGATCGGCCAACTCCCGGTCCCGTTCGGTCCCAGCGAAGAAGTCGTCATCGACGCCGCACTCAAGATGCTCACCGGCTACACCGACGGCCACACCCACCTCACCGAGACCACCATCCCCGCCCTGTGGCACCTCCTCGACCAACCCACCCAGCAGCTCATCAGCAGCTGCCGGTACGCCTCCGAACGCCACTTCCTCGACGAGACGCGGCTGCTGCGGGACGCGCTCGGCAAGATGGTCTCCGGCACCCTCAAAGGCCTGTTCGACGACCACACCAGCATCAACCTCGACTGGACCGCACCCATCCAGTCACTCTCGCTGTCGCGGCTCGAAGGGCTCGGCGACGAAGCGACCGGGATGGCGCTGCTGTGCCTCAACTCCTGGGGCCGGGCGATGCGGGAGACCGCCGCGGCGGGGGATCTGCGGATCGTGGTCCGCGACGAGGTGTGGAAGATCATGCGGCTCGGCCCGGACGCGGTCAAGAGCCTGGACGCCGACCTGCGCCTGTCCCGCCGGGACGGCGACATCCAGTACGCCATCGGCCACAAACCCACCGACCTGGACAGCGTCGCCGACGCCGGCTCCCAAGCCGCCCAGATCGCCAAAGACCTGCTCCACCTGGCCGACACC
>PHEV01000265.1 GCA_002843035.1 Actinobacteria bacterium HGW-Actinobacteria-5 | reverse complement strand
GGGCGACAGTGGAAACCACAGTGAATTCTGCGTGGCCAAGCCACGAGTAGATCAGAAAGGCTCGACCTGTCGCCCGAATGGGGGACACCGGTTTATACGCTCTTGTCCCCCCAATGGGCGACACCGACCGCCGTATCTTCGGATTCCTCCCCGACCGGCTCGTCCGGGAATCCGATCTTGTCCAGGATCCGCCGACGCTTGCTGGTGAAGGTCACCGTCATCTCCCCGAGCGCCAGCGCGGCACCGTCCAGGATCCGGCCACTCGCGCGGACAGACCCGAAACGGAGATCCACGACCACGGCCGATCCGCCGCCGGGCACCCGCCTTCCCGCGACCGTCCCGGTGAGCCCGTGCAGTTCTGTCGCGATCTCGGGCGCCGACACCTTCATCCGGCGCCCCCGTAACGGGATGTCGGCCAGCTCGCGATCACCCAGCCGGATCGTGAGCAGCCCGCTCATCGGCGGGACCAGGGCAAGCCGCACCAGCCAGAACACCAGGCCCAGCGCAGCCACGGCGGCCGCGACCGTCGCGAGACTCGGGAGCAGAGCCGGCGGCAGCTTGATCGGCGCCGCGGGAATCGGCGCCGTCCCCTCGATCCTCGGCGCGAACCCGACGCCGAGCTTGTCGGTGAGGACACCCTGCCAGGGTGAGCTGACCGTGGCGGCCAGACCCACCCGCGAACTCCAGCCCGCGGAGCCCGTCACCGTCACCCGGACCGGAAGGGTCACACTCTGGTTCGGGCCGAGCTCGATGCTTGCGGGGAGCCCGGAGAGGTTCACGCTCAGCCCGTCGGACGCCACGGCCCGAACGTCGCTGAGCTCCACGGGAATGTGCGGGTAGGGAGAGGTGAGACTCAGCTCCGCGTCGACGGCCACGCCATCGCTCAGCGCCCTGCCCAGTTCACCACTCCAGACCACGGAGATCGGATGGGCCAGTTCGTCCTTCAACGCCTGGGCCGCCTGAAGTCGGACGAGATCGCCGCCGACCTGCGCGAAGCGCGCGCCGACCTGGCTCGCACCGACCTCACTCGCCTGCGGGAAGGCCTGCGTCAACAGACCCGCGTCCGTCGAGGCCTGGAGCGCCACCGCATAGGCGGCCACCTGGTGATTCGTCCCCAACGCGGCCGCTCGCCCCTGCAAAGCCTTCCAGGCCGCGGACTTCGAGTTGGCGTAGGTCGAACCCGGGGCGTCCACCTTGCCGTCGGTGATCAGGATCAGGGCGGCAAGCCGGTGCGTATCGGCCTTCTCGAGCTCGGTGAGCCCTGCCGCGATGGCTGCGCCGATGTCGGTGTGCTTCCCCGACGCCTTTCTCGGCAGCTTCGCCAGCACCGCGGTCGGCTTCTTGCCGACCACTCCGCGGAACCTGCGGGTCACCTTTGTGTCGAAGGTGAACAGGGAGACCCGGTCGTCGCTGTCCAGGCCGGCCACCAGCTTGCCGAGCTCCGTGCGGACCTTCGTGTAGCGCCCACCCGCGTTCATCGATCCCGAGGTGTCCACCAGCACCACATAGTCGGCCGGTTCCGATGTCAGCCCGAGCGCCGAGACGACGTCGTCAACGCCGGTCTCTGCCTGCGCAGTCGTCGGGACTGCCACGGCGGCGCAGAGCAAACCCAGCACCACCGCCGTCCACCTCGTCCAGCGTCGCACTCCCGACTCCCTCCATGTCCCCGGATGGGTGACAAATGGCCCGCCCTAACGAGTAGATGTCCCCTTTCGGGTGACTATCACGGCCCCATTAGGACTGATTCATGTCCTCTTTCGGGTGACTCAAACAGGGCCGTCAGAGCCACTTTAGCGGATTTCGGGGCTTTCTTGGAAGAACCCTTTGACACCGGCTCCGTGCGAATGTAATGATTCTTGACGAAGTGACTCTGGGGGGATGGAAAGTCCGGGGTCACCGGCGGACCTATCCCAAGCACCTGAAAGGGGTCTCACGTGAAGAACCTGCCCGCCAAGATCGTCGGCACCGTACTGGCCAAGAAGGAGCGCGGCGCGACCGCCGTCGAGTACGGCATCATGGTCGCCCTCATCGCGGCCGTCATCATCACCATCGTCGCGACCCTGGGCTCGAACCTGAAC
>PHEV01000074.1 GCA_002843035.1 Actinobacteria bacterium HGW-Actinobacteria-5 | reverse complement strand
GCGGGCGGGGGAGGAGGCGCTGCGACGCTGGCTGGCCGTGACGGCGCTGGTTCGTCCCGCCGCGGACGGCGGCACGGTGGTGGTTGTGGCCGATCCGGCGTTGCGGGAGGTTCAGGCGCTGCTGCGGCTCGACCCCGTGGGGTACGCGGGGCGCGAGCTGGCCGACCGGGCGGAGGCCGGGTTCCCTCCCGCTGTGAAGTTGCTCACGATCGAGGGCGCCCCTGCGGCCGTGACCGCCGCCCTGGACGCGGTCACCCTGCCGACCGGCGTGCAGGTGTTGGGTCCCTTCGACGTCCGCGCGGACGAGCCGCTCGCTCGGGTGACGCTGCGCGCTCCGCTCGCGGCGTCCGCCGACCTGGTCGCCGGCGTGCGGGCGATGCTCTCCGTGCGCGCCGCTCGCAAGGAGCCGCCGCTGCGGGTCCGGGTCGATCCGCAGGTGCTCGGCTGATCGCGTGATCCCTCGTCCGCCACTGTGCCGACCCGTGGACTCCCGCTCGCCGACGCGGTCGTGCGCCTTGTCGCTGGTGCGTAGGCTGCGCCCATGAGCAGCGTCCGGATCGCGTTGGCGAACCTGCCCTTCCCCGCCAGTCCCGATGCTTCGGTGGAGGCCGTCTGCGCCGCGATCGCGGCCGCGGCCGCTGCGGGCGCCGATCTGGTCTGCTTCCCTGAGTGCTTCGTGCCGGGCTACCGGGCCCTCGGCGCGGCGGTGCCGCCCGCCGATCCGGTCTGGCTCGCCTCCGCGCAGGAGCGGGTGGCTCAGGCCGCCGGCGGGGCGGGCGTGACGGTGGTGCTGGGTACCGAGCGCTTCGTGGACGGCCGGCTGCGGATCACTGCGCTGGTCGTGGGCCCGGACGGGCGCCTGCTGGGCTGGCAGGACAAGGTGCAACTCGACCCGAGCGAAGACGCCCTCTACGAGCCTGGCGCCGGTCGGCGGGTGTTCACCGTGGGCGGGCTGGTCTTCGGCATCGCCATCTGCCACGAGGGCTTCCGCTATCCGGAGACGGTCCGCGACGTGGTCCGGCAGGGTGCGCAGCTGGTCCTGCATCCGCACTACTCCGAGCCGGAACCCGGCTCGTTCCGGCCGCAGGCCTATGCGGATCCGCGGAACACCTTCCACGAGGCCGCAGCGCTGTGCCGTGCCGCGGAGAACACCTGCTGGTACGCGAGCGTGAACTGCGCGGTGGACGGCTCGCCGACCACGTCGGCGATCATCCGGCCCGATGGATCGGTGCTCGCCTGGCAACCCTACGGCGAGCCCGGGCTGCTGGTCGCCGACCTCGACCTCGACCTCGCGACCCGGGCGCTGGCCCTGCGACTACGCGGCTAGGCTGCCGGTCATGCGCCTCGTCTTCGCCGGCACCCCGCAGGTGGCCGCTGACACCCTGGCCCACCTGCTGGAGCGTGGACGCCACGAGGTCGCGGCCGTGCTCACCCGCCCGGACGCCGCGAAGGGACGCAGCTCGCGATTGGTGCCCAGCCCGGTGGCGGAGCTCGCGCTCGATCAGGGCATCGAGGTGCTGCGTCCCGCGCGCGCCGGTGACCCGGAGCTCGCGTCCCGACTCGCCGAGCTTGCGCCCGACTGCTGTCCCGTGGTCGCCTACGGCGGGCTGATCCCGCGGGCGCTGCTCACCCAGCCACGGTGCGGCTGGGTGAACGTGCACTTCTCGCTGCTGCCGCGCTGGCGGGGAGCCGCGCCCGTCCAGCACGCGATCCTGGCCGGGGACGAGGTCACCGGCGTCACCGTGTTCGAACTGGTCGAGGCGCTGGACGCCGGCCCGGTGCTGGCGACGACCGAGTACCACCTCGGCGCGGACGAGACCGCCGGTGAGGCCCTGGCTGCGCTGCAGGCCCGCGGTGCGGACCTGCTCGCCGACACGCTGGACGCGCTGGAGTCCGGCGCTGTGGTCGCCGCCCCCCAACCGGCGGATGGCATCACGCTCGCGCCCAAGCTGACCGTTGACGGCGCGCGGATCGACTGGACGCGCCCCGCGGCGGGGATCGCACGCCAGGTGCGGGCGAACAACCCCTCGCCCGTGGCCTGGACAGGGCTCGGCGGGGAACGGTTCCGTGTGCTGCTCGCGGTGCCCGCGGCGGAGGCAGGGCTGGAGCCCGGCGAAGTGCGTCCCGGCAAGCGCGAAGTGCTGGTGGGCACCGGCGACGGGTCACTGGAACTGCGCCTCGTCCAGCCGGCCGGAAAGCGTGCGCTCCCCGCCGTCGACTGGGGCCGGGGCCTGCGCGGTCCCGGACGGTTCGAGTGAGCCCGAAGCCGCCGCGCAGCCGGAACCGCCAGCGCGACGCCGCCCGCACCGCGGCCTTCCGGGTGCTCCGGGCCGTCTCCGCGGACGGTGCGTACGCCAACCTCGAACTCGCCCGGCGCCGGGCCGGCCTCGCCCCGGCGGACGCAGGCTTCGCCACCGAGCTCGTCTCGGGCACTTGCCGGGCGCTCGGCAGCTACGACCAGATCATCGAGCGGGCCGCCGGGCGGCCCGTGCGCAGCCTGCAGCCCGCCGTCGTGGACGCGCTGCGCCTGGGCACCCACCAGCTCCTTGCGATGCGGGTGCCCACCCATGCCGCGCTCTCGACCACCGTCGACCTGGCCGCACTCGAGGTGGGGGAGCGGGTCACGGGCCTGGTCAACGCCGTGCTTCGCCGCGTCGCCGAGCGGGACTGGGCGGGCTGGCTGGAAGTGCTGGGCGAGGGTGAGGACGACCTCGGCCGACTCGCCCTGGCCCACCAGCACCCCCGCTGGGTCGTCGAGGCGTGGGCGCGGGTCCTGCCGGCCGACGAACTGGCCGCCGCGCTCGCCGCCGACAACGTGGCCCCGGTTCCGAACCTGGTGGTGCGTCCCGGCCTCGCCACGGTCGCAGAACTCGGCGGAGAGCCTGCGCGCTGGTCGCCCTACGGGGCGTACCGCGACGGCGACCCGGCCACCCTGCCCGCCGTGGCCGAGGGGCGTGCGGGAGTCCAGGACGAGGGCTCACAACTGGTGGCGCTCGCGCTGGCGCGGGCAGACGCGCCGGACGGGGAGTGGCTCGACCTGTGCGCGGGGCCGGGCGGGAAGTCCGCGCTCCTGGCCGGCCTTGCGCGTGCGGCCGGCACCCGGCTGGTCGCCTCCGAACTGCAGCCGCACCGGGCCCGGCTGGTCGCAGAGAACCTCCGCGCCTACCCCGAGCCGAACCGTCCAGTCACGATCGTGGCGGACGGTACCCGTCCGGCGTGGCGGGAGGGCAGCTTCGCCAGGGTGCTGGCCGACGTGCCGTGCACGGGGCTGGGTGCGCTGCGCCGGCGTCCGGAGAGCCGGTGGCGCCGCCGTCCCGAGGATCTGCCGGGCCTGGTCGACCTGCAGCGTCGACTTCTGGCCACCGCGATCGCATCGGTGAAGCCCGGCGGCGTGGTGGCGTATGTCACCTGCTCACCGCATCCGGACGAGACCGCGGACGTGGTCGCGGGCGTCGCCGGCGCGACGGTGATCGAGGCCCCCTCCCTCCTCCCCGAGGTGCCGGAGTGCGGGTCCGGGCCGTTCGTCCAGCTGTGGCCGCACCGCCACGGCACCGACGCCATGTTCCTGGCGATGCTGCGGCGCGCCGACCGGTAGGTTTTCCTACGTGGGTATCCGAATCACTCCGAGCATCCTGAATGCGGACCTGGCCGACCTGAAGCACGAGATCGCGCGCATCCCGAGTGCCGACCTGATCCACCTCGATGTGATGGACAACCGGTTCGTGCCCAACCTGACCTTCGGCCTGCCGATGGTGGAGAGCATCCGTGCCAGTACCGACCAGCTGCTCGACATCCACCTGATGATCGCCGAGGTGGACCGCTGGGCGCCCGGCTATGCCGAGGCGGGCGCGGAGTCGGTCACCTTCCACGTGGAGGCCTCCGACGCCCCGGTGCGGCTGGCCCGTGAGCTGCGCAAGCTCGGCTCGCGCGCGTCCATGGCGCTGCGTCCGGCGACGCCGATCGAGCCGTACGCCGACCTGCTGCCCGAGCTGGACATGATCCTGCTGATGACCGTTGAGCCCGGCTTCGGCGGCCAGTCGTTCCTGGATGTCGTGCTTCCGAAGCTGCGCCGCACCCGCGCGCTGCTGGACGCCCACGGCGGCGACATCTGGCTGCAGGTGGACGGCGGGATCTCCGAGTCCACGATCGAGCGCTGCGTGGACGCCGGCGCAGACACCTTCGTGGCCGGGTCGGCGGTGTTCTCCGCCGCCGACCCGGACGCCATGGTCCGCTCGCTCAAGGCTCAGGCGGAGGCTGCGGGCGCGCGGTGAGCGGCCGGCGGTGGCCCGGACGGTCTTGACTCTGGGCGAGTCGGGCGCACCACCCGACCCGGGAGGCCGGCTCAGCCGCGCCGACGGTCGCGGCGGCGCAGGTAGCGCTCGAACTCGGCAGCGATCGATTCCCCGGTCGCGGTCGGCGTGGCCTCGTCCCTGCGTTCCTCAAGAGCGGTGATGTAGCTGGAGATGTCCGGATCCTCCGCGACCAGGTCGTTCACCTGCTCCACCCAGCGCTGCGCCTCCTCGGGCAGGTCTCCCGATTCCAGGGGCAGGTTCAGGACGTCCTCGAGCCGGGTGAGCAGCGCGAGCGTGGCCTTCGGGTTCGGCGGCTCGGCCACGTAGTGCGGCACCGACGCCCACATCGAGACGACGGGGAATCCGGCCCGGTTGCATTCGTAGGACAGCACGCCGATGATGCCGGTCGGGCCCTCGTAGTCGGACATCTCCAGGCCGAGTTCGTCGGCGAGTGCCTGGTTGGTCGCGGTGCCGTTCACCGGGACGGGCCTGGTGTGCGGGGCGTCGGTGAGCATCGCCCCCAGCAGCACGATCATCTCGGGGTTCACCGAGCGCAGCATCGACAGCAGGCGGGCGATGTACTCCTGCCAGTGGTAGTTGGGCTCCGGGCCGCCGATCAGGACGAGGTCGCGCTCGGGCAGGTGGGCGACCAGCACCTCCGTGGTCGGCCACTCGACGATGCGCTCGCCGTCCACCAGGCGGGTGGTCGGACGGTTCACCTGGAAGTCGTAGTACTCCTCGGGGTCGATGGCGAACGCGAGTTCCGCGGAGTACGCCTCGACGAAGTGGTCGATGACCCCGCTGGCGGCTTCGGCTGCGTCGGCCCAGCCGCCGAAGGCGGCGACCACCGCCGGGTTCCGCAGCCCCCTGAGCCCACGAGCCTCTGCCATGGCGACTACTGTAGGCGGAACCGCCTATTCTGCTCACCATGACCCGCGACCTGCGCTCGGCCCTGGCTTCCCGCGTCCTCGTGGCGGATGGCGGCATGGGCACGATGCTGCAGGGCTACGAGCTGTCGCTGGCGGACTTCCAGGGACTCGAGGGCTGCAACGAGGTGCTCAACGTCACCCGTCCGGACGTGGTCGGCGCCATCCATGCCGCCTATCTGGACGCGGGTGCGGACTGCATCGAGACGAACACCTTCGGTGCGAACCTGAGCGCGCTCGGGGAGTACGACATCGGTCACCGGATCGCGGAGCTCGCTGAGGCGGGCGCCCGGATCGCCCGAGCGGCGGCCGATGCGGCCGCAACCGACGAGCGTCCGCGGTTCGTGCTCGGCAGCATGGGCCCCGGCACGAAGCTGCCCAGCCTCGGGCATGTCGGCTACGCACAGCTGCGGGACGCCTACCAGCGACAGGCCGAGGCGATGATCGCCGGCGGCGCGGACGGCTTCCAGATCGAGACCTCCCAGGACCTCCTGCAGACCAAGGCGGCCGTGAACGGGGCGCGCCGGGCCCGGAAGACGGTCGGGACCGACCTGCCGATCTTCGTCAACGTGACCGTGGAGACGTCGGGGACGATGCTGCTGGGCAGCGAGATCGGCGCCGCACTGACCGCGCTCGAGCCGCTGGAGATCGACGCGATCGGGCTGAACTGCGGCACCGGGCCGACCGAGATGAGCGAGCACCTGCGGCACCTGTCGCGACACGCCCGCGTGCCGCTGGTCTGCATGCCGAACGCCGGCCTGCCCGAGCTCACGCCCGAGGGAGCCCGTTACCCGATGGGACCCGACGAGTTCGTCCGCTACCTCGAGCAGTACACGGCCGAGTTCGGACTGAGCCTGGTCGGGGGCTGCTGCGGCACGACGCCCGCGCACATCTCCCGCCTGGCCGCCGCAGTGCACGGACGGGAGCCCGCGCCTCGCAACCCCGTCCACGTGCCCGCGGTCTCGTCGCTGTACGCCGAGGTGCCGCTGCGCCAGGACACCAGCTATCTCTCCATCGGCGAGCGCACGAACGCGAACGGCTCGAAGGCGTTCCGCGAGGCCATGCTCGCGGAGAACTGGGCGGACTGCCTCGACATCGCCAAGGGGCAGAGCCGCGCCGGGGCCCACGTCCTCGACCTGTGCGTGGACTACGTCGGTCGCGACGGCACCACTGACATGGCCGAGCTGGCGTTCCGGATCGGCACCGGGGTGTCGCTGCCGATCATGCTCGACTCGACCGAGCCCGCGGTGCTGCAGGCCGGGCTCGAATTGCTCGGCGGCCGCTGCGCGATCAACTCGGTCAACTTCGAGGACGGGGACGGCCCCGACTCCCGGTTCGCACGCGTGATGCCGCTGGTCGCCGAGCACGGCACCGCCGTGGTCGCTCTGACGATCGACGAGGAGGGGCAGGCCCGCACTGCGGAGTGGAAGGTACGGGTGGCGGATCGGCTGATCGCCGAGCTCACCGGGAGGTGGGGACTGGCGGTGGACGACATCATCGTGGACTGCCTCACCTTCCCGATCGCTACCGGCCAGGAGGAGACCCGGCGCGACGCGATCGAGACCATCGAGGCGATCCGGCAGGTGACCACGAAGTACCCCGGCGTGCACACCACGCTGGGCGTCTCCAACGTCTCCTTCGGGCTGAACCCTGCCGCCCGCCAGGTGCTGAATTCGGTGTTCCTGCACGAATGCGTCGAGGCGGGCCTGGACTCCGGGATCGTGCCGGCGGCCCGCGTCCTGCCGATCGCCCGGATCCCCGAGGAGCAGCGGCAGGTCGCCGAGGACCTGATCTACGACCGGCGGCGTGAGGGCTACGACCCGCTGACCCGATTCCTGGAGCTGTTCGAAGGTGTCACCGCGGCAGGCAACCGTGAGGCCCGCGCCGCCGAACTGGCCGCGCTGCCGGTGGTTGAGCGGCTGCGGCGACGGATCATCGACGGCGACCCCAAGGGCCTCGAGGCCGACCTCGACGAGGCGCTCGGCGGCAAGCCCGGTCTGGAGATCATCAATGACGACCTGCTGGCCGGCATGAAGGTGGTCGGTGAGCTGTTCGGGTCCGGTCAGATGCAGCTGCCGTTCGTGCTGGCCTCGGCGGAGGTGATGAAGACCGCGGTGGCCTATCTGGAGCCGCATCTGGACAAGGCCGACACCGGCGGCAAGGGCACAATCGTGATCGCCACGGTGAGGGGCGACGTGCATGACATCGGCAAGAACCTTGTCGACATCATCCTGACCAACAACGGCTACACGGTCCTGAACCTCGGCATCAAGCAGCCGGTCAGCGCGATCATCGAGGCGGCCCTGGTACACAACGCGGACGCGATCGGCATGTCCGGCCTGCTCGTGAAGTCGACCGTGGTGATGCGGGACAACCTTGCCGAGCTGAACAGCCGCGGGCTGAGCGCTTTTCCCGTCCTGCTGGGTGGTGCGGCGCTCACTCGCGCCTTCGTCGAGGAGGATCTCAACGACCTCTACCACGGCGAGGTCCGCTACGCGCGGGACGCCTTCGAGGGCCTGGCCCTGATGGAGAAGGTGGTCGCGGTGAAGCGTGGCGTGCCCGGTGCCGCGCTGCCCGAGCCCCGCCGCCGCCGCGTCGTCGCCAGGCCTGGCGTGGCCGAAAAGGAGAACCGTCCCCTTTCTCGGCCAGGGCAGGTGGACCGAATCGGGGACGGTTCCGAATCCGGTCCACCCACCCGCTCGGACGTCGCCCGCGGCGCAGCCGTACAGGTGCCGACCCCTCCGTTCTGGGGCAGCAGAGTGGTTCGGGGGCTGTCCTTGGCCGACATCGCAGGCTGGCTGGACGAGCGGGCCACGTTCATGGGCCAGTGGGGGCTGCGCGGCAGCAAGGACGGCCCGAGTTACGAAGAGCTGCTGGAGACAGAGGGACGCCCGCGGCTGCGGCACTGGCTCGATCGCGTCCACACCGAGGCGCTGGTGGAACCCGCGGTCGTCTACGGCTACTGGCCCTGCCACTCCGAGGGCGACACGCTGGTCCTCGGAGACCCGCAGGACCCTGCGCGCGAAGTGACCCGGTTCACCTTCCCGCGGCAGACCCGGGACCGGCGACTGTGCCTGGCCGACTTCTTCCGCGACGCGCAGGAGGCTGCCGCGGAGGGCCCCGACGTGATCGGACTGCAGCTGGTCACCATGGGCTCGGTGGTGGCCGAGGCCACCGCGAAGCTGTTCGCCGCGAACGCCTACCGCGACTACCTGGAGCTGCACGGGCTCTCCGTCCAGCTCACCGAGGCGCTGGCCGAGTACTGGCACGCCCGGGTGCGGGCCGAGCTGGGCCTGTCCGGGGACGGGGCGGTCGATGCGATGATCCGCGACCAGGCCTACCGCGGCTCGCGCTACTCGTTCGGCTACCCGGCCTGCCCCGACCTCGATGACCGCGCCAAACTGGTCACGCTGCTCCGTCCCGAACGGATCGGTGTGGAATTGAGCGAGGAGTTGCAGCTGCACCCCGAACAGTCCACGGACGCGATCGTCGTGCACCACCAGGAGGCCAAGTACTTCAATGCGCGCTGACCGACACCCCCGTCGCGGCCCGATCCGGGCGGCCGTCCTGGTCGGGCTGGCTGTGTTGCTGACGGCCTGCACCCAACCGACCCCGCCGCCACCCACGCAGAGCCCGACCGCTTCGCCGACGCCCCGGATGTTCACCCTGATCACCACCGGCGCGGTGACCACGGCCGACCCGGCGGTCGCCCGCAGCTACACCGACTCGCTGGTGGTCAACAGCATCTACCAGCGCCTGATGATGGTGCTGCCCGAGACCGGCGAACTCAAGCCGGACGCGGCCACCGACTGCCTGTTCACCTCGAAGCTGGTCTACGAGTGCACGCTGCCCGACCAGCTCTCCTTCCACAACGGTCACGTGCTCGACTCCTCGGACGTGAAGTTCAGCGTCCAGCGAGCGCTGCGCATCGACACGCCGGACACCTCGATCGGGCTGCTTTCGGCCCTGAAGCGCATCGACACTCCGGACGCGCACACCGTGCGGTTCGAGCTGTCCTGGCCGGACAACCAGTTCGGCTACGCCCTGGCCGGGCAGGCGGCGTCCATCGTCGACGAGGAGGCGTTCGACCCCGACTCGGCGCTGCCGCTGGAGACCCTCCCGATCGGGTCCGGCCCCTACGAGGTGCAGACGATCACGCCGGGCGAGGTCACGGTCAGCAAGTTCGAGAAGTACGTCGGGCCCAAGGCCGGCCTCCTGGACGCGCTGAAGGTGGAGATCGTCGCCGACTCGGTGGCTGCCGAGACCGCGATCGCGGACGGCACGGCGGATGCGGTCTGGCGCAGCCTGGACAACGCCGCGCTGCAGCGCGTGACCGACGAGATCGACGGCAGCGCGGACTCGGTGACGGCGAAGGGGTTCCGCCGGTTCCCGATGCCGGGAATGCGGGTGACTCAGCTGGTCTGGAACCAGGACTCGAAGCTTCGCGACAACACCAAGCTGCGGGAGGGCGTGGAGAAGGCGCTCCAGCCGGACCGCACCCTGGACTCGATCGTTCCGGTCGGGGTCGCCGATCACGCCAAGTCGTTCCTGCTCGGCGGCCGGCCGAAGCTGCCCAGCCTCGACGGCAACCGCATCCACATGACGCTGGGCTACCTGCCCACTGCCCCCGGGCACGCGGACCTGGCCAGCCTGATCCGGGACCGGATCGAGAGCCTCGGCGGGGTGAGCGTCCGGCTGGTCACCGGCGGCAGCGCCGACCTGTGGCTGACCGATTCCCCGGCATGGGTGAACAACGCGACGGGTTGGCTGCAGCGCTACCTCGAGCGTCCGCTGGCGGGCAGCCGGGCGAAGCTGGAACTGCTCGAGACCAGGGCGCGCACGACCAGCGGGACGGCGCGCACCGCGGCCCTGACCGAACTGCAGCAGCAGGCCGCGGCCGACGCGACGGTACTGCCGGTCTCGCAGGGGAACGGGGTCCTGTTCCTCGCCAAGGGCGTCGACCTGATCGGCGAACCGTTCGGGAGCGGGCAGATGCTCGGGTTGTGGGGGTTCACTCGTGGCTGAGCCTCTGAGCGGCGTGCACACCGGGCTCCTGCAGGCGGGGGAGCGGGTCACGTTGAGCGACCCGAAGGGACGGCGGCACTCGGTGCTACTGGCGCCGGGAGTGGTGTTCCACACCACGAAGGGAGCGATCAGCCACGACGACCTGATCGGGCGGCCGGAGGGTACCGTGGTCCGTTCCGCCGGCGGGGTGGCCTATCTGGCGTTCCGCCCGCTGCTGGAGGAGTTCGTCGTCACCATGCCGCGGGGAGCCGCGGTGGTCTATCCGAAGGACGCCGCGCACATCCTGGTCCAGACCGACATCTTTCCCGGCGCACGAGTGCTCGAGGCCGGTGCCGGGTCGGGGTCGCTGAGCATCTTCCTGCTGCGGGCGATCGGTCCCACCGGACGGCTCTACTCCTACGAGCGGCGCCCGGAGTTCGCCGCGATCGCGCAGAAGAACGTGTCCGCATTCTTCGGCGCCGAGCACCCGGCCTGGGAGCTGCGGGTCGGCGACCTGGTCGCCGACATCGGCCCCGAGCGGGTCGACCGGGTGGTGCTCGACATGCTGGCGCCCTGGGAGTGCGTGGACGTTGTGGCCGACGTGCTCGAGCCCGGTGGACTGCTGTGCTGCTACGTCGCGACCACCACCCAGCTGGGACGGACCATGGACACGCTGCGGGCGCACGGCGGCTTCACCGAACCTGACGCCAGGGAGTACCAGGCGCGCGGCTGGCACGCGGAGGGTCTGGCGATCCGTCCGGGACACACCACGACCGGCCACACCGGGTTCCTCGTCTTCACCCGGCGGCTCGCCCCCGGCGTGGTGGCTCCGGCCCGGCGCCGGCGTCCGGCGCCGGGCGCGTATGGCCCCGACTACTCCGGGCCGCGGCCGAGAGGTGTGGAGGCGGGAGGCGACGATGCCTGAACCTGCCGAACTGGCCCGACAGCTCGCCGACGCGAACGGACTGCTCGAAGCCAGGGCCCGCGCCCTGGACCTGGCCGAGCGCCGGCTCAACGACGCCCGCGCGGACGCCCGGCGGCTGGCCCAGGTCAACGAGAAGCTGAACGCGACGCTGGCCGACGCCCGCGCTTCCCTGGTCGAGCTGCGCGAACAGCTGGACGCACTCGCCCGCCCGCCCGCGTCCTTCGGGCTCGTCGTGGCGACCGGGGAGGACACCGTGGACGTCGCCACCGGCGGGCGCCTGCTGCGGTGCGCCCTCAGCCCGGACGTTCAGCCGGCCGCCCTGGGCGTGGGCAGCCGCGTCCTGCTGAACGAGGCCCTCCTCGTGGTGGCGGCGGTCGAGCCGTTGCCGGCCGGCGAGGTCGTCCGGCTGGCCGAGGTGCTTGCGGACGGCCGCCTGCTGAGCGTGGGGGCGTCCGGTGAGGAGGTGGTGCTGCTGCCGGGTTCGGGGCTCTCCGCCGACACGCTGCGTCCGGGGGTCACCCTGCTCGCCGATCGCCGTGCGTTGCTCGCGCTGGCGACGGTGCCGCGCAGCGAGGTGGCCGACCTGACCCTCGAAGAGGTGCCCGATGTCAGTTACGCGGACATCGGGGGGCTGGGGGCCCAGATCGAGCAGATCCGCGACGCCGTCGAGCTGCCGTTCCGGCATCGGGAGCTGTTCACCGAGTTCGGGCTGCGTCCGCCGAAGGGCGTGTTGCTGTACGGGCCGCCGGGTTGCGGCAAGACGATGATCGCCAAGGCCGTGGCGAACTCCGCCGGCAGCCACTTCCTGAACATCAAGGGCCCCGAGCTCCTGGACAAGTACGTGGGCGAGACCGAGCGCCAGATCAGGGCGATCTTCACCCGGGCGAAGGAGCACGCCACCTCCGGACGCCCTGTGGTCGTCTTCTTCGACGAGATGGACGCACTGTTCCGCACGCGCGGCAGCGGGGTGTCCTCCGATGTCGAGGCGACGATCGTGCCGCAGTTGCTCAGCGAGATCGACGGCGTCGAGGGGCTCGCGAACGTGATCGTGATCGGGGCAACGAACCGCGAGGACCTGATCGATCCCGCAATCCTGCGGCCCGGCCGGCTGGACGTGAAGATCAAGCTGGATCGGCCGGACGCGGCGGCGGCCGCGGAGATCCTGGCCCGCTACCTGGACGGGCAGACCCCGCTGAACACCGGAGGCGTCGACGCGGCGGAATTCCGGCGGGGGCTGATCGATGCGATCGTGGGGCGGCCCTACGCGCGCAGCGACGTCAACCGGTTCATCGAGGTGACCTACGCCGGCGGCGACCGGGAGGTGCTCTACGTGGCCGACTTCGTCTCCGGCGCGATGCTGGCCGGGATCGTCGGGCGGGCGAAGAAGGCGGCGATCAAGGAGCTGATCGGCGGTGGCGAGCGGGGCCTGCGTCGCGACCACGTGCTGTCAGCGTGTGCCGCCGAGATCGCCGAGAACGAGGAGTTACCGAACACCACCAATCCCGACGACTGGGCCCGGATCTCCGGTCGGAAGGGTGAGCGGATCGTGTTCCTGCGCACCCTGGTCGGTTCGCGCGCCCTCAATCCGTCGTGAGCCTGCACCGCTGCCCGAGGCGGCCTCGGGGGACCGCGGACGCCGTCCCGCGGGGCCGACCGTGACCGCGCGCGTGCTCGGCATCGAGACGGAGTACGGCATCCTTGCGCCCTCCGCGCCGGAGGTGCACGCCGCGGCGCTCAGCGCGGCCGTCGTCGCGGCCTACCCCGGCACCGCGACCGGCACGACGCTGGACTGGGTGGACCCGATCCCGATCGAGGATGCGCACAACCGCGTCCTCGCCAACGGCGCACGGCTCTACGTCGACCACGCCCACCCGGAGTACTCGGGGCCGGAGGTGAGGACGGCTGCCGAGGCCGTCGCCTACGACCTGGCTGGCGACGCCGCGGTCGTGGACGCCGCGAGCGCCGCGTCCGCTCAGCTCGGCCTGGAGATCGGCATCTACAAGAACAACACCGACTCCCACGGAGCCTCCTACGGCTGCCACGAGAACCACCTGCTGTCGCGCTCGGTGCCGTGGCCTTCGATTCTCGCCGCCCTGCCGGCGTTCCTGGTCTCGCGCGCCGTGGTCGTCGGCGCGGGCAGGGTCGGCGTGGGGCAGCACGGGGAGCGGGTCGGGTTCCAGCTCACCCAGCGCGCGGACTTCTTCGAGACCGTGGAGGGCATCCAGACCACCCGCCGCCGGCCGATCGTGAACACCAGGGACGAGCCGCACGCGCCGTCCGCGGCGTACCGGCGGCTGCACGTGATCACCGGGGACGCGAACCGGTGCGAGTACGCCACCTGGCTGAAGGCAGGCACGCTCGCCGCGTTCCTCACCGCGCTCGAGGCGGGCGCGTTGCCGGAGCTGGAACTGGCCGATCCGGTGGCCGCCTTCCACACGGTCAGCCACGACGTGGGCCTGGCCGAGCCACTGGAGCTCACCGACGGGCGACGAATGTGCGCGCTCGACCTGCAGGACGCGGCGTGGGAGGCCGTGGCGGCGGCCGCGGACCGGCGCCCGGAGGCCTACGAGCTCGACGTCCTCACCGCCTGGCGCAACGTGCTGGACGACCTGCGTGCCGACCCGTCCCGGTGCGCCGATCGCCTGGACTGGGTCGCGAAGCACCAGTTGCTGGACGCCTACGCCGCCCGGCACGGCCTGGACTGGACCAGCCCCCGCCTGGCCCAACTCGACCTGGCCTGGGCGCGACTCGACCGGCCCGGTCCATGGGACGCCCTGGCCGGCGCGGGCCGGCTTCGTTCGGTGGTGACGCGCGAGGACGTCGAGCGGGCGCGCAGCGAGCCACCCTCCGACACGCGCGCCTGGACGCGGGGGAGGGTGGTCGACGTGGTGGCCGACCGCGTAACCGGTGCGTCCTGGGACTGGATGCGGGTCCGCGACCTGCGTGGCATCGAACGTCGCCTCGATCTCGCTGAGCCACTGGGCCACAGCCGGGACGAGGTGGGCGATCTGGCCGACGCCGGCGCTGTCGACCTGCTTCTGGCGCGGACCAGCGTGCCGGGGAACCACGAGTAGGCTGTCGGCGCCGACAGATCAGGAGGACCCGGTGGCCGAGCGCGTGCAGCGGAAGCGGACGCCCCAACGTGTCGACGAGGTGGCCGAGGCCACCCCGGCTCCGGTGCGGTCCCTCGACTACGACGCCATTCTCGACCAGATCGACGCGGTGCTCGAATCGGACGCGGAGGAGTACGTCCGCTCCTTTGTGCAGAAGGGCGGCCAATGAACACCCCACGGAGTTGTTCTCCTGCGCTGCGCTCCCCCGAACAACACCGCGGGGACCCCGCATGAGCGATCGCGAACTCTCCCCGGCGCTGGTGATCGGCACGGGCCTGGTCGGCGCATCGGTGGCGCAGGCACTCACCCGCGAAGGGATCACCGTCCACCTGCAGGACAAGGTCTCCAGCCATGCCCGCGTCGCGGCGTCCCGGGGTGCGGGTACCACGGCCGCCCCGGTGCCCGATGAGGTGCGACTGGTGGTCGTCGCCGTGCCGCCGAACGCGCTGCCTGCGGTGATCCACAAGGCGCTCGACGCCTATCCGCACGCCACCGTCACCGACGTCGGCTCCGTGAAGGGCACGATCCTCGCCGCGTTGCGGAAGACCGACGCCGACCTTGCCCGCTACGTCGGCTCCCACCCGATGGCGGGATCCCAGCATGTCGGTCCCCTGACCGCGCACGCCGACCTCTTCGTCGACCGCACCTGGGTGGTCACGCCGCACGACACGTCCGCGGCCCACGCGGTGCTCGACGTGCAGGAGGTCGCCCGGCTCTGCGGGGCCCGTCGGGTCACGATGGGGGCTGCCCACCACGACGAGGCTGTGGCGCAGGTCTCCCACCTGCCGCACCTGGTCTCTGTGCTGATGGCAGGGACGCTCACCCGCGTGCCGCCCGAGCACCTCCGCCTGGCCGGCCAGGGCGTGCGTGATGTGACCAGGATCGCGGGCTCGGATCCGAAGCTCTGGCAGCAGATCATCGGCGCGAATGCCATGGCCGTCCGGCACGAACTGGAGGAGATCCAGGCTGACCTGGCCGGGATGATCGCCGCGCTCGACGCGGGCGATGTGACCGCGCTGCTGGAGCGGGGGCGCGAGGGCACCCGGGCGCTTCCGGGCAAGCACGGGCTCACCGCTACCAGCTACGCGCACGTGGTGGTCGAGATCCCCGACGAGCCAGGCTCGTTGGCCCGGCTGTTCGCCGACATCCAGGCCGCAGGGGTGAACGTCGAGGACGTCTCGATCGACCACGACCTCGAGCGCGAGGTGGGCTGGCTCTCGGTGCAGGTGGCGCCGGAACGGGCGGACGACCTCGCCACCGCCATGACCACCGCGGGCTGGACCGTCCGCGACGCCGACACGCCCCTGTAGACCCTGGAGGACACCATGGCCGACCGCCTCGTGATCGCCATCGACGGACCCAGCGGGTCCGGCAAGTCGTCGACCTCGAAGGGGGTGGCGAGGGCGCTCGGCCTGGCCTACCTCGACACCGGTGCGATGTACCGCGCCGTCACCTGCGCCTACCTGGACGCGGGTGTCGAGCCGTCCGACGAGGCGGGCGTGATCGCCGCGACCGTGGGCGCGAACCTGGAGATCAGCACCGACCCGGACGCCCAGTGGGTGCGGGTCAACGGTGCCGACGTCACCGAGCGCATCCGCGAGCCGGAGGTGTCGGCGAAGGTGAGTGCCGTCTCGACGGTCGCCGAGTGCCGCGCCGACCTGGTGGCGCGGCAGCGGGCGATCATCGACGCGGCGCCGGCCGGGATCGTGGCCGAGGGCCGCGACATCACCACGGTGGTGGCGCCGGACGCGGACGTGAGGCTGCTCCTGACCGCCGATCCGAAGATCCGGATGGCGCGGCGCCAGGCCGAGCTCGGCGACAAGGTGGACGCCGCCCAACTCGCCGACCAGGTGCTCCGCAGGGACTCCGACGACTCGAAGCTGGTGAACTTCACGACCGCGGCCGACGGGGTCACGCACCTGGACTGCACGTACCTCACGCTGGAGGAGACGATCCAGGCAGTGCTCGACCTGGTGGCGTCGACCCGGCGCTGACCTCCGCCGGCCCGGGCCACACCCGGCGCAGCGCGATCCAGGTGAGGGCGCCGAGCACGATGGGGCCGATCTGCAGCTGCGTCGCGGTCGCGATCGCGGTCGACAGGGCGGGCAGCAGCCAGGCGGCGACCAGCACCTCGCGGTCACCGCGCCGCCAGCCGTTGGCGAGGCCTCCGATGGCGAGCCAGGCGATCGGGAACGCGAGCCAGGCGAGGTCGTAGTCGTGCACGTGCGGGTTCGCCAGGAACGTGGCCGTCATCAACACCGCACCGCGCAGGGCCACCGAATCCGTCCGCCGCCAGACCAGCCACACCGCGGCCGCTGCGGCGACGGCGACGACCGCGTAGCCGGCATACGCCCACTCCACGGACGCCCCGAACAGCCGGAGCATCGCGAAGGTGGAGGGCATCTTCGTCCACGGCAGCGCGCCGGACTCCGTCGCAGCGGACGCGATCGGCATGCTGGCCAGCCACGCAGCGATCGAACCCCGGCCCAGGATCAACTCGCTCAGGCCGAGCGCGGC
>PHEV01000073.1 GCA_002843035.1 Actinobacteria bacterium HGW-Actinobacteria-5 | reverse complement strand
CTCGTCCCCAACCACGAGCAGACCGGCCTCGGAGACGGGCACGCGGAGCTCGATGCGGTTCCCGTCGGGGAACTGGAAGGTCGCGAAGTAGAGCTGGTCGGCCGGGGACTCCCCGCCACCGGTGATCTGGCTCCGCTTGTCGACGACCCGCGCCTCCGCCTCGCGTTGCGGCCCGGAACCGCCGCGGGCCCGGCGACCGGCCGTTCCCACCGCCGCGAGCAGAATCACGACGGCGATCACGACCACGATCACCACGGCCATCGCGGCAATCGCCCACAGCATCATCCCCACGGGGACAGGGTAGCCACAGTGGCGCGGCAGCCCCGAGGTGCGGCGACCGGATCCCTCCCTGCGCTCAGCCCGAGAGCGATTGCAGCGCTGTCGGAGCCGTGTGCGAGACTCATCCGGTGCGCACCTACCGGGAAATCCTCGCGATCCCCGGCGCACTGAGGTTCAGCTCGGCCGGGCTGCTGGCCCGCTCCGGCGGCGCCATGATGGGCCTCGGCATCGTGTTGATGGTCTCCGCGCTGTACGGCAGCTACGGGTTGGCCGGCGCGCTGGTCGCGGCGAACGCGGCCGCCTGGGCGCTGGGCACGGCCGTGCTGTCCAATCTCGTCGACCGGTACGGCCAGCGGAAGGTGATGTACCCGGCCACGGTCGCCTCCGCCGCCACTCTCGCCATCCTCGTCACCTTCGCCGTCCTGCAGCTCCCGGCCTGGACCCTGTTCGCGCCGGCGATCATCAGCGGCGTCACCGGTGGCTCCCCCGGTGCCCTCGTCCGCGCACGCTGGAGCCACGTCACCTCCGACGCCCGCCAGCTGCATGCCGCGTTCTCGCTGGAGTCGACCCTCGACGAGGTCACCTTCGTCGTCGGACCGGTGCTCGCCACCGCGCTGTCCACCAGCGTGCACCCCGCGGCCGGACTGATCGCACCGATCGTGCTGTCCCTGCTCGGCGCGCAGTTGTTCTACTCCCAGCGCGCCACGGAGCCGCCCGTCGCGCCGCCGCCCGAGCCGGGCACCGAGCGTCCGGCGGCCCTGCGCCGGTTCATCCTGCTCACCCCGGGCGTCGCGGCCATCGTCGTGGTGAACCTGCTGATCGGCTGTGTGTTCGGCGGCGTGGACGTGAGCGTGGTCGCCGCCACCACCGACTGGGGCTTCCGGTCCGCCTCCGGCATCATCCTGGCGGCGTTCTCCGGAGCGTCCGGCGTGGCCGGCCTGCTCTACGGCGCCCGCCACTGGCGTTCGCCCCTGCCCGGACGCTTCGTCACCGGCGTGGTCGCGCTCTTCGTCGCGACGCTCGGGCTCCACCTGACCAGTTCCGTGCTGGTCCTGACCGGGATCGGTGTGCTGATCGGACTGACCGTCGCCCCGACTTTCATCAACGGCAACACCCTGATCGGGCGCCTGGTGCTGCGCGAGCGGCTCACCGAGGGCCTGTCCTGGATGGGGACGGGCATCGGTATCGGGGTCGCCATCGGGTCGAGCATCGCCGGCGGGGTGATCGACACCGGCGGCTACCCGGCAGGCTTCGCAGTGGTCACCGGGTTCGCCGGACTCGCCGCTCTGATCGCCGTCGTGTCCTGGACATCGGTACGTCGTGCCGAACGCACGGCGTCCGCCGCGGGGGACTCTGACGGCGATCGGGACACCGTCCTGAAATAGCCCGGATATGCCCCCCGGGGTGTCCGTCGGAGCATAATGTCCTTGTCCGTTCTGGTGAGCAATCCTCCCCATTGACGAGGTAGCCTCAGCGCGGGTCCCGACTCAAGGAAGAGTGTGCATGTCCACCAATACAGCGCAGTACCCCGGCGTCCCCGACGTCATCAACGGCAACGGCGCCGTCGCGTACGTGATGAAGCACGTCTGCGGCGGCGTGATCGGCTACCCGATCACCCCGTCCACCGAGATCTCCGAGATCTTCGAGGCGGCGCGGGCCGAGGGCCAGTTGAACGTCTGGGGCCGGCATCCGTTCTTCGTCGAGACCGAGGGTGAGCACTCTGCCCAGAGCGGCGCGCTCGGCGCGGCGCTCGTCGGCGGCAACTTCATCTCCAACGCCTCCTCCAGCCAGGGCATCCTCTACGGCCTGGAGTCGCACTACGTGAGCGTCGGCAAGAAGATCGGCGGCTTCGTCCTGCAGGTGGCCGCCCGGGTGGTCACCAAGCACTCCCTCAACGTGATGGCCGGGCACGACGACGTGTACGCGCTGCTGCCCACCGGCTACACCATCCTGTTCGGCTCCAACCCGCAGGAGGCCGCCGACCTCGCCGCGATCTCCTACCGCGCCTCCGCGCTGTCGCTGATCCCGGTCGCCAACGCCATGGACGGCTTCGCCACGAGCCACGTGATGAGCGAGGTGCTGCTCCCCGAGCCCGAACTGCTGCGCACCTACCTCGGTGACCCCTCGGAGCGGATCCCCTGCCCGACCGTCGCCCAGGAGATGTTGTTCGGCGCCAAGGGACGGGTGTTCCAGCTGAACCGCTACCTCGACCGGCACGCCGACGATTTCGCCTCGGCCGACCTCACCGCCCTGCGCAACTGGCTGGGCGCCCGCAGCCCGCGCGTCGAGGCCGACAACGACGGCGACCTCCTCGAGGAGACGCTCGGTCGCGTTCCGGCTTCGCTGCAGCCGCAGTGGCGGCGGCAGTGGCTGAACGCCTGGCCAGCCGGCACCCGCCAGCTCGTCCCGGCCCTGGTCGACCCGCACAACCCGGGCCTCACCGGCCCCGTGCAGAACCAGCCCGACTTCCAGGCCGGCTCCGCCGACCACCGCACCCACTTCGCCAGCGCCGTGCCCGGGCTCGTCCGGCAGGCGATGGCCGAGTACTCCGAACTGACCGGACGCGAGTACTCCCCCGTGGTCGCCTACGACTGCGAGGACGCCGACTACGTGATGGTCGGCATGGGCTCGATCACCGACGACGTCCGCGCCGTCCTGCCCTACCTGCGCTCGCAGGGCCTGAAGGTCGGAGTCGTGTCGGTGAAGCTGCTGCAGCCGTTCCCCGAGGCCGAACTGGTCGCCGCACTGAAGAACGCGAAGGCCATCACCGTGCTCGAGCGCTCCGACGACACCGCGCTCACCCGCCTGGTCACCCAGGCGCTGTTCCACGCCCGCTCGAACGCCGAGGCGGCCGACGACACCCCGTACCCGGGTGTGCCTGCCCTGGCCTCGATCCCGCGCCTCACCACGGGCATCTTCGGCCTCGGCGGCCACGACATCCAGCCGCGCTACATGGTGGCGGCGTTCCGCAACATGACCAAGGCATCGCCGTCCCCGCTGATCTACCTCGGCTCGCAGTTCTTCACGCCGAACCCGACGCCAGCCGTCGCAGCGATCCAGGACCGGCTCCGCGAGGCGTACCCGGAGACCGAGCTGATGGCGCTGGAGACCGAGCCCAACCCCGTGGTGCTGCCACAGGGCAGCCTGCGGATCCGGTTCCACTCCGTCGGCGGCTACGGCACGGTCGCCACCGGCAAGCTGCTCACCGACGTCCTGTCCTCCCTGCTCGGGATGCACTCCAAGTCCGCGCCCAAGTACGGCTCGGAGAAGTCCGGGGCGGCGACGAACTACTACATCACCCTCTCGCCCGAGCCCGTCCTGCTCACCAACGCAGAGCTTGAGGACGTCGAGCTTGTGGTCTGCCCCGACCACCAGGTCTTCTCCCACACCAACCCGCTGAAGGGCCTGGTGCAGGGCGGCACGCTGATCATGCAGTCGGACGCAGAGCCGACGGCGGTGTGGCGGGAACTGCCCGCCTTCGCCCGCCGCACGATCCGGGAGCGGAACGTGAAGTTCCTCGTGCTGGATGCCTTCACGATCGCCCGGGCCCACGCCCCCAACCCGGAGCTCGAGACCCGCATGATGGGCATTGCCTTCATCGGCGCGATCCTCGGCCAGGTGGGCATCGAGGGCGGCACCGGCGAGATCGAGGCCGAGGTGCGCGCCGAGTTGGCCAAGAAGTTCGGCCGCCGCGGCGAAACCGTGATCGAGGCCAACCTCGCGGTGATCCGGGACGGCATGAAGGCCGTCCGCGTCGACTACGCCGACCCTGCCTTCGAGGCGATCGAGGCCGACCCGATCCTGGCCGGCGTGCGGGAGTCGCTGTCCGCCGTGATGACCCCGACGGTCGGGCGGGAGCGCACCAGCGGGCTGTTCGACCCCGGCTACTACGAGGAGATGGTGGCCCGGCCGTTCCGCGAGGGAACCATCGACGAGGCCCCCGTGCTGCCCGGCACCGGCCTGTTCATGCCCGTCGGCACCGGCGCGGCGAAGAACAAGGGCATCTTCCGGCGCACCGTGCCCATGTTCGACCCGAGTTCCTGCACAGCCTGCATGGAGTGCGCGCTGGCCTGCCCCGATAACGCCATCCCGAACACCGGCCACGAGGTCGGCGACCTGCTCGGCGCGGCCATCGATGCTGCCGGGCTGAGCGAGGGCCAGCGGGCCGTCTGGTACGACCTGGTGCCGGAGTGGACGGCCGCGATTCGTGCCGCCTTCGCCGCCGACTCCGCCGCCGCCGACTTCGCCTCCGTCGCCCGCACGGCCGCCGGCACCCTGCCCGAGGACCAGCTCCCGGCCGGCCAGCTGGACGCGGTGGTCACCGCCATCGCCGCCTTCCCGGTCGCCCGGACCCGTCCGCTCTACGACGCGACGGAGAAGGCCGCGCCCGGCTCGGGCGTCCTGTTCTCCGCGGTCGTCGACCCGTGGAAGTGCACCGGCTGCCTGCAGTGCATCGAGGTCTGCGGCCCGGGCGCCCTGACCTCCGCCGACCAGGACGACGTGCTGCTCGGCATGCTCGAGACCCGGTTCGAGCGGCTGACGAAGCTGCCCGACTCGCCCGCGCGGCTCTCCGCGGAAGCGACCGCCCCCGGCGGCGACATCAAGCGGATCATGCTGAACCGGTCCGACTACTACTCGATGACCGGCGGCCACGGCGCCTGCCGCGGCTGCGGCGAGGTCACCGCGATCCACCTGCTCAACTCGCTCAGCCACCGGATCGGCGAGGACCGCCGGCAGGCACACCTGCGCGAGCTGGACGCCACGCTGGACCAGCTGGCCACCCTGCACGAGTCGCTTCCCGAGGGCGCCCGCCGCGAGCGGGTGGCGGCCACGATGGCCGAGCTGGAGCGGCGGCTCTACCTGTACGAGTCCGGCCCGACCGGCGACGGCCCGTCCACCGCCGTGATGGCCAACTCCACCGGCTGCTCGAGCGTGTACGCCTCGACCGTCCCGTTCTCGCCGTATCTCAACCCGTGGGTGAACGGCCTGTTCCAGGACGCCCAGCCGCTGGCCATGGGCATGTACGAGGGGCTGGTCTCCCGCCTCGTCGGAGAGGTCAAGGCCCTGCGGGTCGCACGGCTCGAGCTGGACGGCGCCTACGATCCGGAGACGCACGACCAGGCGCTCGCCACGCTCTCCTGGCGTGATTTCACCCCGGCCGAGCGGGCCCTGATGCCGGTCGTGCTGACGATCAGTGGTGACGGTGCGGCGTTCGACATCGGCTTCGGCGCGATGTCGCGCGTGCTCGCCGGCGGCACGCCGATCAAGTCGCTCGTGCTGGACACCGGCGGCTACTCGAACACCGGCGGGCAGGCGTCCACGGCCTCCTTCGCCGGCCAGGACGCCGACCTCGCCCGCTACGGCAGCGCGCATGGCGGCAAGCAGGAGGCCCGCAAGGAGCTCGGCCTGCTGGCGACGTTCCACCCGAACGTCTACGTCTCGTCGGTCTCGACCGCCTTCCACAGCCATTTCCTGCAGGCGTCCGCGGAGCTGATCGGCTACAACGACGGTGCCGGCCTGATGATCGCCTACGCCCCCTGCGACACCGAGAACGGGATGCCAGAGGACCTGGCCAACGCCCGCTCGCGGCTCGCCGTCGAGAGCCGGGTCAGCCCGCTGTTCGTGCACGACCCGCGCAAGGGCGCCACGATCGCGGAGCGGTTCAGCCTGGACGGCAACCCCGAGCCGGACGGCCTGTGGACCGAGACCACCCTCACCTATCGAGACGACCGCGGCCAGTTGCAGCTGATGACGATGCCGCTGACTCCGGCCGAGTTCGCGATCGGCGAGGTGCGGTTCCGCAAGCAGTTCCGCTGGCTGGCCCAGCACGAGGAGGACGGCGCGGTGCCGATCGCCGAGTACGTCGAACTGCCGCTGCACCAGCGCACCGGACGCACGCCGTTCATCTACACCACCGACCGCAAGCGGCACCTGGTCAAGATGGCCTGCTCGCCGAGCATCGTGGCGCTGGTCGAGGACCGCAAGCGCAACTGGCAGATGCTGCAGTTCCTGGCCGGGCAGTCGGTGAACGTGCTGAACGCGCAGCACCGGATCGAGGTCAGTGAGTGGACGTCCCGCTACGGCGAGGCGATCGACGCCCGCGAGTCGGCACTCGACGTGATCGCCAAGGCGATGGCCGACCTGGCCACCGCGTCCGGCGCCCCCGCCGGCGGCGCGCTCAACCTGGGCCTGTTCGGAGCCCCGATGGCAGCGCCCGCGACCGAGGCGGCGGCCGCGACGACCGCAGTGGCCGACCGTCCGATCTGGCTCGACCCCGAGGATCTGGCCAAGTGCAACGACTGCGCGACCTGCTACCAGGAGCTGCCGCAGCTGTTCGAGAAGGCCACGATCGTCGTGGACGGGAGTCCCCGCACGGTCGGCCGGATGAGGCCCGACGCCCTGGAAGGTCTGGAGGTGACCCCGGAGCTGCAGGCCCGGATCACCCGGGTCAGGGCGACCTGTGACGCGGAGATCATCCAGTGACCACCCAGGAGTTCAGCAACCAGCTGGGGCTGCTGGAACGGCGACTGGTCGCCGATCCCCGGGCTTTCCGGGAGCTGTTCACCGCCGACGGCATGGAGGCGGTCGCGTGGGAGTTCCGCCAGCCCGCCCTCGGTGCCAAGTTCACCCGGCAGCTGTGGGAGGTGCTCAGCCGCGACGACGACTCCAGCCGGCTGCTGATGCGGTTCCTGTGGCAGCTGCCGGTGGGAAAGAAGCGGATGTTCATCCGCGCCCTCGACGAGCACCTCTCCGGGCGCTACCCGATGTTCGCAGGGCTCAGCGAGAACTGGCCGGCCGGCAACGCGATCGGCCCGTACATCCGCAAGCCGAGCGAGCGCTGGGAGGACTTCGAGCTGGTCAACAAGGGGTTCCTCGGCTACATGGACCTCGGCTACACCCGCCGTGACGTCGAGTTGTTCGTGTGGCTCGAGGCGCTGCGCGACAAGCAGTGCGCCGAGGCGCCGTGCGAGCTGGGCGTGTTGCTGGCCGGGCACATCGAGCCGCAGGGCGGCTGCCCCGTCCAGATCCACATCCCGAAGATGTTCGAGCTGATCGGGACCGGGCACTTCCGCGAGGCGCTGGAAATGCTCGAATCCTGCAACCCGCTGCCCGACGTGACCGGACGGGTCTGCCCGCAGGAACTGCAGTGCCAGGGCCAGTGCATCCACAAGCAGTCGATGAGCATCGGCCAGCTGGAGTGGTTCCTGCCCGAGTGGGAGAAGCTCGCCGATCCGGAACGGGCCCGTTCGCGCTACGCCGGGGTCAAGGACCCGTGGGCCACAGCGCTGCGTCCCCCGATCGCGATCGTGGGCTCCGGCCCGTCCGGTCTGATCACCGCCTACCTGCTGGCCGCGGAGGGCTTCCCGGTGACCGTGTTCGAGGCGTTCCACGAGCTCGGCGGCGTGTTGCGCTACGGCATTCCCGAGTTCCGGCTGCCGAACGAGCTGATCGACGACGTGGTGGCCAAGATCGGCCAGCTCGGCGGACGGTTCGTGACGAACTTCGTTGTGGGCAAGACGGCCACGCTGGAGCAGCTCAGGGACGCCGGGTTCGCGCGGGTGTTCGTGGGCAGCGGCGCGGGCCTGCCGCGGTTCCTGAACGTGCCGGGCGAGCACCTGCTCAACGTGATGAGCGCCAACGAGTTCCTGACCAGGGTGAACCTGATGCAGGCGCACCGGGCCGACCACGAGACGCCGCTGCCGATGGTCACGGACAAGCAGGTGCTGATCATCGGCGGTGGCAACACCGCGATGGACGCGGCCCGCACCGCGCGCCGCCTCGGCGGCCACGTGACGATCGTCTACCGCCGCACCCGGGCGGAGATGCCGGCGCGCGTTGAGGAGCTCGAGCACGCCCTCGAAGAGGGCATCGAGCTGGCCGTGCTGCGCTCCCCGGTGGCGTTCGAGGGCAACGAGCAGGGCTTCGTCACCTCGGCGACGGTGGAGATCATGGGTCTGGGCGAGCCGGACGGGTCCGGACGCCGCCGTCCGGTGGCCACCGGGCGCACGACCGGGATCCCGGCCGACCTCGTGATCATGGCGCTGGGCAACTCCGCGAACCCGATCATCAAGGACTCCGAGCCGCGGCTGGTCACCTCGAAGTACGGCACGATCGAGCAGACCGGCGACGGCTCGAAGGAGACCTCGCTGGCGGGCGTCTTCACCGGCGGCGATGCGGCGCGTGGCGGTTCGACGGCCATCCGGGCGGCCGGTGACGGCCAGTCGGCCGCGCGCGAGATCGTCCGCACGATCGAGAACATCGAGGCCACCGAGGTGACCGCCCGGGTCGCACGGGCACTGGCGTACACCGAGCTGGCCGGTGAGGCTCCGACGATCGTGGCCAAGACGCACCTCAGCGTGGGTATCGAGGAGTTCACCGTCCGGGCGCCCGTGATCGCGCGCACCGCGCAGGCCGGGCAATTCGTCCGCGTCCTGCCCACTCCGAACGGGGAGCTGATCCCGCTCACGCTGGCCGACTGGGACGCCAAGGCTGGCACGATCACACTGGTCGTGCAGAGCATGGGCTCCAGCACGATCATGATCAACCAGATGCGGGTGGGCCAGGCGCTGGCCGGCGTGGCCGGTCCGCTGGGGCGTCCGAGCGATCTGGAGCGGTACCCCGACGACACCACGGTCGTGTTCACCGCGGGCGGCCTGGGCCTGCCCCCGGTGTACCCGATCATGCGCGAGCACCTGCGGCTCGGCAACCACGTCACCCTGATCTCCGGCTTCCGCAGTGCCGACCTGATGTTCTGGGACGGCCCCGAGGAGCGGATCGGACGGATCAAGGGCGAGTTCGGCGACCAGCTGGACGTGATCTACGCGACCAACGACGGGTCGGTGGGCGTGCAGGGCTTCGTCACCACGCCGCTCGAGGCGATGCTGAAGGCGAACCAGGCCGGCCAGGGCCGTCCGATCGCCGAGGTGGTCACGATCGGCCCGCCGATGATGATGCGCGCCGTGTCGGAGTTGACCAAGCCGTACAAGGTGCCGACGGTGGCGTCCCTGAACTCGATCATGGTGGACGCCACGGGCATGTGCGGCGCCTGCATGGTGCCGGTGATCGAGGACGGCAAGCTCGTTCGCAAGCACGCCTGCATCGACGGCCCGGAGATCGACGGCCACGCCATCGACTGGGACAAGTTCATGCCGCGCTTCGGCCTGTTCCGGGCCCAGGAGCAGCAGAGCCGCTCCCGGCACGGCTTCTGACCCGCGTCCGGACCGAATCGGGGACGGTTCCTATCTCAGTCCATTCTCAGGGTGGACCGAGATAGGAACCGTCCCCGATTCGGTCCACTCAGAAGGCGAACAGGGCGAAGAACGGCAGGATCGCGACCAGCAGGCCGGTGCTCATCCAGAACATCCCGAAGTTCATCGCGAAGTCGCTCAGGGCCGCGAGGCGGTACTTCGTGCTGCCGACGGGTCGCTCCTCGTGGCAGCTGTGCGCCATCGCCGCCGGAGCGACAACGGTCACCGCGGACGGAGCCGGCGCGCCGACAACGACCAGCTCGCGCTCGAGCGTCTGCACCGGGGTGGCGTGGGTGACGCTGCACGCGCAGTCCGGGCCGCACGTGCAGCCCTCACCGCACGGGCAGGCATCGTTCACCGCGGCCCGCGGACGCACCAGGTTGCGGACGGCGACCACGCTCGCGCCCAGGAGGTAGACCATGAACGGCAGTCCGACGATCGCGAACACCCACAGCACCCCACCCGGCTGCCGGGCCTGCTCGATGCCGCCCATCCCGCCGCCGTGGCCCATGCCACCCATCCCGGACATGCGGGCCGCCATCACCGCCATCGCCGAGAGGTGCCAGGTCATCGCCCCGAACATCATCGTGTGCCCGGCGAAGTGCAGGCCGCCGCTGCGGTCCGACGCCCGGAAGGCATCGATCGACAACCAGGCGAACCAGAGCGTCGACAGGGCGAACACCCCCACGATCACCGGCTCGGGGACGACCATCGTCAGTGCCTGCCACGTCGGCCCGGCCACCATCAGGAGCATCACCACGGCCATCACCAGGTGCAGCAGGTTCGACACCCGTTGCCGGAAGTCCTGTGGACGGGTCAGTTCGTAAACGCACCAGGCCGTGCACCAGGCGAACAGCACCAGCAGCGCGACGAACTTCACCGGCGTGGCAGCAAGGGTGAACATGGCTTCCTTCCGCGAGGGTTCGACCACATGGTCGGACGGTCCCGCGGAGAAGTTCCCGGACTGCGCAATCCTGCCTAGAACTCACCCGACGGGGCCCGGTCCAGCACCGCGACCAGGTCCGCCCGCGCCCGGGCGACACGGGAGCGGATCGTCCCGACCGCGCAGCCGCACACCCGGGCGGCATCGGCGTAGCTGAAGCCCATCAGCTGGGTGAGCACCAGGGCCTCACGGCGCTCGGGCTCGAGCCTGCCGAGCAGGCCGGCCAGGTGCAGGTCGCCGTCGGGGTCGGGGTGTACCGCCCACGCGTCGGCCACCGCTGCGTCCATCGCGACCAGCCGGGGGCGCGTCGTCTCGTAGCGGACGCGGTCGACCACCACCCGGCGGGCGATCACCAGCAGCCAGGTGCGCGCGCTGGAGCGTCCTTCGAACGACGGCAGCGCCTCGATCACGCGCAGGTAGATCTCCTGGGTGAGGTCGTCGGCCACGTCCCGTCCGGCCAGGTGCGCCACGAACCGCCACACGTCCGCCTGGGTCGCCCGGATGAACTCGGCCAACGCCGCGCGGTCGCCGCCTCCGGCGGCCAGCGCCAGGGCTGTGGTGTCGTCGGCCATGCGCCACCCTAACCCGGCGCGTATGCTGCGCGGATGGATCCAGCGGCCGTCGTGGACGAGGAGAGCTGGCGCGCCGCCCTCTCCGCGCTTCTGGACGGCGAAGAGCCGCCCTTCGGCATGGCCGCGATCATGGGCCACCTTGCCGCCTGCCGGTCCTGCTCGGACTGGCTGGACGACGCCACCGCCGTCAACCGTGGCCTGCGCACCCTTCCGCTGCTGGAGAGCGTTCTCGGCGAGCGGGTCGTGAACTCGGTGGATGTGCACCTGTGCGGCTGCCGCACGGGCGAGGAGTGCCTGTGCGCCGACTGCCAGTGCGGGCCGCACTGCACCTGCCACACCGCCTGAACGCGGGCGATAATCGCGGCATGGAGCTCGCCGCACACCGGGACGCACTGCTCGAGACCTGCCGCCGGACGCCGGGGGTGACCAGCCTGGTCGTCTTCGGGTCGTCGGCCGGGGACGGGGCGGGCCGCAGGGACGAGTGGTCCGACCTGGACTTCAACCTGTTCCTCACCGCCGATGCGGCGCCGGAGCTGGCCGGCACGTGGCCCTTCCTTCCCCACCCGGACCAGCTCGTGATGACCGCGCACGAGGGGGAGAACGGGGGCGTCGCCCTCTACGCGGACGGGATGCTGTACGAGTTCGGCGCGGGCCACCCCTGGACGATCCGCGACCCCGACCGCGAGGTGCTGCTCGACGGCGGCGATCTGGCCTTCGCCCCGCCCGATCCGTTGCCGGACGCGGCGATGCAGGTGCGGGTGTTCCTCGCGAAGCTCTACATCGGGGTGGGACGGGTACGGCGTGGCGAACGGGTCGCCGGGAACGCCCATGTACGCACCTACGCGCTGATCTGCCTCGCCGACGCACTGCGGCAGCGGCTCGCCCCGGACGCCCCGCGGAGCCCGTTCGACCCGTTGCGTCGGCTAGAGCGGACCCTGCCCGGCGTGGCGGACCGGCTGGCCGCTCTCCTCGACACCGACGTGGAGACCTGTGCCCGGGGGCTGTTCGATGCGTCCCGGGAACTGCTCGAACCGGGCTGGCCGGATTACCCGTCCCGGGCCGCGGACGTGATCGCGGCCCGCCTCGGCTGGTGAGTCGCGATCCGGCCGCAGCAAGGCTGTGCTGTGACGGCTGTGCACTGTGGGACGGGATCGGTGGCCGAATTGCGTCACGGCGGTTCAGCGAAGGGTTGTCGCGATCTGAGCGCCGTCCCCACCCCAAGATGCTCAGGTGTCACACCCGGGCGGGCGGGTGGCCGGATCGCGTCAGGCGCCGGGCTCGAACCTGCGCAGGCGCATCGAGTTGGTGACGACGAACACGCTCGACAGCGACATCGCGAAGCCGGCGATCAGCGGGTTGAGCCGGCCCGTCGCGGCGAGCGGGATCGCGGCAACGTTGTAGGCGAACGCCCAGACCAGGTTGCCCCGGATCGTGCCCAGGGTGCGCCGGGCGAGCCGGATCGCGTCCGGGACCACGTCGAGGCTGCGGCGGACCAGGATGATGTCGGCCGACTTCATCGCCACGTCCGTGCCGCTGACCACCGCCATGCCGAGGTTCGCCGTGGCCAGCGCAGCAGCGTCGTTGATCCCGTCACCCACCATCGCCACCCGGCGTCCCTCGGCCTGCAGCCGCTCGACCACCGCAGCCTTCTCCGCAGGAAGTACCTCGGCCACCACCTCGTCCACGCCGACCTGGCGGCCCACGTTCTCGGCCGCGCCGCGGCGATCGCCGGTGAGCAGGACGGTGCGCAGGCCGAGCTTCCGCAGCCGTTCCACGGCGCCCGGGGCGGAATCCTTCAGCTGGTCGGCGATGTCGAAGCCTCCCCGGACGACCCCGTCGACGGCCAGCAGGACGACCGTGCGCCCCGCCTCCGCGGCCGCGTCCACGACCAGCCGGGCAGCGTCGGGCAGGTCGAAGCCTTGCTCCTCCATCAGGCCTTGGTTGCCCACCACGACCGACTGCCCTCCGGAGAGCGCCCCGCGCACCCCGTGGCCGGGCAGCGCGGCAACCTCGCTCGCCTCGGGGAGGGTGAGCTCCCGCGCCTGCGCCCCGGCGACCAGCGCGCGGCCGACCGGGTGCTCGGAGTAGTGCTCGACGCCGGCGGCCAGGGCGAGCAGTTCGTCGGGGTCGGTGCCGTCGAAGGCGTGGACACCGGCGAGGGCCATCGTGCCGGTGGTGAGGGTGCCGGTCTTGTCCAGCACGACGGTGTCGATCACTCCGGACGCCTCCAGCGCATCCGGGCCCTTGATCAGGATGCCGAGCTGGCCGCCGCGTCCCACGCCCACGAGGAGGGCGGTCGGGGTGGCCAGGCCGAGCGCGCACGGGCAGGCGATGATCAGCACCGACATCGCCGCGCTGAACGCCGCCCGCGACCCGGCCCCGATCGCCAGCCACACGATCAAGGTGACCAGCGCGATCCCCAGCACGGACGGCACGAACCACGCCACGACCTTGTCGACCAGCGTCTGCACGGACGCCTTGCGCGCCTGTGCCTGCTCGGCCAGCACGGCGAGCTGGGCCAGCTGCGTGTGCGCTCCGACCTTCTCGGCCTCGACGACCAGGGCGCCGGTGGTGTTGGTGGTGCCGCCCAGCACCCGTTCTCCGACCGTCACCTCGATCGGAGCGGGCTCGCCGGTCATCGCGGACGTGTCGATCGCGGACGTGCCGACCAGCACCTGGCCGTCGGTGGCGATCCGCTCGCCGGGACGCACCACGAACCGCTCGCCCACCTTGAGTGAGCCGATCGGCACCAGCTGCTCGACCCCGTCCCTGACCACCCGGACGGTCTTCGGCGCGAGCTGGCCGATGGCCTCCAGCACCCCGCGCGCCGACCGCTTCGAGCGCGCCTCGACGTAGCGCCCGGCCAGCAGGAACGTGGTCACGGCTGCGGCGGCCTCCAGGTACAGCGTGTCCGCGCCGGCCGGGGCGAGGCCGTAGCCGAACCAGTACGAGGTCTCCTGCGGCGAGCCGAGGACGGTGGCCACCACAGACCAGGTGAACGCGGACAGCACGCCAAGGGAGACCAGAGTGTCCATGCTGGTCGCGCCGTGGCGCAGGTTTCGCCAGGCCGCCCGGTGGAACGGCCAGGCGCACCAGAACACCACCGGGATCGCGCCGATGATCAGGGCCCACTCCCAGCCGGGGAACCGCAGCTGCGGGGTCAGTGCCAGCACGATCGCCGCGTCGCCGAGCGGGAAGGTGATCAGCGCGGCCACCAGCAGGCGCGTCCGGAGCAGCTTCACCCGGTCGCTGTAGCCGTCCGGCTCGGCGCCCTCGACGACCTGTTTCGCGTCGTAGCCGGCCGCCTGCACGGTGGAGATCAGCTCGGAGACGTGCTGGGGCGGCATGCCGAGGACCACCGCGCGCTCGGTCGCGTAGTTCACTGTCGCACGGACGCCGTCCAGCTTGTTCAGCTTCTTCTCGATCCGGTTCGCGCAGGCGGCGCAGGTCATGCCGGAGATGTCGAGCTCGACGCGTGCCTCCAGTCCGGCGTCCGCCGTGGTGTCGGTGCTCACTCTCCCTCACCTCCGTGCTGCCGGTCGCGCTCGGCCAGCTGGGCGAGCATGTCGTTGTAGGCGCCGAGCTCGTCGCCGTCCGCTCCCGTGTCGGCCAGCAGGTCGGAGACGGCGGCCTCGCGGCTGTCACTGCGGAACCACTGCGCGGCCAGCACGATCACGGCGACGAACACCGGCACCTCCCCAGTGAACCACGTGATCTGGCCGGCGATGTTCTGGTCGGCGAGCAGGTCACCGACCCAGCTCACCGCGATGGTCTCGTAGAAGGTCCCCCCGATCACGTGTTCGGCCATCATGATGCCGACCGCGAAGATCGCGTGGAACGGCATCACGCTGACCAGCAACGCGAACTTCACCAGGTAGGGCAGCTGCCACGGGCTCCGGTCCGGACCGATCAGCAGGTTGAAGAACAGGTAGCCGGCGAGCATGAAGTGCAGCAGCATCAGCTGGTGCGCCCAGTGGTAGCGCATCAGCCAGCCGAACAGCGGCGTGAAGTAGACGAGGAACAGGCTCGAGACGTAATTGATCCACAGCACCGGCGGGCTGAGCAGGAACCGGACGAACCGGTTCGCGGCCAGGCCGGAGAGCAGTTCGCGCGGCCCGGGCAGCTCGCCCGGCGACCGGGGCCGGGACGCCTCGTCCACGAGCGTGAACGGGGCACCGAGCACGCACAGCACTGGCACCATCATGTTCACGGTCATGTGCACGAGCATGTGCCAGCTGTAGACGGCGGTGGAGTACATCCACAGGCCGCTGGTGGCCAGGTACAGGGTGAGCAGCCAGCCGCCCAGCCAGAACAACAGGCGGGAGACCGGCCAGCGCCCGCCGGAGCGGTACACGCGGATCATGCCCCACAGATAGGCGGCGATCGCGCCGACCGACAGCAGCACCCAGAGCAGGTTGGGCCGGCCCAGCCCGGCGAGCCGCTCGAAGGTGGCCGGCACCTCCACGTCGTAGCCGAGGTAGTTCACCTGGCTCGACTGCGGGACCAGGAACCGTGGCGGCGGCAGGTGCGCGGCCGCGCCCAGGGCCGCAATGCCGAGGACGTACAGCACGACGTCCCTGGCCACCGAGCCGATCCGGCGGCGGACGGGGGCACGCCGGTCGAGCTGGCGCCACACCCAGCTGGCCAGCAGCAGGACGGCGAGGGCGGCCCCGACCAGCACCGGCCCACCGGCGGGGGTGTCGAACGGGGAGACCCCGGCCAGCTGTTGCCAGGCCACGATCGCGGAGCCCGCCGTGGCCAGCACGAGCAGGGGCAGCACCACGCGGTGGTAGCGGGCGACACCATCCTCCGAGCGGGCGGCCACCACGCCCACCGCCCCGCTGGTGAGCAGCACCAGGGCGGCGGCCGCGATACCCGAGGCGTCCGTGGCCCAGTCGTGGTCGAGGCCGACCGAGACGTTTCCGGTGACCGCGATGTACACCGCGCTCAACGCTCCGGCGAGCCAGCACACCACGAACGCCGACGCCCTCCTCGCGCGGTAGGCGACGACAGCGGTGGCCAGCGCGACCAGCGCGGAGACCAGCCATGCGAGCGCGCTGGGCGTGGAGGTGAGCAGGTACCACCAGATGTCCGGACGCATCGTGTACGCGAGCGGCACACCCGTGGTGAACGCAGGGTTGGCGAAGGTCATCAGCAGCGCGGCAACGAACCAGAGCTGCGCGGCGCGTCCGGTCCAGCGGCCCAGCCGCAGCGCGGGAGCGGGGAGCGCCCCGCCCGCCTCGCCGGGAAGGAACGCCACCATGCCGGCGAGCAGGCCCAGCGTCGCCGCAGAGGTGAGCCGCCCGACCGCGTCACCCAGGCTGGAGATCAATCCCGTGATCGGATCGGCCTCCTGGCGTCCGGGAAGCGGTGGCAGCACCGAAAGCAGGTTCGCGACCGCGACCGCGGAGACGAGCGCGGCACCCACCGCGAGCGCAATCGCCACGACGGCGAGCGCCGAGGGGCCCGTGCGGGACTCAGCGGAGCCCGGCTCGTCCGACATTCGCCTCACCACTCCAGTTCCCTGCCCTGCCGCTGGTGCCGTGAGTCTAGACGCCACGCGCTCCGGGTGCGCCAACGGCCGGGACGCCCGAAGCTGGAGGAAGTCGCGAGCATCGAACCAGGAGGGGCCGGCGGTCCGGGGAATCACCCGGCATCCCACGGAATGGGCCAATTCCCTGGATTGGGCTGCTGCCCCACCGGCGCCACCGGTATGTTTCGCCTCGGTGTACTCCGGACGGGGTCGCCCCCTCCCCTCGGGGCGCCCCGGCCTCCCTCCAGCCGGAGCACCACGCAGGCCGGACGTTGCCCGCCTGGGCCC
>PHEV01000072.1 GCA_002843035.1 Actinobacteria bacterium HGW-Actinobacteria-5 | reverse complement strand
CTGTGCACGTCCACCCGTCCCCGGAACTCGGCGCCCACCACCTCGCGCATCGCGTTGTCGTGGAATCCTGCGTCCTCGTAGAACACCAGCGCGTCATCCGGCAGCCGGGTCATCGCGCGCTGCAGGAACGCCAGCCGGTCGCGGAGCAGGTCCGGGTCGCGCATCACGTTGAACCCGGCGGGCAGGAACGCCCGTGCCCCTTCCAGCGCGTCCGGCAGTTCCGGGCTCAGCTCAAGATCGCGGTTCGGGGGGTCGTTCACGTAGATGATCCGGTTCGGGTGCTCGGCGCGGATCTCCACCCCGTCCACCCGCACGACCGCACCCGCAGGGAACTGCACGATCAGGTGCGGGTCGAGGCTGTCGCCGGTGGCGCTGCTCAGGTAGTCGATGCCCGGCGGCAACAGCCGGCGGACGTTGTCGTCGGTGCTGACCAGGTGCACGAGGCTCGGTACACCCAGCCGGATGATCGCCAGCGCCGCGCGCACGCAGGTGCCGCCGAGGCTGACCCTGGTGGAGAAGCGGGACGCGAAGGCGATCCCGATGTCGGAGGAGAGCAGGAACCGCTCCCCTCCGACACCGTCCCGGATGAAGGCGAGGATCGAGCGCAGCAGGGAGCGCTCGTCCACCACGGGGATGTAGGCATCAAGTTCGGCGGCACTGATGCCGTACTCGACGACCAGCTCCTCGAGCACCCGGGCGTCCCAGGCGATCTCGAAGTCGACGCAGCCGCCCAGCCCCAGGACCAGCTCGTGGCTCATCGCTCCCCGCTTCCCGCTTTCGGGCTCAGTGATACAGGGACGCCTTGCCAGCGGTGCCGAACAGCTCGATCTTCTGCGCGGCCACGACGTTCATCGCCTTCACGCACTCCGGCTGGATCATCAGCGGCTCGCGCAGCTTGGGGTCGTCGCCGAGCACCTCCCGCATCTTCGAGTGGTAAGCCACCTTGATGTCGGAGGAGATGTTGACCTTGTTGATGCCCGTCCGCGCCGCGATCGAGATCTCGTCGTCGGGGTTGTTCGACCCGCCGTGCAGCACCAGCGGGATCGGCAGCGCCGCCTTGATCTCCTTCAGTAGCTCGAGCTTCAGTTCCGGCTTCATCCCCGCAGGGTAGAGGCCGTGGAAGGTGCCGATGGCGATCGCCAGGCTGTCCACCCCGGTCTGTTCGACGAACTTCACCGCGGCCTCGGGCGTCGTGTAGATCACCTCGGTCGCGCCGGACTCACCGTAGGAGTCGTTGGCGCCGATCGTGCCCAGCTCGCCCTCGACGGACAGGCCCACCGCGTGCGCGGTCTCGACGACCTTCCTGGTCAGCGCCACGTTCTCCTCGAACGGCTTCACCGAGGCGTCGATCATCACCGACGTGTACCCGGCCTGGATGGAGGTCAGCACCTGCTCGTACGTGCCGCCGTGGTCGAGGTGGACCGCCATCGGCACCGACGAGCGGTGGGCGCGGGCGATGATCGCAGCGATCAGGTCCGGGCCGATGTGGTCGTACTCGTCCGGGTGGATGGCGACGATCCACGGCGCCTGCAGCTCCTCGCAGAGGTCCGCGATCCCCTGGAACATGGCGTAGTCGCTGATGTTGAACGCCGGAACGGCGAAGCCCGCCTCGTTGGCGACCTTCAGAACGCCGTCTCCGCTGGTAAGCATGTGATTTCTCCTTGATGTGGGTTTTCCGTGGGTAGGTCTGGGTCAGTTCTTCACCGCACCGGCGGTCATTCCGCCGATGAAGTAGCGCTGGAAGAACAGGAACAGCAGCAGGATCGGGATGCAGCCGAGGATCGACATCGACATCATCTGGTTCCACTCGTACGAGTGCTGGCCCATCAGCAACTGGATGCCGATCGGCACCGTGCGCATGTCGGGGGTCTTGGTCAAGGTCAGGGCGAACAGGTACTCGTTCCAGGCGATCATGAAGGTGTAGATGCCCACCGAGACCAGGCCGGGCACCGAGATCGGCACCAGGATCCGCCACAGCGCCGTCCAGGACGAGCCGCCGTCCACCTTGACCGCCTCGTCCAGTTCCCGGGGAAGGGTGTTGAAGTAGCCGGTCATCATGATGATCGCGTAGGGCAGGGTGAACACCATGTAGGTGAGGATCAGGCCCGGGTAGCTGTTGTACAGGCCGAGGAACATGATCAGGCCGAAGTACGGGATCAGCAGCGTGATCGGCGGCACCGCCTGGACGCTGACGATGACCATGTTGAGCACTCGCTTGAACGGGAACTCGTACCGACTCAGGGCATACGCCGCGAGCACGGCCACCAGCAAGGTGAGCACGGTCACCGACAGCGACACGAAGTAACTGTTGAGGAAGAACCGCACCTTGACCGGGTCGGTGAAGATCGCGGTGTAGGCCTCCAGGGTCGGGTTGGACGGGATCAGCTGCGGCGGGGAGGCGAAGATGTCGGTGTTCTGCTTGAACGAACTCGACAACATCCACAGCACCGGCAGGGCTGCATAGAGCGCACCGATGACCAGCCCGATCAGGATGGCGATCCGGGCGAACCGGCGACGTTGTGCACGTGACATGTCAGTCCCTCGCCTTCTGCGCTCGCACGTAGAAGAAGGCCAGGATCATCGAGATCACCAGGACGATCACCGCGGCGGCCGAAGCGGCGCCGAACTGGTACTTGCTGAAGGCCAGTTTGTAGGTGAACGTGCTCAGCATCTCGGTGGAGCCCAGTGGGCCACCGCCCGTGGTCATCCAGATCAGCGCGAACTGCTGGGTCGTCCAGATGAAGTCCAGGAGCGCCATCGAGATGATGATCGGCTTCAGCTGGGGCAACGTGATGCTGACGAAGCGCTGCCAGGGGCTGGCGCCGTCGACCTGGGCGGCCTCGTAGTAGTCGGCGGGGATGCCCTGCAGCCCGGCAAGCAGGCTGGTCATGTAGAAGGGATAGCCCGACCAGATGTTGATGAAGGTGACCGCGAACAATGCGGTCTCCGGCTGGGACAGCCACTCCACCTGGGTGCCGGCCAGGCCGGAGGCCATCAGCACGTAGTTGACCACGCCGTTGGGCTCCAGCAGCAGCCTCCACAGCACCGCGATGATCGCCACGGTGAACAGCCACGGCAACACGTAGATGGTGCGGAAGATCGCCTTGGTGCGATTGCCGAGCAGGCCGGTGTTGAGCATCATGGCGAACGCCAGGCCGATGATCAGGTGAGCGATCACGCTGACGCCCGTGAAGAACAAGGTGTTGCTGACCGCGTTCCAGAACGACTCGCTGGTCAGGATGTCGCTGTAGTGCTTGAAGGCGACGAACTGGGGGTTCTTCTTCATGATCACGTTGTCCATCAGCGAGTAGCCGATGACCATCACGATCGGGATCACCATCAACACCACCAGCAACACCATGGTGGGGGTGAGGTAGCCGTAGGGGACGAGTGTGGCCTTGACTGTGCCGGAGACTCCCGGCTGGCGCTTCGGCGAGCCGAGCTGTTGCGCTCCGGCTACCGGTAGCGATGCGCTGGCCACCTTTGACCACCTCCTTTCGTGTGTGTGGAGTGGGGGCCGCTGAAGGGCGGCGCGGCCCCCACTCCGGTGCCTGCTGAATCAGCCCTTGAAGGACGTCTCCCAGGCACTCTGGCTCGCGGTCAGCGCGTCATCGACGCTCTGCTTGCCCGCAAGGTACTTCTGGAACTGCTCGTCGAAGGACCGCATCAGATCCTCAGCCACCGGCAGTCCGGTGAACTCGTTGGTGGCGGTGCCGGCCTGGTAGATCTCGAAGGCCTGCTTGAAGATCGGATCCGCGTTGACGAAGTCCGGCACGGACTGCGTGTTGCCCGGGAAGGCGTGTGCAGAGTTGCACAGGGTCGCATTGACGTCCTTGCCCATCAGGAAGGCAACCAGCTTGAAGGCCTCGGCCTGGTGCGCGCTGTTGTTGGCCACACCGATGCCCCACGAGGCGTACGGCATGCCGCGCTTGCCCGAGTATCCGTCAGCGGCCGGGATGGCAGCCACGGAGAACTTCAGGTCCTTGTTCTGCTCGCGGATCAGGTTCACGTGGGCGAGCGAGTCGATCATCATGCCGACCCGTCCGTTGGTGAACTCGTTGACCTTGTCCTGCTCCTTCATGGTGAAGGTGCCCTTGGCGATCGAGCCGGCGTCGTACATGCCCTTGATGAAGGTCATCACGTCCTTGACGTCGGAGTTGCCGACCAGGTTGGGCTGACCGTCCTTCAGCATTGAGCCACCCGAGGCCCACACCCAGCTCATCACGTCGTTCTGGATGCCGTTGGGCGTGGCGGTGTCGAGCGGAAGCACCCAACCGGAAGCCTTGCCGGTCTTGGTGACCGCGGCAGCAGCGGCGGCGAACTCGGTGCGGTTGCTCGGCACTGCGGACACGTTGGCTGCCTTGAGCAGGTCTTCGTTGACGAACATCGGGTAGACGAAGTTCGCCACCGGAATCATGTAGGTCGAGCCGTCGAGCTTGACCTGCGCGGCCAGCTGGCTCTCGTCGAAGCTGGCCGACTTCATCAGATCGGTCAGGTTCGCCAACGAACCTTGCTTCACGAAGTCGTTCACCCATGCCCCGTCGAGGCCGACCACATCGGACATCGTGCCGGCGGCGGCACCGGCGACGACCTGCTCCTTGGTCGAGGCGTACGGACCGGAGATCAGCTTGACCTTGATGCCGGGGTTCTCGGACTCGAACTTGTCCATCAGTGCCCGCAGCGAGCCCTGCGGGAGTTCGGGCTCCCACCACTGGGCGAACTCCAGGGTGACGTCGCCACCACCGCTGGCCGCGGACGAGGCGGTCGTACCGCCGGCGGAACACCCACTTACCGCGAGGGTCACTGCAGCCGCTGCCGCGAGCCCCGCCAGGAACTTCTTGCGCATCTCACTCCCTTGTCGTGCGATTGGCGGACCGGAGGAGCGGTCACTCCGCTCTGAGACTCACGATCACACCGACGCTTCATCTTTGCGCTGGTTTCCTCGGGAAGTCAAGGCATTTCTGCGGTTTCTTGCGGTCACAGTCCGATAACGTCCGCCAACTCTTGCCAAGACTGCGGCAGGAGTGCCACGATAACCGCAGAAAGCCGCAAAGAAGGGGGCGGAATGCCCAAGGAGAGCCTCTACCCGGCCCGTCGACGCGCAGAGATGCAGGAGTTCCTGCGCGACCGCGGCCAGGCGTCCATCCACGAGTTGGCCACGGAGTTCGGGGTCTCGGAGGACACGGTCCGGCGCGACGTCGAGACGCTCGCTTCCCAGGGTTCGGTGGAGCGGACGCATGGAGGCGTGACCATCTCGCCCGACGACCGGTTCAACGGTGTGGTCCCCTTCGTGAGACGGATCGACGCCCAGGCCGCGGCCAAGGACGAGATTGCCCGCGTCGCTGCGTCCCTGATCGACGAGGGTCAGAGCATGATCATCTACGGCGGCACCACCACCCTGGCGCTGGCCAAGTACCTGGCCCCGAAGCGCGGCATCACCGTGGTCACGAACAACCTCGCGCTGCCGCAGGAGCTCTACTCGCGCGGCGTCCGCGAGATCTACGTCCTCGGCGGCTCGTACCGGCTTCGCTCCCAGGTGACCATTGGTCCGGTCGCCCTGTCGGACGGGACGGGCAAGCCACGCTCGATCCACGCGCGCTGGGCGATCATCGGCGTCGGCGGCGTCTCCGAGGAGGGCACGGTCTGGACGAGCAGCCTGCCCGAGGCCGGGATGATGCGGGAGATGATGGATTGCGCCACGCGCACCCTGTTGCTGGCCGACAGCACCAAGTTCGGCAAGCGGGAGTTCGCCGAGGTCGCCGATCTCACCGCCAACACCACCCTGATCACCGAGAAGCGGCCCAGCCAGGCGCTGCTCGACCGCGCCGCGGAAGTCGGCGCCCGGGTGATCGTCACCAGCGAGTACGAGGAATCCGGCGCCGACGCCTGAGCCTCCACCGACCCGAGAATCGAGGAACTCGCATGCCATCGCTGCCCGACGTGACGTTCAGCGCGTCCGCCGCCGAACGAGCGCTCGACCAGGGCGACGGGGTGATCCGGCTCGCCCCCACCTGGGTGCCGCGGGTCTTCTGCACCCCCGGCCGCCGGATCCGGCTCCACCCGGACGACTACTACGCCTACGGCAAGGACCGCGGCGGGATCGACGAGCGCTGGCTGGCGTCCCCGATCAGGGCCGACAACGGGCCGGCGACCGGTGCGTTCGAGGGCCTCAGCCTGGTCGTGGATCCCGACGGCGGCCTGCTGCCGTTCGACCAGTTCATCGCCCACCACGGCGCGAACCTGATCGGTGAGCGGATCTGGGACGCGCACGGCAAGTGGCCGGTGTTCGCCAAGTTCTTCGACAACGAGCAGGCGCTGCCGTTCCACGTCCACCACCGCGACGAGCACGCCCTGCCGCTGGGCAAGGTATCCAAGCCGGAGGCGTACTACTACTCGCCACAGATGAACAACCATCTCGCCGCCCACCCGGTGACGTTCCTCGGCCTGCAGCCGCAGGTCACCCGCGCGCAGCTGCGCGAACGGCTGTTCGCCTTCGGCCAGGGCGGCGACAACCGGATCACCGAGCTGTCCCTCGGCTATCGCACCCGCCTGGGCACCGGCTGGGACGTGCCCGCCGGGTTGCTGCACGCCCCCGGCAGCGCCTGCACCTACGAGCCGCAGGCTGCCTCCGACGTGCTGTGCATGTGCGAGTCGTGGAGCAACAACCGCGAGGTGCCCGACGAGTTGCTCTGGAAGGACGCGCCGCGCGACCGGGTCGGCGACTACGACTACATCCTCGACCTGCTCGACTGGGACCGGAACACCGACCCCGACTTCGCGCCCCACCGCCAGCTGATCCCGTTCGAGACCGCGGAGTCCCTCGCCACCGCCGACCCGGGCTGGACGGAACGCTGGATCGTCTACAAGTCGCCCACCTTCAGCGCGAAGGAGCTGACCGTGGAGCCGGGTGCGACCGCAGTCATCACCGACACCGACGCCTACGGCGCGATCGTCGTGCAGGGGCACGGGACGCTCGGCGTCCATCCCGCCGCGGCGCCGACCATGATCCGGTTCGGGCAGCTCACCGAGGACGAGTTCTTCGTGTCCGAGGCGGCCGCCCGGCGCGGGGTCCGCGTGGTCAACGCCAGCGCGACCGAGCCACTGGTGGTGCTGAAGCACTTCGGCCCCGGTAACGCCTCGCTCGACCTGCCCGGGCACTGAGGCCGTCGTGACGATGCGGCCGCTCAGGACGGCAGCCGCAACGCGCACTCGTCCTCGACGGCCAGCCCGTCGGTGACCAGGGAGGCGATCGCGCGATCACGCTGGGCTTCGTCCGGCCAGTCGGGCACCAGCGCGTCCAGCGGCACCTCGTGGGACGCGGACTCGCGCAGCACCCGCAGCACCGCGCCGCGCGCCTGCCGGTCGCTGCCCTCGTAGCGGGCCTGCCGGCGCCGGTCGTCGCCGGTGTCGGGGTGGCCGGCCAGGCACCAGGCGCACTCCCCCGCCACCGGGCAGCCACCGCAGCGGGGACCACGGGCCGAGCACACGGTGGCCCCCAGCTCCATCGTCGCCGCGTTCACCACGGCGGCATCGGCCGGATCGGCCGGGAGGATCGCCTCCATCACGACCAGGTCGCGCGCGGACGGGGGGCCCGGCTGGGCGCGTCCCGCCAGCACCCGGGCCAGCACCCGGCGGGTGTTCGTGTCGACCACGGGATGCCGCTCGCCATAGGCGAAGACCGCGACCGCGCGAGCCGTGTAGGCCCCCACCCCGCTCAGCGCGAGCAGTGCGTCCACGTCACGCGGCACCACCCCGCCGTGCCGCTCGGTGATCTCCACCGCGGCACGGTGCAGCCACAGCGCCCGCCGCGGATAGCCGAGGTTCGCCCACTGCCGCACCGCCTCGGACGCCGGCTCCGCGGCCAGCGCGGCGGGCGTCGGCCAGCGCTCCAGCCAGGCCTCCAGCTGCGGGACCACCCGGGCCACCGGCGTCTGCTGCAGCATGAACTCGCTGACCAGCACACCCCACGCCCCGAAGCCCGGGCGCCGCCACGGCAGGTCGCGGGCGTTGCCGCGGTACCAGGCGATCAGCTGCGGCGCGAGGTCGGGCACCGGGCCAGCCTAGATGCACTCCTCGCCGGGCAGCCCCCGCCGGCCCGCCCCCCGCTCCGCGAGCGCGCCCCCGAGCGCCCGGACGTCGGCAACGTAGGCGCTGGTCATCAGCCGTCGCGGCTCCGGGGCACCGGAGGCGAACACCTCGGCTTCCGCCGGCTGCCAGGCCAGCTTGCCCCAGACCGGGACGCCGAACCGGTGCGCGATCTCGCCCGACCCGTACGGACGCCCGGGGCCGACCACGGCCAGCCCGACCCGCTCCGCTCCGGCCGCGGCGACCACCAGCGGCAGGTACAGCCGCAACGCCGCCAGGTCGACCAGCCGACTCCGGGTCACGACCACCACCCCGCTGCACACCGTGACCAGGTCCGGTGGCAGGCCGCCCGGGCCGATTCGGCCCGCATCGACGAGCACCGTGCGTCCGGCCGCTTCCAGCGCGTGGGCGAAGTCGGTCCAGGCGGGGGTGAACAGCGACACCATCCCCGGGTGCGAGAACCCCGGCAGGAAGTCGCACCCCTCGGCCAGCGGCACGGTCATCGCCTCCAGCGCGGAGGCCAGCGGACGCCGCTCGCGGTGCGCCTGCAGCAAGCCGCCCAGCCCGCGTCCGCCCGGGTCGACGCCCTGCAGGTAGCCGGCCAGCACGGTCTGGTCGGGCTCGCGATCGGCGTCCACCAGCAGGACGGGATCGGGCCAGGTCAGCGCCAGTGCCACCCCGAGCGCGGACACACCGGGGGCGTGCCCGGCACTGGCCAGCAGCAGGACGCTCACCCTTCCCCCGCCAGCCGCACCAGCACCAGTTGGTCGTTCGCGGCCAGCCGTGCCACCCGCTCGACCTCCTGCCCGGCGATGGTCACGTCCACGATGGACGCCCCGTCGGGCAGCGTGGACGCCACGGTCGCGATCCGCCCCGTGACGCTGGCGCCCTCGGGCGGGTCGCCGCCGTCCCTGCCGACCGGGACGAGCAGCACCCGGGTTCCCGGCGGCATCGGCGCGGACGGGATCCGTCCCGCGGCCAGGCGCAGGCCGAGCCGTGCACTGCCCACCTCCACGGCCGCCTCTCCGTACGCACGCGGGCTGAGCAGGCTGCCCTCGGCCAGGTCGTACAGGGCGGTGCGTCCTACGGCATCGTCAATGCGCCCGGACGGCACGGTTTCCACCCCGGCAGCGGGCACCGCGGAGGTCACGCCCAGGTCGGCCGCCGTGATCACCTGGTCGCGGTACACCGTCCGCTTCACCGTGATCACCGTCTGGGCGTTGCTCAGGTTGCCGTACAGCAACGCTGCTCCCAGCCCACCGAGACAGACGGCGAGCACCCCGGCAGCGACCCAGCGCAGGTTGCGCCGGGCACGCACCGGGCCGACTCCAGGACCCGTTCCGGCCATCAGCCGATCCCCCCTCGCCGCCGGGGCGGCTGGACCGGGGGTGGTGTGCAGCGGCCGCACGGCGACTTCGGCGATCGTAGGGGAACCGCGCACCGGTCGGGGCGGTAGTGGACGGATCTGTGGATAACTCCGGGCAGTCGCCGGCCCCGGCAGCGGATCGACCGCGCGTGCTCCTGCGCCACAGCAGCGTCACGGCGGCGGGCGGAGGCACTAGGTTTGGCCTGTGAACCGCGAGGAACTGCGCACGCGCTACGAGGGCCTGGCCGTGGCCGCCTGCGAGTGGCGGGCGATGGGGCTCGCCGACCCGCTCGAGATGGGCGGGGAGGTGTTCCTCCGGCTCGGTCCCGGCCCGGACTTCACCCTGCAGGACCTGTACAAGTCCATCGACAGGGTCGTGGTCGCCGCCTACCAGCGCTATTCCGACGCCACCAGCATCCTCGACCGGCTGCGCGGGGGCGCAGCCATCGTTGGCCCCCGGGGCAAGCGCACCGCCGCAGAGGATTTCCTGGACGCCCTGAGCAGGCTGCGCGAGGCGGACCGGAAGCTGATCCAGATGCGGTTCTGGGACGAGCTGGACGACGCCGAGGCGGGTGAGGTGCTCGGGCTGACCGTGGAGGGCATCCGGGAGCGGCTGGCCAGAGCCGGAACCCGGTACCTGTCCAAGCTCGGCCGCTCCCACCCCGACCTTGCGCTGACCGACGTCGAGGACACCATCCGCAGCATCAAGCCGGGCGTCTATCGCCGGTTCCTGGGGCGCACCGGGGACTGAGCGTCCGTCCGGTCACGACCCGGGGGTGGTGACGGCCGTCGATCCCCGACCGCTCAGGCGGCGTGCAGGACGAGGTAGAGGACGGGCATCGCCACGATCCCGATGACCAGGCTCACCGAGGTCATGAACGCGGACAGCTGCACGTCGAGACCGGCCTTGCCGGTGAAGCCTGCGATCATCGCGGCGATCGGGGAGAAGACCACCATCACGAGCACGAGCCGCACCTCGGCGGGGAACGGCAGCAGCGTCCAGAACGCCACGGCAGCGACCGCGGCGGACGCGTACCGGATGGCCAGCAGCCGGGCCGCCGTCCGGTACTTCCCCGAGTCCAGGTCGAGTTCGAGGCCGATCCCGATCATCAGCATCGCAAGGAACGGGTTGGCCGCGCCGATTACGGAGGTGAAGGTGATCACCAGGTCCGGCAGGCGCAGGTCGAACAGCTTGAGCAGCAGCAGGCCGAGGTAGGTGACGAAGACGGGCGACCGGCTCAGCGTCCGGACCACGTCGCGCAGGCGGTGCCCGCCCGGCTCCCCCGCCAGCGACATCCCCCACGCGTAGCCGGTGCCCGCTCCGGCGAACGCACCGCCGATGTCGAACAACGTCGAGTAGATCATCGCCTGCGGCCCCATGAAGCCGCCGATGTAGGGGGTCGCGAAGGCGCCGATGTTGAAGTTGCCGCCGTGCAGGACGGCGAACGCACGCTCCCGGCGCGGGTGCCGCAGGGTGAACAGGTACGCCAGCGCCTGCTGGGCCACCCCGAGCCCCAACCCCAGCGCGGTGAGGGTGAGCCGCGCGCGATCGAGTGTGTAGCCGTTGAAGCTGGTGATCAGCGCGCACGGCAGGGTGACGGTCAGCACGAGCCGCGAGAACAGCGTGAAGTCGTCCTTGCTGGCCCACCCGAGTCGCTTGATGCCCAGGCCGATGCCGACGACCGCGACCAGCGCCAGCGCCTTGGCCACGATCTCCAGCATGGGCGGCACGCTACCTCCCGGGGAGTCGTCCCTCTCGGCCCCGGACCGAAATGAGAACCGTCCCCTTCCCGTCCGCGCGCTCGTGGACGAAAACGAGAACCGTCCCCTTTCCGTCCACCTGGCCGAAAAGGGGACGGTTCTCTTTTCGTCCACAGCAGGCCGAGATATCTTGATGTCGAGATAACTCGGGAGGCGCACGTGGCGGACGCGGAACTGGCCGCCCTGCTGCGCAGGCTGACCCTGCCGATCTACGTCCCCGGCGCGCTCTACGCCTCCGGTGCCGCTGCGATCATCCCGGTGGTCCCGCTGGTGGGCCTGCAACTCGGGCTGGACGTCCCCCAGGTCGCCCTGCTGGTCACCGTGGCCGGGCTGGTCGCGGTGGCCGGCCCGCTCCCGGTCGGTCAGGTCGCGGCCCGGATCGGGGAGCGGATGACGCTGCTGCTCGGCGGCCTGGTCTCGATCACCGCCGTCACCGGCTGCCTGGTCGCCGCGCTGGCCGGGACGCCGGGACTACCGTGGGCGCCACCCCTGTTCTGTGCGGGCATCCTCGTGATGACACTCGGCGACCTCACCTGGGACCTCGGCCGCCAGACCTACCTCGCCGACGAGATCCCGGTGCAGTTCCGGGCCCGGGCGATGACGCTGTTCGGCGGCACGATGCGGGTGGGACGGATCGTCGGACCGCTCGTGGGAGCAGGCGTGATCACCGTGTGGGGCATCGCGTCCGCCTTCGTCGTGCACCTGGTCGCGGCGCTGGTCGCGCTCGCACTGATGTTCCGGTTCATCCCGCCACGCGTCCCGGTCCCGAACGTCCCGGACGCCGCCGGGCCGGCCCCGGCGCCGCGGCGCAGCGACCTGCTGCGTCCGCTGCTCCTGGTCGGCGGTGCGGTACTCGTGCTCACCGTGGCGCGCACCAACCGCGACCTGCTGCTGCCGCTGATCGGGCAGCAGTTCGGGCACTCCGAGGCGGCCATCTCGCTGGTCTTCGCCGTCGCAGCCGTGGTCGAACTCGCGTTCATCCTGCCGGCCGGGTCGCTGATGGACCGCTTCGGCCGCGCGGCCGTGCTGGTGCCGTGCCTTGCCCTGATGGGCGTCGCATTCTGGATGGCACCGCTCGCGGCGAGCATGACCGGCTTCGTCGGCGTCTCGCTGGTGTTCGCGGTCGGGAACGGCCTGGGTGCCGGCATCAACAAGACCCTGAGCGCGGACATGACGCCGACCCGGAACCGCGCCGGCTGGCTGGGCCTGTGGAACAGCTACACCGGTGCCGGAGGGCTGCTCGGACCCGCAATCGTCGCCGCGGCCAGCGGCGTGGCCGGGGTGGTGAGCGCCAGCATCGTCACCGGCTGGGCGACCGCGGCCGGCGCCGCCTGGGCGCTCGCCTGGCTGCCGCGGCTCGCGCCCGGACGGAGGAGGCGGACGGCCGGCCCCTCGTGACGCACCGGCCCGAGCCCTGCGGCCCGCGCTCGCGCAGGATTCAGTCGAAGATCGGGCCCACCGTCCGGGTGCGCTTGAGCTCGAAGAAGCCCGGGTAGGCGACCACGTTGACGAAGCCGTCCCACAGCTTCCCGGCCGCCTCGCCCTTCGGGGCCGGAGAGATCACCGGGCCGAACAGGCTCATCCCGTCCACCCGGATCACCGGCGTGCCCACCTCGTCGCCGACCGCTGCGGTCACCTCGGCCTGTGCGGCGCGCAGCGCGGCGTCGTTGGCGTCGGTCTCGCCGGCGTCCGCGAGCGCGACGGGCAGGCCCACCTCGGCCAGCGCAGCCTCGTGGGTCGAACGGGTGTTGGGCTCCTTGCCGAGGTGGATCCGGGTGCCGAGCGCGGTGTAGAAGTCGGCGAGCCGGTCCGGGTGTTGTTCCTGGACGGCCAGCGCCACCCGGGCACCGCCCCACGAGTTGTCCATCAGCTCGCGGTAGCCGGGGTCGAGGTCGCGTCCCTCGTTCAGGACGGAGAGGCTCATCACGTGGAAGACGACCTGCACATCGCGGACCTTCTGCACTTCCAGCGCCCAGCGGGACGTCATCCACGCCCAGGGGCACAGCGGGTCGAACCAGAGGTCGAAGGTCTTGGCTTCAGCGGTCATTCCGCGAGTGTAGGTCGGGCTTCACCACACCCCGGTTCAGCCCAGGGGCAGGAAGGACGCGCGGGCCTTGCCACTGCCGTCGTCGCCGCCCACGACGAGCAGACCGGACGGGCTTCCCGCCACGGTCTGGAGCGGTTCGTCACCGCCGGGAGGCGCGGTGAGCCGGAGCCAGGTGCGGGCGTCGAAGTCGTACAGGTCCGCGGTGTTCCGCGCGTCGCCGTTGGCACCCAGGCGGTCGCCCGCCACCACTCCGACCAGGCCTTCGAGCCCGGAGCCGCCCCCCTCGGCGGCGACCGCGCCGCTCGATTCGAGCGACGAACTGACCCAGTACACCGTGTTGTGGGCGCCCGCCGCCCACGCGATCACCCCTGCCACGGCCACGGGCTCCTCGCCCCGCACGGTGACCGTGCCGAGCTTCTCCCACCCCGCACCGGACCTGTCCAGGGCCGTCACCGCGAGCCGGCGCACCCCGCTCTTCCCGGCCTCTGCCTGCCTCAGCGTGAAGACCAGCAGTCGTGCGTCTGCCCACACCGCCGAGCGTTCGACGGTGTCGGGCCAGGGGTCGGCCGGCAGGTCGAACCACACGTCGGTCGCAGGGTCGTACACCTGTCCGACGGCGGCGCCACTGGCCAGGTTGACCACCCGATCGCCGGCTGCGACGAGTCGGCCGGGCTCACGCGGTGCGGCCAGCCGCTGCCACGTTCGGGAGGCCGCGTCGAACGCTGCGAACGCCGGGGCGACGCTCGACCCGTCCGCGGTGCCGAGGTAGTACAGCCGCGATCCCACCACAGCAGGGGCGGCGTCGGCGACCACGATCGGTGCGTCCGGGAGCAGCATCCACGCGTCCGCGGACGGGTCGTAGGCGGCACCGTCGACCATCGCCTGGCGCGACGCAGGGCAGGCCCCGGCAGGGCAGCTCTCCGGCTCTCGGCCGCCGACCACGTAGAAGCTGCCGTCCAGCCACGCGGCAGCGGCGCCAACCCGGGCCGTCAGCGGGGACGGGGCCGTCGCGACCCAGTCACTGGATTCCGCGTACGCCCCGGACGGGGCCGGGCCGGGCACCGCCTCACCGGACGTGTCCTTCCCGGACACCCCGCCGGCAGCTGCGCCGGCACGGTCCTCGGCCGGAGCGGCAGCCACCGACCCGGACGCGGCCGAGCCGGCGAGGAACAGCCGCGGCAGCACGACCCCAGCCCCGCCGACAACGAGCACCACCGCCGCCGCAGCGGCCAGCCCCTTCAGCCAGGGCCCTGGCAGGCGGCGCACCGGCGCGGCGGCCTTGAGCTGGTCAGGGTCGAGCGGACGGAACCCCTCGCCCTCCAGCTCCTGGACAAAGGCGTCGCGGAACGCCTGCTCTTCGCGGTCGAAGTCGTCGCTCACGGCTGTCCTCCTTCCAGTTGCCTGCGTAGCGCGGCGAGCGCACGGTGCACGTGTGATCGCGCCGTCGGCTCGGCGCAGCCGAGGATGCCGGCGATCTCGGCGAAGCTGCGGTCCTCGTAGAACCGCAGCACCACCGCCGCGCGCTGCACCGGCGGCAGTTCACCGCACAGCCGCAGCGCGACCTCGGCGTCCGCCACCGCGTCCGCCGCGTCGGGCACGACCGGGGCGGTGCTCGCCAGCTCCGGCTCCGCGGTCGGGAACAGCCGGCGCACCTTGCGCCACGCCGAGACGTGCGCGTTCACGATGCTGCGCCGCACGTAGGCATCCACATCGCCGCGGGCGGAGACCTGGCGCCAGCGCGGGTACAGCCCGGTCAGCGCCTCCTGCACGGCGTCGTGCGCGTCGTCATGGTTGCGGGTGATCAGGTAGGCGAAACGCAGCAGGGCCGCCGAGCGCAGCGTGACGTAGTCCTCGAACGACTCGACGGCAGGGCCCGCGGCCACCGTCGTCGGCTCGCCCACCAGCGCCCCCTGCCACACCGTCACACCGTCCCCACGCCGGGACGGCCGATTTCGTTGCGCCTATTCTCCCGGATACCGCACCTTCACCTGGCTGCGGATCTCGTCGAGCACCTCCATGATCGCAACAGTCTCGTCCAGGGGCAGCCGCGGCGACTCGGTGAACCCGTCCGCGACCAGCTGCGCGAAGTGGGCGGCCTCGTAGGCCAGGCCGTGGTGGCCGAACAGGACGGGCGGCTCGCTGGTGATGGTCACGCCGGTCCGGCTGACCAGCCGGACCCGGCCCGGCTGGTAGAACGCGTCGTCCAGCTCAATCCGGGCGTCGCGCCCGCTGACCGAGGCGGTCGTCGGCGTCTTCGCCGCGAGCGTGCAGTTCACCAGCGCCTGCGCGTGCGGGTGGTCGGCGAACCGGGTGAACACCGCGGACACGTGCCGGTCGACACCGGTCGGGGTGAGTTCGGCGCTGGCCAGGATCGCACCCGGCCGACCGAGCACGAAGGCGGCGAACGACACCGGGTAGATGCCGAGGTCGAGCAGCGCGCCGCCGGCCAGCTTCGGGTCGTGCAGCCGGGGCACCTCGTTGGGGTCGAGCCGCTGCCCGTGGTCGGCGGTGAGGGATTCCAGCTCGCCCAGCATCCCGTCCGCGAGCAGCTGGCGGACGATGTCGGTGTGCGGAAGGAAGCGTGCCCACATCGCCTCCATCAGCGCCACGCCCCGCTTGCGGGCCGCGTCCACGACCCGGCGGGCCTCGCGCGCGTTGCGGGTGAACGACTTCTCGACCAGGACATGCTTGCCGGCCTCGATCGCCAGCAGGGCCTGCGCCGCGTGCTCGCTGTGCGGGGACGCGACGTAGACCGCCTGCACCTGCGGGTCGGCGACCAGCTGCTCGTAGGAGCCGTAGGCCGCGGGGATGCCGTGCTCGGCGGCGAACGCGCGCGCCTTCTCCGGGCTCCGGGAGCCGACGGCGACCACTCGCTGGCGGGTCGCGGTGCGCAGCGCGGAGGCGAACTGACCGGCGATGAAGCCCGGGGCGAGGATGCCCCAGTTCAGCGGGGGCGCGGTGGCCGGATCGGGGACGCGGGGCTCGGGCAGAACGGAAGGGAACGCCATGGCCGCCAACATAAGCACTCCGCGTCCCGAGCACCAGACTCGGCGGAAAGCAGGCAGGGCGAAACGCCTCGTTGACCTGCGCAGATCCCGATACCCTCGGATCGGCAGAGGGAGGGGGCCGGATGCCGTCGCCGACAAGGATGGTCGACTGGCGGGCTGCTGCCGACCCCGAGGACCTGCGCGAGTACGACCGGTTCGGGCCGTGGATCGACGCCGTCACCACGCTGAGCGACATGCCGCGCCGGTTCCGTCCCTGGTACTCCGAGCTCTGCGGCGCCTCGCACCTGATCAAGGTGCCCCGCAACATCGACCGGGCCGCGGCGCGTCCCGGGATGGACCTCTACTCCGTCGTCCTCGCCGTGTTTCCCGACTGGCTGTGCCTGCTCCGGCTGGACGTCGGTGGGGTGACCCGCACCGACCTGCCGGCGGAGCAGGTGGTCGCGACCAATGTGCACACCAACCTGCTGATCGGCCGCTGGTCGCTGCTGCTGGCCGATGGAACCTCGATCGACCTCGAGTACAACACGGTCTCCCAGGAGCGGATCGCCGAGGTGGACCGCTACCTGCGACGCCGCCCCGCCACGGATGAGTCACCGGCCTGCCTGCTGCCGGCGGTACGGGTGAGCGACCACTACTTCACCACCGTGTTGGCCGGGCTGGCCGCCGCCACGGACCAGCCGATCCAGGCGGTCCACGTCGAGGAGCGCGGACGGCCCTGCCGC
>PHEV01000264.1 GCA_002843035.1 Actinobacteria bacterium HGW-Actinobacteria-5 | reverse complement strand
GTTCACCGCGCTCAGCCTCGACCCATGGCAGCACGGCGAGCGGGGCACGGAGACCGGCGACGAACTCAGCGGGCGGGTCTTCGCGGCCTTCCGGCGCGGCATGTGGCCGATCCTCGGGCAGACCACGCTGGACGCGATCCGGGTTCTCGACTGGGCGCTCGAGCGCTTCGACGTCGCGGCAGATGTCGTGGCGGGCGGCATCTCGATGGGCGGGGACATCAGCGTCGCGCTGGCCGGAGCCGACCACCGGGTGAGCCGGGTGGCCGCGGTCGTCGCTACGCCGGACTGGACACGTCCGGGCATGGCGAGCATCGCTGACGCGTCCGAGGTGATCGACCAGGGAGAGCCGTCCGGCCATGCCGCGTGGCTGTACCGGGCGCTCGACCCGATGACGAACCTGGCCCGCTTCGCGCACGGCCCGGCGATCCGGTTCGAGCTGGGCGCCGCCGACACCCACGTCCCGCCGGGTTCGGCCTCCGCCTTCGTGGACGCGCTGCGCGCGGTCGCGCCCGACGCCGCGGAGCGTGTTCAGGTGATCGCTCACGACGGCTTGGGCCACCTCGACGCGGCCCGGGACGACGCCGTTCTGGATGCCGCCATCACCTGGCTGGCGGAGTAGCCCGCTCGGCTGGTCAGCCTGTCGACCCGGCCGGTCAGTGCTGCATGTCGACGAAGCGGCTGTAGTGGCCCTGGAAGGCGACGGTGACGGTCTTGGTCTGGCCGTTGCGGTGCTTGGCGACGATGAAGTCGGCCTCTCCGGAACGCTCGGAGGCGTTGTTGTACATGTCGTCTCGGTGCAGCAGGATCACCACGTCCGCGTCCTGCTCCAGGGAGCCGGACTCACGCAGGTCGGACAACATCGGCTTCTTGTCGGTGCGCTGCTCGGGACCACGGTTCAGCTGCGACAGCGCCACCACCGGCACGTCCAGCTCCTTGGCCAGGAGCTTCATCTGCCGGGAGAACTCCGAGACCTCCAGCTGGCGGCTCTCCACCCGCTTGCCCGAACTCATCAGCTGCATGTAGTCGACGATCACCAGCTTCAGGTCGTTGCGCTGCTTCAGCCGTCGCGCCTTCGCCCGGATCTCCATCATGGTCAGGTTCGGCGAGTCGTCGATGAACAGCGGCGCGCTCGACACGTCCGCGGTCTTGCGTGCGATCCGGGCCCAGTTCTCGTCGCTCATGTGGCCCTTGCGAATGTCCTGCAGCGGCACCTGCGCCTCGGCGGAGATCAGGCGCATCACGATCTCGGTCTTCGTCATTTCCAGGCTGAAGAACGCCGCGCACAGGCCGTGCTGGATGGACGCGGCCCGGGCCAGGTCGAGCCCCAGCGTCGACTTGCCGACACCGGGACGCGCCGCGACGATCACCATCTGCCCCGGGTGCAGCCCGTTGGTCAGCTCGTCGAGCTCGATGAACCCCGTCGGGACGCCCGCCATGATGCCGTGCGCGCTCAGCGCCTCGATCTCGTCGAGGGTGGACTCCATCAGCGCGCTGAGCGGCTCGTAGTCTTCGCTCGCCTTGCCCTCGGCCACCTCGTAGATAGCCTGCTGGGCGGCGTCGACGATGCCCGCCACGTCGCCCTGGCCCGCGTAGCCCAGCTGGCTGATCTTGATCGACGCCTCCACCAGTCGGCGCAGGATCGCCTTCTCGCGGACGATCTCGGCGTAGTAGGAGGCGTTGGAGGCGATCGACACCGTGGAGAGCAGGTCGTGGAGGTAGATGTGGCCGCCGACCCGGCCCAGTTCGCCGCGCTTGCTCAGTTCGTCGGCGACGGTGATCGCATCGGCCGGCTCGCCGCGCCCGTACAGGTTGAGGATCGCCTCGAAGATCGTCTCGTGGGCGGGACGGTAGAAGTCGCGGCCCTTGACGAGTTCGGCCACGTCGCCGATCGCGTCCTTGCTGAGCAGCATCGCGCCGAGCACGCTCTGCTCTGCGGCGACATCCTGTGGCGGGGTGCGATCCGGCCCCGCGTACTCGGCCTCGCTGTCGTAGGGTACGACCTCCGCGAGTGACACGTGTTGCTCCCTCCAAGGCTCGTCTGACCGGGGTTCGTCATGAACCCTAGGACGGGCCTGTGACACTGCCGGGCGGAGGGCTTCGGCGACCTCGGCACTGCATCCCGACCCG
>PHEV01000071.1 GCA_002843035.1 Actinobacteria bacterium HGW-Actinobacteria-5 | reverse complement strand
CCCTGCCGCGGGGCTCTCCCCGGCGTGGGCGGTCGCGCTGGAGGCACTGTGCACGGTCGTGCTCGTCACCACCGTGTTCGTGTTCCTGGGCAGCCCGCGGCTGCGGGCCTTCACCGCGTGGACGATGGGCCCGATGTACGCGGTGATGGTCTCCCTCGAGGCCCCCTGGACGGGCACCAGCACGAACCCTGCGCGGACGCTGGGCCCCGCGGTCGTCACCGGAACCTGGTCAGGCTTCTGGGTCTATCTGGCGGGTCCGGCGGCCGGTGCCCTGGTCGGGGTGGCACTGGCGCGGGGGCTGGGTCGTGGCGAACGCCGCATTGCCCAGGCCCGGCTGGTCCGGCATCCCGCCGACCCGGGGACGTCCGATCACCCGGCGGCTGCGCAGCCCTGATCGGCCAGCCCGTCCGGGCCCAGGCGGAGTGCCGCTGCGGCCAGCCGGACGACCTCATCGAGCAGCGGGCTCGCCTCCTCGCAGGCGAGCGTGGTCTCGTTGAAGGAGACGATGAAGGCCTGCCGGAACAGCGCGCCGACGATCCCGTGTGCCACGGCCCGGGTGGGCGCGTCGGTGGGGATCCGGCCCCGTTGCTGCTCGCCGCGCAGGTAGTCGTCGACGGCACCCGGGAGCAGGCCCTGGGCGCGGGCGGGGCCGCGGTCGATCTCGCGCAACCGGGGGTCGGCCCAGAACATCATCTCGAACGGCACCGAGGCCAGGTAGTAGCGCAGCAGGTCGACCGCGAGGTCACGCAGCGTGTCGAGGACGGTCTCCTCGCCGACCCGCCCCCGAATCCGGTCCGCGAGTTCTTCGGGACACGGGACCCGCTCGCTCGCGGTCGCGACGCACAGGGCGTCCTTGTTCTCGAAGTAGGTGTAGAGCGCGGGCTCGGTGAGACCGGCCTCGGCGGCGATGGCTTTGGTAGTCAGCCCCTTCGTGCCGGCGCGCAACACGACGGCCGCAGCGGCGTCGAGAATGCGGTCCCGAGTGCTTTGAGGCATGCCCACCTCCTGTGCCGATAGTAGTAGATTTGCCACTACGAGCTAGGTTAGTGTTCACTAGCTAGTGATCACTAACCACACCGGTAGACGGACCGAATGGCGCTCCCACAACCGCGTTCACGGACGCGTCCAGGTTGTGTCGGCCCTCGTCAGGCGCTGATCCGCACAGACGTGGCGTGACCACCAACCCGTTCAACCCAGATTGGATCGATATGAAGAGAAGTGCCCTGGACCGGCTCGTGTCCTGGATCGGACTCGCCCTCGCGGTCGTGCTGCTGCTCGCCGGCGGCCTGCTCGCCTTCGCCAGCGGTTTCATCAACAACCAGGTGTCGAGCCAGCTGTCGGCCCAGAAGATCACCATGCCGGTGGCCGCCGCCTACTCGACCCTGCCCCAGGCGGACCAGAACGCACTCGCCCCCTACCAGGGCCAGCCGCTGACCAACGGTTTCCAGGCCGAGGCGTTCGCCGACCACTACATCCAGGCCCACCTGAACGCGGCCGGCGGTGGCAAGACCTACGAAGAGGTCAGCGGCGAGTACATCCAGATGTCCAAGGACCCGAACGCGGACCAGGCCAAGCTCAAGCAGCTCGGTGACCTGCGCCAGACCCTGTTCATGGGCAACACCCTGCGCAGCATGCTGCTCACCGCCTACGCCTTCGGCACCATGGCCATGGTCGCCGGGATCGCGGCCGGCGTCGCGATCGTGGGAGCGATCGTGCTCGCGGTGCTCGCCTTCCTCGGCCTGCGGCACGCCAAGTCCGCGGAGGGTGAAGCTCTGTCCTGATCGGACGGCGCCCCTCGGCAACGGCGGCGGAGACCAGGTCTTCGCCGCCGTTCGGCGTCTCCGGCAGCTCATTCCTCCTGGCGCCGGCGCAGATACTCCCGGTCGAAGTGGGTGGGCAGGTCGCCCTCCACCTCCTCGGACCCGCCGTCGGGGGAGTTGTCCCACCGGGACGGGTCGAGCCGGCGATCGGGGTTGAGCAGCTCCTCGCGAGTGAGTACCTGCCGGACCGGCTCGGACGCGGCGGGCCCGTCCGCGGGCGGCAGCGTCCACTCCTCCTCCCCCGAAGCCGGCGGAGTGCGGTTGCGCCGCACGAACCAGGCGACGGCCGCTGCCACGACGACGAGGACGACCAACACGGCCAGGACGGGATCCATGCCACCTCCGAACCAGAAGGGTCTGCTCCAAACCTACGACAGGGCGCTGCCGATGGATCGTGATGAGAGCGATTGCAGTAAGCTTTCGGCCACGATCGCCAGGAAAGGCCGAAGATGTCCCAACCGCCCTATCTCGACACCACGCTGAGCGCGAAGGAACGCGCAGCCGACCTGTTGTCCCGGCTCACCGTGGAGGAGAAGGCCGGGCAGGTCACCCAGTACTTCTACTTCGGCACCGGTGAGCTGCCGGACGATGCCGCGCTCGCCGCGATGTCCGAGGAGGCGCGGGACCGCGCCCTGCAGCCCGCGAGGGTCGAGGCGGCCATCGAGCGCGGCGCTGCCGGTTCGGTGCTGCTGATCAGGAGCGCCGCGCTGCACAACGCGCTGCAGCGCAGGGCGATCGAGGGCAGCCGGCTCGGCATCCCGCTGATCTTCGGCTTCGACGTGATCCACGGGTTCCGGACGATCCTGCCCGCGCCGATCGCGCTCGCCGCCTCCTGGTGCCCGGACGCGATCGCCGACGGCCAGGCCGTCGCGGCGCGGGAGGCCCGGGCCGTCGGCATCGACTGGACGTTCGCCCCGATGGTCGACATCGCGCGCGACCCGCGCTGGGGCCGGATCGTCGAAGGCGCGGGCGAGGACCCCGTCCTCGGCGCCGCGGTCGCGGCCGCACAGGTGCGCGGCTTCCAGGGTTCCACATGGGCAGATGGCGCCGCACTCGCCTCCGACAAGGTCGTCGCCGGTCCCAAGCACTTCGCCGGCTACGGCGCGGCGCGCGGCGGGCGCGACTACGAGGACTCCGAGATCTCCGACACGGAGCTGAACAATGTCTACCTGCCACCGTTCCGCGCCGCCGTCGAGGCCGGTGCGGGCAACATCATGAGCGCCTACATGGACCTCAACGGCGTCCCGGCGAGCGGCAACCGCTGGCTCCTCACCGACGTGCTCCGCGACCAGTTCGGCTTCACCGGTTGGGTGGTCAGCGACGCGAACGCCGTCCGCTCGCTCGCCGCGCAGCACTTCGCCGCCGACCTCACCGACGCCGGCGCCCGTGCGCTCGACGCCGGCCTCGACATGGAGATGACCATGTTCGAATCGGCGTTCGCCCGGCTGCCGGAGGCCATCGCCGCCGGGCAGGTCAGCACGGAGGCGCTGGACGCCGCCGTGCTCCGCGTCCCCGCCCACCGTGAGGTGGCCCGCCAGGCCGCAGAGAAGACGTTCGTTCTGCTGAAGAACGATGGGCTGCTGCCACTCGCCGCTCAGCACCGAATCGCGGTGATCGGCCAACTCGCCGATGACCCGCGCGACCCGCTCGGGCCGTGGGTGTTCGATCACGACGTCGACGAGACCGTGACCATCCTGGCCGGGCTGCGGGAACGCGCTGGTACGGAGGTCGAGGTCGGCTACGCGGCGGGTGTGCGTCCGGCCACCCGGTTGTACGCGTCCATGTTCGACGACATGGACCACGGCCTGCCGAGCGTCGCCGCCGACTTCGACGACGACGCCGAACTCGCCAAGGCCGTCGAACTGGCCGCCGCGTCCGAGGTGGCCGTGGTCGTGGTCGGGCAGAACCAGAACATGATCGGCGAGAAGGCATCGACCTCCACCCTCGAGCTGCCCGGACGCCAGCTCGAGCTGTTGATGAAGGTCGTCGCCACCGGGACCCCGACGGTCGCCCTGGTGATGTCCGGGCGTCCGCTCGACCTGCGTTGGGCCGCCGAGCACGTCCCGGCGATCCTGCAGGTCTGGTACCCGGGCAGCCGCGGCGGGGACGCGGTCGCGTCCGCCCTCTTCGGCGACGTGGTGCCCGCCGGACGGCTGCCGTTCACCTGGCCCCGCACGGTCGGGCAGGTGCCGATGGTGTACAGCCACTACCGCACGTTCCAGCCCGAGGAGGCCGACCAGCGGTACTGGGACGAGGCGTCGACCCCGCTGTGGCCGTTCGGGCACGGGTTGTCGTACGCGAGCTTCGCCTACGGTGAGCCGCGGCTGGCGCCCGCCGAGATCGGCGTGGGCGAGACCACGACGGTGACGGTGGACGTGACGAACACCTCCGGCATCGCCGCCGACGAGGTGGTCCAGCTGTACGTCCACCAGCGGTACGGCACTTCCTCGCGCCCGATCCGGGAGCTCAAGGGCTTCGAGCGGGTGAGCATCGGTGCGGGGGAGACCCGGACGGTCACCTTCGAACTGGGCCCCGACCAGTTGCGCTACTGGAGTGCCGCCACCCGCGATTGGGTGCAGGACGCCACCGAGCTGGATGTCTGGATCGGCGGCTCGTTGGCCGTCGCGGCGGCGGAGAGCGAGACGGTACTCCGCGTCCGCTGAGTCCGTGCTGGACCGGATTGGGGACGGTTCCGAACCCGGTCCACCCGGAACTTGGGTCACGTCCCTCCGCTGTCGGATCGGGGCGGGCGAGGGACTCAAGGCGCAGGGCCACTGGGTGTTCGCGGCTGGTCTCGGCGGCCCCGAACGCGCCACGACCATCGACAACCGCCGGGACGCGGGCATCGTCACCGATGGCCCGTTCACCGAGTCGAAGGAGTTCGTCGCCGGGTTCTGGATCGTTGAGGCCGCAGACCTCGACCAGGCGCTGGCCCTCGCGACGGAGGGCTCGAGGGCCTGCAACCGCAAGGTGGAGGTGCGCCCCTTCCTCTGACCTGAACGGGAATGGGGACACACCCTGCGAACGGTGCGGGCGCGGGGACGGTTCCTTTCCCGTTCACCCGTTAGCCCTTGTCGGGGGCTTGAACGGGAAAGGAACCGTCCCCGTGAACGGGAATGGGGACGGATCCTGGGCGAACGGCGATGGGTGAACGGGAAAGGAACCGTCCCCTTTCGTTCGGCGACCCGGGGTGGCAGGATCGGCCGATGCGAGCCGACAGCCATGACCTGATCCGCGTCCACGGGGCACGGGAGAACAACCTCAAGGACATCAGCGTCGAGATCCCCAAGCGGCGGCTGACCGTGTTCACCGGCGTCTCGGGTTCGGGCAAGAGCTCACTGGTGTTCGCCACGATCGCAGCGGAGTCGCAGCGGCTGATCAACGAGACCTACCCGGCGTTCGTGCAGGGCTTCATGGCCAGCCTGCCCCGCCCCGACGTGGACGTGCTGGACGGGCTCACGACCGCCATCGTCGTCGACCAGGAGCGGATGGGCGGAAATCCGCGCTCCACCGTCGGCACCGCCACGGACGCGAACGCGCTGCTGCGGATCCTGTTCAGCCGGCTCGGCCAGCCTCACGTCGGCCCGCCCCAGGCGTTCGCGTTCAACGTTCCCACCATCCGCGGCGGCGGGGCGTTCACCGTCGAACGCGGGAACCGGATGGCCGAGAAGAAGTCCTTCGTGGCCCTGGGCGGCATGTGCCCGCGCTGCGAGGGCATGGGCCAGGTGAACGATTTCGACGTCACCGCGCTGTATGACGAGACGAAGTCGCTGAACGATGGCGCGCTCCTCATTCCCGGCTACAGCATGGACGGCTGGTACGGCCGCATCTACCGCGCCAGCGGCTACTTCGATCCGGACAAGCCGATCGCCCAGTACGGCAAGCGCGAACTGCACGACCTGCTGCACAAGGAGCCCACCCGGATCAAGGTCGAGGGGATCAACGTCACCTTCGAGGGCCTGATCCCGAAGATCCAGAAGTCCATGCTGAGCAAGGACGTCGAGTCCCTGCAGCCCCACGTGCGCGCGTTCGTCCAGCGCGCGATCACCTTCACCACCTGCCCCGATTGCGGCGGCACCCGGCTCAGCGAGGCCGCCCGCAGCTCGAAGATCGCCGGGATCAGCATTGCGGACGCCTGCGCGATGCAGATCAGCGACCTCGCCGAGTGGGTGCGCGGGCTGGACGAGCCGTCCGTCGCGCCGCTGCTCGAGAAGCTGACCGGCACCCTGGACGCCTTCACCCGGATCGGCCTGGGCTACCTGTCGCTGGACCGCCCCGCGGGCACCCTGTCCGGCGGTGAGGCGCAGCGCACAAAGATGATCCGGCACCTCGGCAGCGCCCTGACCGACGTCACCTACGTGTTCGACGAACCCACCGCCGGGCTGCATCCCCACGACGTGCAGCGGACCAACGACCTGTTGCGGCAGTTGCGGGACAAGGGCAACACCGTGCTGGTGGTCGAGCACGAGCCCGAGGTGATCGAGATCGCCGACCACGTCGTCGACCTCGGCCCGGGTGCCGGGACGGCTGGCGGCAGGATCTGCTTCGAGGGCACCGTGGACGGGCTGCGCGCCAGCGGGACGCTGACCGGGCGGCACCTGGACGACCGCGGCCGGCTGAAGCCGTCCGTCCGCACCCCGACGGGGAAGCTCGAGGTGCGCGGTGCGAACGCCCACAACCTGCGGGAGGTCGACGTGGACATCCCGCTCGGCGTGCTGGTGGTGGTCACCGGCGTGGCCGGGTCCGGCAAGAGCTCGCTCGTGCACTCCTCGCTCCCGGCGGGCGCGGGCGTGGTCTCGGTCGACCAGGCCCCGATCGGCGGCTCCCGACGCAGTAACCCGGCCACCTACACCGGGCTGCTCGACCCGATCCGCAAGGCGTTCGCGAAGGCGAACGGGGTGAAGCCGGCCCTGTTCAGCGCGAACTCCGAGGGCGCCTGCCCCACCTGCAACGGCGCCGGCGTGATCTACACCGACCTCGCGATGATGGCCGGGGTCGCGGTGCCCTGCGAGGAGTGCGGGGGAAAGCGGTTCGACGCGTCCGTGCTCGAGTACACGCTCGGCGGCAAGGACATCAGCGGGGTGCTCGCGATGCCGGTGGAGGAGGCCCTCGGCTTCTTCTCCGACGGTGCGGCACGGACGCCGGCCGCCGCGGCGATCCTGGGTCGGCTCGCCGCCGTCGGGCTCGGCTATCTCACCATCGGCCAGCCCCTGACCACGCTGTCCGGTGGCGAGCGGCAGCGGCTGAAGCTGGCCATCCACATGGCCGAACAGGGTGGGACCTATGTGCTGGACGAGCCGACCAACGGTCTGCACCTGGCCGACGTGGAGCACCTGCTCGGCCTGCTCGACCAGCTGGTCGACGCCGGCAAGTCGGTGATCGTGATCGAGCACCACCAGGCCGTGATGGCCCACGCGGACTGGATCATCGACCTCGGCCCCGGTGCCGGTCACGACGGTGGGCGCGTCGTGTTCACGGGCACTCCCACCGACCTCGTCGCGGACGCATCCACCCTCACCGGCCAGCATCTCGCTGCCTATGTGAGGTCCTGAACGCCGTTACCGATCGGCGTCCAGCGTCGAGGACCGGGTCGCCTCGGAGTCCATGGCGTTCCCGTGCGCGTCGCCGGGCGGCCAGCCTTGCGGGCCATCTGAGGTGGGGCTCCGGGAGTGGCGAGGAGCGAACCACGAGGGGCAGGCTGGGGCCGTGGCCACACTGCTGCACCGGTTCACCGTCAAGCCGCACCACCTGGACGCCTACCTGCCCCTGTGGGCCGAGGAGGTCGCGGTGCGGCGGCGGCACGGCTTCGAGACACATCGGGCGTTCTTCGAGACCGACGCCGAGCCCAAGCTCACCTGGCTCTACTCGCACCCCGAGCCCGACGCGGGCGAAGCGGCCGTCCGCGCCGATCCGCAGACCGCCGACATCGAGGCGCGGAAGGCCGGGCACGTGTTCCGCAATCTGCGCGTGCGCCCGGTCCGGGTCGAGGTGCTGAATGCGCCCGGTGACCTCGCCCGCACCGCGATCATGCGGCGCTACTCGATCACCGGGTCGTGGCCGGCGTTCCTCGCGGTCTGGCACCGGGTGGTGGCCGTGCGCGAGCGGTACGGCTTCAACTGCCTGTTCGCCGTGGCGGACGAGCCGACCGACATGTTCACCTGGGCGTTCGGCTTCGACGGCGACTGGGCCGGGTTCCGCGAAGCGCAGCGTCCCTACTTCGCCGATCCCGAGCGGGTCGCGTTGCGCGGCATCTTCGACTACATGGCCGACTACGACATCCACCCGGCGCGGCAGCTCGCCGTCCCCTGAACCGGAAAAGAACCGTCCCCGTTAAGGGATCTGGCTTAACGGGGACGGTTCCATTCCGGTTCACTCAGCGGCCGCGGGTGGTCACCTCGTGCGCAAGGGGGACGCCCCGGTCGGCGAGGTCCGCGTCGATCAGCGCGCGGACCCGGGCGACGGACGCGGCGTCCGCGCAACGAACCTCCACGGCGCCGACCTCGAGTTCCTCGGTGCCGACCAGTTCCAGGTAATCGTCGACGCGTTGGTGCCACCAGTCCTCGGGTGCGCCGGAGGGGACCACATCCACCGCCACCAGCGCGCCGCCCGTCCCCGGCAGCACGGCGGCCACCCGGATCACCCGGCCGTCGTCGAGGATCAGTTCCAGCTGGCCAGGGGGCGTGACGGCCTCGGCCGGCGCCCGGAAGTTGCGCCACTGCACGATCCAGTTCGCCGCCTCCCGGCGCAGCACCGCCCACAGGCTGGGGTAACGGACGCCGCGCGCGCTGTCCAGGCGCCGGGCCTGCGCCCGGGCCTGATAGGCCCCGATCACGCCGACGACCCAGAACACGAACTGGGTCGACATCGCCCAGCGGAATGCGTCCAGGGTGTACCCGCCGGCCAGGTCGAGCACCACGCCCACGACCAGAATGTTCACCAGACCCGCGGAGAAGCCGCCGACGATCACGATCCCGGTCGCGGTGCCGATCCGGTGCAGCGGGTTGGACGCGCGGGCGACGTCGAAGCCGATCCCCGAGCCCGGGCCCGCGGCCGCGATGCCGGCTACCACGATCGCCATCAGCCAGACCGGCGCCGGGCCGGGCCACAGCAGCACCGCGAGCCACGGCACCGCGGCCAGCAGCGAGGACAGCAGCGCGAGATTGGTCCGTTGCAGTGGCGCGCGGCGGCTGAGCAGGCCGATCAGCGGGCCGGCCGGGATCCCGGCGATCACCATCACCGTGAACAGGCCGGACGCGACCGGCAGCGGGTAGCCGAGCCCCCGCAACAGGAACGGGTAGCCCCACATCAGCGCGAACACCATCGTCCAGAACGCGCACATCCAGTGGATCCAGAACGCCAGCCGGGACGCGGGGAGGCGGAGCACGTCCATCACCTGCGCCCGCAGGCCGGCGGCGATCCGCAGGGGTTGCTCCGGGGTGCCGGGCGGCGCGTTGCGCAGGGCCACCAGAACCACCACCGCCACCCCTGCGGATGCCAGCGACGCGGCGAGGAACGTGCTCGTCCAGCCGGCGATCCCCAGCATGGCGGCCAGTGGTATCGAGCTGAGCAGCTGTCCGCCCTGGCCGATCATGCCGGTGAGCTGGTTGAGGACGGGGATGCGTCCGGCGGAGAACCACGCCGGGAGCATCCGCAGCACGGCGGTGAACGTCATCGCGTCCCCCGCCCCGACGAGGATCCGGGCGATGATCGCCGAGACGACGCTGGTGCTGAAGGCGAGGTCGAGCTGGCCGATGCACATCAGCGCTGCGCCCGACGCGAGCACCAGACGGGTACCGAAGCGGTCGGAGAGCAGCCCTACCGGCACCTGCATGCCGGCGTAGGTGAGCAGCTGCACAACCACGAACAGGCTGACCAGCGAGGCGCCCGCGCCGAACCGCTCGGAGGCCGTCACGCTGGCCACCCCGAAGCTGGTCCGCTGCATCACGGCGACGACGTAGGCGAGCGCGCCGAGCGACCACATCAACCACGCGCGTGGTGAGTCGATCGCGGAGTTCTGCATGGGCGGCCTTGGTCAGTGGGGACGGCTGTCGATACGCGGCCGCCCTGCCTATCCTGCTCCACCGCGCGGCACGCGGCGGGTCGGCGTGGCCTGAAAGGGGACGGTTCTCCTTTTCGGCCACAGCCGGCGGGTGGACTTCACCGGTGGACGGAAAGGAGAACCGTCCCCTTGTCGGCTGCCGGTTGGACGGAAAGGAGAACCGTCCCCTTATCGGCCATCGTCCCCTTGTCGGCCGCCGGTTGGACGAGAAGGAGAACCGTCCCCTTATCGGCCAACCGGGTCGAGCAGGGGGGACGGAGCTACGAGGCGCGCAGCGGGACGGCGTGCAGCGGGCGGGCGCCCAGGCGACGCTCCGCCGCGTCCGGGCCCAGCACCAGCGACTCGGTGTAGCTCGCCACCAGCTGCATCGCGTGCGCGGCCTGCGGGGTGATCCTGCGCTCGAGATCGGTTCCGGCCTCGAGCAGGACGCCGCAGCCGCGCTCACCGGCGAGGCGGAGCAGCTCGGCTCCGGTGTGCTCGGCGTAACGGGGACGGTGCGACGAGCGCGCGCGGAGGAACAGCGAATCAGGTGCGGTGAAGGCCATCAGCCAGCGCTCGCTGCGGCGATCGGTGGGACGGGGCAGCTTACGGTCATCGGGATCCAGGGCGAGCGGGACGTACACCCGGGCCGGGCCGAGCGCGGAGGCGAGTTCGAACTGGGTGCGCGAGGTCCACCCGCTGCTCGTGATCGCCCGCAGCGCTGCCCGAACAGTGGTGATGGTCGGCATCGAATCGGCCCCCTGACTCGTCAATCCTCAATGATCGACGCGCGTCGACAAATCGCGTCGATCCATGGTGGCACGCGTTCCAGTCGAGTGCAAGGGTTTACTCAGGTCAGGTCGCGTACGCTGCCGCGTTCGACCAGCGGCGCGTCCATCAGAACCTCCGACTGGGTGACCGGATGCCCCTCCACAGCACCGATGAGCATGCGGACGGCAGTGTCGGTGAGCGCAGCAACGGGCGGGGTGATCGTGGTCACCGGCGGGTCGACCTCCGCCGCCTCCTCGCCCATGCCGATGGAGAGGACGGAGAGGTCACCCGGCACGGAGACCCCGGCGAGCTGGGCGGCGTTGATGAACCCCACCGTGGCCTGGTCGTTGAACACGATCGCCGCGGTGATCGGAGCCCCGGACGCTGCGAGGTACCGGTAGGCGGCCCGCCCGGTGCCGTACGTGCGCGGGCCGGCGAAACGGTCGAGCGACACCCCGAACCGGCGTGCGCTGGCCTCGAGTTCCGTGATCGTGCGCACCATCGGCCCGTGGCCCTGTTCGACCCGGTTCTCGCCCACGAACAGGATGTGGCGGTGGCCCCGGTCGACGAGGTACTCCAGCGCCGTGCGGGCGCTCTCCCGGAAGTCGGTGTCGACGTAGGTGAGCCCGGACGGGTCGGAGTTCCGTCCGAGCAGGACGAACCGGACGTCGCGTTCCCGGAACAGCGCGACCCGCGGGTCGTCCCACTGCACCTCCATCACGATCACGCCGTCGACCAGTTGCTGGGAGACCAGGTGGGTGAGTGTGGTGACGTCGTCGGCGGCGTTCGGCCACAGCAGCAGGTGGAAGCCGCACTCGTGGGCCGCCTGGGTGGCCGTCTCGAAGTAGCGGACCTCCATCGGAGACCAGCCCTCGTCCCGCAGGGGGTAGTTCAGCGCGATGATGCCCTTACGGGCGCCGGCCAGCCCGCGGGCGAAGGCGTTCGGTGTGTAGTCCAGCTCTCGCATCGCCTCCAGCACCCGCTCGCGGGTCGCCTCCGAGATCCGGCGGCGGCCGCTGATCGCGTAGGAGACCGTGCTCGCGGACACTCCGGCCAGCCGGGCCACGTCGTCCCTGGTTGCCACGCCGCTCACCTCCTTCGCAGGTCGTGCCGAAGACTATCCTCCTCCGTCGGGGCCGAGCGGGGTCGGGGCGGCTACCGCCCGTCCCGTTCGACCAGCCGGCTGAGCACGATCGCGGAGCGGGTGTGGTCGACGGTCGCCGCCGCGCGCACCTGTTCCAGCGCCCGCTCCAGGGACGCCATGTCGCGCGAGCGGAGGTGCGCCAGAGCGTCGGCCTCACCGGTGACCGTGACCGCACTGACCACCTCGGGTACTCCGCCGAGGATGCGGCGCAGCGCGTCCGGGGTGACGTTGCCGCGACAGAACAGCTCCACGTAGGCCTCGGTGCCGAGTCCGTCCACGCCGGGGTCGACGGTGATCGTGAACGACCGGATCACCCCGGCGGCGACGAGTCGGTCGATACGCCGCTTCACCGCCGAGCCGGACAGGCCGACCTGGTCGCCGATCGTGCCGTAGGGCGCGCGGGAGTCGAGCCTCAGCGCATCGATGATTGAGCGGTCGATGGGGTCCATGGTCCGGACGCTAGCGCACAGATTCAGCGCAGGAGCGGCAAAGCGCGCGTGATCTGCGCGCGAAAGTGCGACAGTGAGCGCGCGATCGTCGCGATCATGGGGTCATGACGATGATCGGGGAGCAGCAGGTGGACGCCGTCGCCCGGCCGGACGACCCGGCGCCGCGGCACTCGACCGCCCGGCGTGTCCTGATGTGTAGCCCCGACCACTTCACCGTGAGCTACCGGATCAACCCGTGGATGCACCCCGCTGTGCCGACCGACACCGACCTGGCGCTGGCCCAGTGGGGAACCCTGCTGGACACCTACCGCCGCCTCGGCATCGAGGTCGAGCTGATCGATCCGATCCGCGGCCTGCCGGACATGGTCTACGCCGCCAACGGCGGGTTCGTACTCGACGGCGTCGCCTACGCCGCACAGTTCCGCTACCGCGAGCGGGCCGCGGAGGGACCGGCCTACGCCGACTGGTTCGCCGCCCGGGGCCTGCGTGTGGTGCGACCGAGGCACGTGAACGAGGGCGAGGGTGACTTCCTGCTCGTGGGCGACACGATCTTCGCCGGGACGGGGTTCCGCAGCGCGCCGGCCAGCCACCGGGAGGTGGCCCGGGTGTTCGACCGCGAGGTGGTCCCGCTCCGCCTGGTCGACCCCAGCTACTACCACCTCGACACGGCCTTCGCTGTTCTCGACTCGGCCGGCGGCCCGGCGTCCGTGGCCTACCTGCCGCGTGCCTTCGACGCGGCGAGCCGCGCCGAACTCGAGCGCCGCTTCCCGGACGCCGTGCACGTGACCGGCGAGGACGCGGCGGTGCTCGGCCTGAACTGCTTCAGCGACGGGCGCAACGTCGTGGTCGCGAACCGGGCCACCACGTTCGCCCGCGACCTGGCCGCGCGGGGTTACCTGCCCCACGCCGTCGACCTGTCCGAGCTGCTGCGCGGTGGTGGCGGGGTGAAGTGCTGCACGCTCGAGCTGCGGTGGTGACGTAACCGGGAGGGGCGCCTGCGTCTCGTCCGGGGTCGGGGAGGCCCTGGACGAGACGCAGCGGCGGCCAGGTGCGAGGATCGGGGCATGGCAGCTTTCGACCCGGCGTCCGTGCTTCCCGATGACCTGCTCGCCCGGCTCCGCGCCCGGGCGGCGGCGCACGACCGCGCCAACACCTTCCCCGAGGATGACCTCGCCGACCTGAGGGCTGCCGGCTACCTCGCCATCCTGGCACCGGTCGAACTGGGCGGTGCGGGGCTCGGCCTGGCCGAGGCCTCCGTCCTGCAGCAGCGCCTCGCAACGGCAGCCCCGGCGACCGCGCTGGCGATCAACATGCACCTGGTCTGGACCGGCGTCGCCAAGGTCCTCGCCGACCGCGGGATCGACAGCCTGCGATTCGTCCACGAAGGCTCGGTCGCCGGCGAGGTGTACGCCTTCGGGATCAGCGAGGCCGGCAACGACCTGGTCCTGTTCGGCAGCGACACCGAGGCGCTGCCGCTGGAAGGCGGCGGGTACGCCTTCACCGGCACCAAGATCTTCACCTCACTGGCGCCGGTGTGGACGCAGCTGGGCCTGCACGGCCTCGACACCACCAGCCCGGACGCGCCGAAGCTCGTCTACGCCTTCGTGCCCCGGACCGAGCAGGTCGTCACCCGTGACGACTGGGACACCCTCGGCATGCGGGCCACGCAGTCGCGCACGACCGAGCTGCACCGCGTCGTGGCACCGGCCGACCGGGTGGTGCGGAGGGTCGATCCCGGACCGAATCCCGACCCGATCGTGTTCGGCATCTTCAGCGTCTTCGAGCTGCTGCTGGCCTCGGTCTACACCGGGATCGCGCGCCGGGCCCTCGACGTCGCCGTCGAGACCGTCGGACGCCGACGCTCGAAGAGGTCCGGCAAGGCGTACTCCCAGGATCCCGACATCCGCTGGCGGATCGCCGACATGGCGCTGGCCTACGACGCCCTGCCCCCGCAGCTGGCCGCGCTGTGTCGCGACGTCGACACTCTCGCCGACCACGGCGCGCGCTGGTTCTCGCTGCTGGCCGGGGTGAAGCACCGTGCGGTGACCACGGCGAAGGCGGTCGTCGACGACGCACTGCTGGCCTCGGGCGGGTCGGCGTACTTCGCGTCCAGCGAGCTCAGCCGGCTGTACCGCGACGTGATCGCCGGGATGTTCCACCCCTCCGACCCCGAGTCCGCGCACGGCACGGTCGCGTCCGCGTGGCTGGGGCCGCTCGAGGCCTGAGCGTCACAACCCCGGCAGTTCGAGCCCGGCCACCGCGCCGATCACGGTGAGCGCGGGGGGCTCGACGCCGACGTCGGCGGCGAGGCCGGGGAGAGTCGCCACGGTGCCGCGAAGGACGAGCTGGTCGGGCGAGGCTGCCTTCGCGACGATGGCCGCCGGGGTGTCGGACGCGAGCCCGCGCGCGACCAGTCCCGCGCAGATCGCGGCGAGGTGCTTCACGCCCATCAGCACGACGATCGTGTGGCCGCAGCGCGCGACGGCGTCCCAGTCGACGGTGGAGGCGGCGTGGTCCGGACCGACGTGGCCCGACACGACCGTGAAGCCCTGGCTCAGCCCGCGGTGCGTGAGCGGGATCCCGGCCAGTTCGGGACCGGCGACGGCCGAGGACACGCCCGGAATGACGCGGACTCCGATGCCGGCCTCCGCGCAGGCCAGCCACTCCTCCGAACCGCGGCCGAGCACGAACGGGTCACCCCCCTTGAACCGGACCACCGTCGCGCCGGCGCGGGCGTGCTCGACGAGCAGGGCGTTGATCTCCGCCTGGGTGTACTGGTGCCGGCCGGGGATCTTGCCGACGTCGACCAGGGTGGCGCCCGGCTTCACCTCGGCGAGACTCGACAGCGGGGCGAGGTGGTCGTAGAGCACGACGTCGGCCTGCTGCAGGGCCCGCAGGCCGCCGACCGTGAGCAGGTCCGGGTCGCCGGGCCCGCCTCCGACCAGGATGACCTCGCCCGCCGCCGGGGTCACCGGGGTTCACCGCCGAGGGCCCGCACCACGCGGTCGCGCAGCTCCTTGGCCCGCTGCGGGTCGTGGTCGGTGAGGACGGCCACCACTGCCCCGTCGACGAGCCCGGTGGCCGGCGTCCATGCCGAACCCGCCTCGGCCCGGTCGGCCCGGACGCAGAAGGTGTGCCGCACCTCCGCTTCGGCCGCGACATCGGCGTTGACCGTGGCCGAGTCGGTGGCAGCGAGCACGTACCAGGCGCCGTCGAGGTCTGCGGCCCTGACCGGCCGCTCGTGCCAGGTGATCGCCCCGCTGCGGGCGAGCCCGGTCAGGCCGGGATGCAGGACGGGAGACACCACGACAACCTGGGCCCCCGCCTGCAGCAGTCGCGGCACCCGGCGCAGGGCGACCCTGCCGCCACCGGCGACCACAACCTTGCGTCCGGCCAGCAACAGGCCCGAGAGGTAGGCCGGCGTACGCGTTCGGAGATCATCCGCACCCATGGTCGGCCAGTGTGGCACACCGGGGTCGCGGCGTCTCCCCTCGTCAGACCGCGGCAGCAGCGGCGGCGACGGCGGCCCGGGTGAGGTCGCGGATGGTCGCCCAGTCGCCGGATGCGATCGCCGCCCGCGGCACCATCCAGGAGCCGCCCACCGCCACGACGACGGGGATCGACAGGTAGTCGGCGAGGTTGGCCGCGCCCACGCCCCCGGTCGGCACGAAGCGCACCTGTCCGAACGGTGCGGCGAGGGCCCGGATCGCCGCGGGGCCGCCGGAGGTGCCGGCGGGGAAGAACTTCAGGGTGCTGCAGCCGAGTTCGAGTGCCGCCTGTACCTCGGTGGCGGTGACCGCGCCGGGCAACGCGGGGACGCCGTGGTGTGCGCACCGCTCGACCACGGCGCGGGACAGTCCGGGGGAGACGATGTAGCCGGCTCCGGCGGCGACCGCCGCGTCGACCTGCTCGGCGGTGAGCACCGTGCCCGCGCCGACCAGCACGTCACCCCGGGCAGCGATCACCCGGATCGCGTCGGCTGCGGCGGCGGTGCGGAAGGTCACCTCGGCAACGGGCAGCCCGCCCTCGACCAGTGCGGACGCGAGCGGGGCGGCCTGCCCGGCGTCGTCGAGGACAACCACCGGCACGATCCGGTGGCGGCCGAGTTCTTCAAAGATGCCGACGGGCATTCCGGTCTCCTCCCGCGGGGGCGACAGCGCCGTCCGCAACAGCTATCGTGGAAACGGTACCGCAACTTTCCATCGGAGGGATTCGGAGGGACATGGCCCGGTCGGCTTTGCTGCTGCTGGCTCCGCAGGACGATGTCGCCGTCGCGCTGCGCGACCTCGCGTCCGGAGAACGGGTGGACACCGCGGGCGCGGCCGTCACGGTGCGCGCCCGGGTGCCCCGCGGCCACAAGGTGGCCGTGCACCCGGTTCCCGCGGGTGCCATCGTGCGCAAGTACGGCCAGGTGATCGGTGTGGCCACCCGTCCGATCGAGTCCGGTGACCACGTGCACACGCACAATCTCGGCATCGCAGAGGTGGACCGCGACTACGAGTTCGGCACCCGCAGGACGGCGCCCGTGCCCCCGTCCGGCCCGCCCCGCAGCTTCGCCGGCTACCGCAGGGCGGACGGCTCGGCCGGCACCCGCAACTACGTCGGCATCCTCACCTCGGTGAACTGCTCGGCCTCGACCGCGCGGCTGATCGCCGACCAGTTCCGCGGTTCCGTGCTCGCAGACTTCCCCGGTGTCGACGGCGTGATGGCGCTGACCCACACGACCGGTTGCGGGCTGGTGCCCTCCAGCGAGGGCGGGCAGATCCTCCTGCGTACCCTGCGCGGCTACGCGCGCCACCCCAACTTCGGCGGCCTCCTCGTGCTCGGCCTGGGTTGCGAGATGGTCAGCGTCGATGCGCTGGTGGCCGAGGCCGGAATCCCGTCCGACACGCTCGTCCGCCGGCTGCTGATCCAGGAGGAGGGCGGCATCCGGGCGACCGTCCGCGCCGGGGTGGAGGCGATCCGCGGGATGCTCCCCGAACTCGACCGCCGTGCCCGGGTGCCGATCGGCATCGACGAACTGGTCCTCGGCCTGAACTGCGGCGGCTCGGACGGCTACTCCGGCATCACGGCCAACCCGGCGCTCGGCGTCGCGTCCGACCTGTTGGTGGCAGCCGGCGGGACGTCGGTGCTCGCCGAGACCCCTGAAGTGTTCGGCGCGGAGCACCTGCTCACGCAGCGCGCGGCCTCCCGCGAGGTGGGGGAGCGCCTGCTGGCCCGGCTCGACTGGTGGCGGGGGTACGCCCGCGACGGTGGTGGCAGCCTCGACAACAACCCCTCCCCCGGCAACAAGGCCGGTGGTCTCACGACCATCCTGGAGAAGTCGCTCGGCGCGGTGGCCAAGGCGGGCACCGCCGAGCTCTCCGCGGTGTACGAGTACGCCCAACCGGTCCGCACCCGGGGTCTCGCGTTCATGGACACCCCCGGTTATGACCCGGTGAGCGTGACCGGGCTGATCGCCGGCGGGGCCAGCGTGGTCTGTTTCACCACGGGACGGGGCTCCGTCCTCGGCGGCAAGCCTGCCCCGGTACTGAAGATCGCCACCAACTCCGCAACCTTCACCCGGATGCGTGAGGATATGGACCTGAACGCCGGCGAGATTGCCGACGGTACGGCCAGTGTGTCGGGTGTGGGTGCGCAGATCCTCGACCGGATCATTGAGGTGGCTTCCGGCGCCCGGACGGTCAGCGAGGAACTCGACCTCGGCCAGGACGAGTTCGTCCCCTGGCACGTCGGCGTGGTGACGTGAGCGGTATCGGCGTGGCGAGGGAGATGAGGTAGCCGTGGGATCGACCATCCGTGATGTCGCCCGGGCAGCCGGGGTCTCGGCCTCGACCGTGTCGCGGGCACTGAGCGAGCGGGGTTCGGTCAGTGGCGAGACGCGCAGCAGGGTGATCGCCGCGGCCGAGCGACTCGACTACCGGCCCAACCCCACGGCGAGGGGCCTGATCACGGGGCGCACCGGAAACCTCGGCCTGATCGTGCCCGACCTGCTCAACCCGTTCTTCGCGGACGTGGCCAAGGGCCTGCAGAGCCGTGCCCGTGCGACCGGGTTGTCGGTGTTCGTTGCGGACGCCGACGAGGACCCGCGCCTGGAGCTGGAAGCCGTGCAGTCGCTCACCCGGCAGGTGGACGGGCTGGTGCTGTGCTCGCCGCGCAGCGATGTGGCCGAGCTGGTGCGCCACGCGGCAACGCCGGTCGTGCTGATCCATCGCCGGCACCCGGGCCTGTCCAGCGTGACCGCCGATGTCTCCGGTGGCACTGTGAAGGCGGTCCAGAACCTGCGCGCGCTCGGCCACACCACCATCGCGTACGTGGACGGGCCAGCTGCCTCGTGGGTGGGTGGCCAGCGCAGGGAGGGCCTGCGGGAGGCGGTCCAGGCCACGGGTGTCGAGGTGATCCACCTGGGCAACTTCGCGGGGACCTTCGACGGCGGGTTCGCGGCGGCGGACCTGATGCTGGCCTCGCCGGCGACGGCCGTGCTCGCGTACAACGACATCGTCGCGTGCGGCCTGCTCAACCGGCTGGCCGCGAGGGGCGTCCGCGTCCCCGACGACGTGAGCGTGGTGGGGTACGACGACGTGACCATCGCGATGATGACCTACCCGCCGCTGACCACCGTCCACCTGCCCCGGCAGTCGGCCGCCCGCACCGCCGTCGACCTGCTGGTCGCGGCGATCAAGGATCCCGACGTCGCTCCGCGCGAGGACGTGCTCGCCACCCACCTGGTGGTGCGGGCCAGCACCGGGGTGCCCGCGCGGCGCTGACCTGTTGGACGAAAAGGGGACGGTTCTCCTTTCCGTCCACCCCCGGGCCGGTCGAGTCGTTCGCGGCGGCCGGGCCGCAGTCGCTCCAGATCGCGGTCGGGGCGCGCACCGGATCAGCGGTCGACGCGGGCCCCGCCGCCGGCGGCGAGCTTGAGTACCTCGGCCTTCGTGGCCGTCGACGTGTCCCCGGGCGTGGTCATGGCGAGGGCGCCGTGGGCTGCACCCCACTCGACGGCGACAGGCAGGGGTTCACCATCGAGCAGGCCCGCGATCAGCCCGGACGCGAAGGAGTCCCCGCCGCCCACGCGATCGAGGACCTCGAGGCGATCGCGCTGGGCCGCGGCCACCACTCCGGTTCCGGGCGACCACCCGATCGCCCCCCAGTCGTTGACGGACGCGCTGCGCACGCTCCGCAGCGTCGTCGCGATGACCTCCAGGTTGGGGTAGGCCCGGGCCACCTCGGCGATCATCGCCTCGAAGCCGGCCGTGTCCAGGTCCGCGAGCGAGGCGTCCACACCCGGCACGTCAAAGCCGAGTGCCGCGGTGAAGTCCTCCTCGTTGCCGATCATCACGTCGACGTACGGGGCGATCGCCCGGTTCACCTCCCGGGCCCGCGCCTGCCCGCCGATCGCCTTCCACAGGCTCGGCCGGTAGTTCAGGTCGTAGGAGACCACCGTGCCGTGGGCGCGTGCGGTGCGGACGGCGGTGAGTGCGGTCTGCGCCGCTGTCTCCGACAGTGCGGCGTAGATGCCGCCGGTGTGCAACCAGCGGACGCCCACCCGTCCGAACAGGTCGTCGAAGTCGACGTCGTCCGCCCGCAGCTGCGAGATCGCCGTGTGACCGCGGTCCGAGACCCCCACGGCACCGCGGACGCCGAAGCCGCGCTCGGTGAAGTTGAGCCCGTTGCGCACCTCCCGGCCCACGCCGTCGTACGGCACCCAGCGAATCCAGGAGGTGTCCACGCCGCCGGTGAGGATGAAGTCCTCGACCAGGCGGCCCACCTCGTTGTCGGCGAGCGCGGTGACGATCGCGGTGCGCAGGCCGAACGCGCGCCGCAGGCCGCGGGCGACGTTGTACTCCCCGCCCCCCTCCCAGGCACGGAACGACCGTGCGGTGCGCACCCGGCCCTCGCCGGGATCGAGTCGGAGCATCACCTCGCCGAGGCTGACGGCGTCCAGCCCGCACTCGGCTGCCGATCGCAGGGTCAGGGTCATTCCGTACCTCCTGGGGTCAGTCCTCGTTGCGGGCCTCACGGATGCCGGCCGCCCTGGCCCGGTCGCGCGCGGTCACCGCCACCGTCCCACCGGTGAGAGGTTCCGCCGTGAAGCACTATGCATTCGTTTGCAACGCTGCGTCAACCAGACTCCCGCGAATTCCCCG
>PHEV01000070.1 GCA_002843035.1 Actinobacteria bacterium HGW-Actinobacteria-5 | reverse complement strand
CCGAACAGCGGGATGCCCGTGGTCAGGGTCACAGCGTTCACGAACACGAACACCCCCAGGCTCTGGAACTCCTCGATCACCGACGGCGAGAACCACGGGTGCTGGCGGGTGTTGGTGATGAGTTCGACGCCGACGGTGTTCAGCTCGGGGTCGTTCACCACCCGGTACACGTCCTCCGGAGTGGAACAGATCGGAACGAACGGGAACTTCACCTCGAAGGCGCGCAGCCGGTCCAGGGCCGCCTCCTCCCAGGCCGGGCACTTCATCAGCAGCTGGTGGGCCATGTACAGCCCGTCCAGCGCCTTCAACAGGTTCGGCCACCGCCACCAGGAGCGATCGATGTTGAACAGTGCCCTGGTGTCCTTGAAGGTCCGCAGCACCGGCAGCAGGCGCTCCACGTGCGCCCTCCGCCCGGGCCGGTCCACCCAGATGTAGGACGCACTGTCGATCTCCTCCGCGGTGAGGGTCTGCAGGTTGGTTTCGAAGCCGAGTACCTCGGGTTCGCAGCCGTCGTGGAACAGGTAGAACTCGCCGTCCCGGGACGCCGAGACGTCCAGCTCCACCATGCCCGCGCCCTGCAGCTGCGCCGCCCTGATGCTGAGCTCGGTGTTCACGGCAACGCTGCCCCCGGCACTGCCACGGTGCGCCACGATCAGGACCTTCTCGGTCTCGATGACGTCATTGATGAGTGCGTTCATGGCAGCGAACCGGGGCTGACCGAACATCACACCTCCACGAGAAACATGCCGACCTCGTCGTCGGCACATTCCCGATCGTACCCACCCCTGCGTCCGCCTATTCCGGTTCGGCGGTGACCCGACTTCCGAAGTGGAAGGATGGTCCGGGCTGGACCCGACGACGAGGCGAGGCGAGCTTGCTCGCGTTCACCGAGGAGGAAGGGTGGCGCAAAGTGTCAGTGCAAAGGAGTGTCATGGCCGAATTCCGTTACGAGGACATGCTGCCGACCGGGGAGGACACCACCCCCTACCGGCTCCTCACCACCGAGGGTGTGGAGACCGTTGAGGGTCCGGACGGACGCACGTTCCTGAAGGTTGCCCCCGAGGCGCTGGAGCTCCTCGCCGAGACCGCGATGCACGACATCGCGCACTACCTGCGTCCGGCCCACCTGGCCCAGCTGCGCACGATCCTCGAGGATCCCGAGGCGAGCCCGAACGACAAGTTCGTGGCCCTCGACCTGATGAAGAACGCCAACATCGCCGCCGGCGGCGTGCTGCCGATGTGCCAGGACACGGGCACCGCGATCATCATGGGCAAGCGCGGCCAGCAGGTGCTCAGCGAGGGCACCGACGAGCTTCCGCTCAGCAAGGGCGTGTTCGACGCCTACACGAAGCTGAACCTGCGCTACTCCCAGAACGCGCCGCTGACCATGTGGGAGGAGAAGAACACCGGCTCGAACCTGCCCGCCCAGATCGAGCTGTACGCAGACACCGCTCCCGGCCACGAGAACACCTACAAGTTCCTGTTCATGGCCAAGGGCGGCGGCTCGGCGAACAAGAGCTACCTGTACCAGGAGACGAAGGCGATCCTGAACCCGACGTCGATGATGACCTTCCTCGACGAGAAGATCCGCTCGCTCGGCACCGCCGCCTGCCCGCCCTACCACCTGGCCATCGTGGTCGGCGGCACGTCGGCCGAGTTCGCGATGAAGACCGCGAAGTACGCCTCGGCGAAGTACCTCGACTCGCTGCCCACCGAAGGCTCCATGAGCGCGCACGGGTTCCGCGACACCGAGCTCGAGGCACAGGTGCTGGAGCTGACCCGGCAGATGGGCATCGGCGCGCAGTTCGGCGGCAAGTACTTCTGTCACGACGTGCGGGTGGTGCGGCTGCCGCGGCACGGCGCGTCCCTGCCGGTCGCGATCGCGGTGTCCTGCTCCGCCGATCGGCAGTGCCTGGGCAAGATCACCCCCGAGGGCGTGTTCATCGAGCAGCTCGAGACCGAGCCGGCGCACTTCATGCCCGAGACCACCGACGAGCACCTCGAGGGCGGCGACGTCGTCGAGATCGACCTGGGCCGGCCGATGCCGGAGATCCTGGCCGAGTTGAGCAAGTACCCCGTGAAGACCCGGCTGTCGTTGAACGGCACCGTGATCGTGGGACGCGACATCGCGCACGCCAAGATCAAGGAGCGTCTGGACGCCGGCGAGGAGATGCCGCAGTACCTGAAGGACCACCCGGTCTACTACGCGGGCCCGGCCAAGACCCCCGAAGGGATGGCGTCCGGCTCGTTCGGGCCGACGACCGCGGGCCGGATGGACTCCTACGTCGACCAGTTCCAGGCCGCCGGCGGCTCGATGATCATGCTGGCGAAGGGCAACCGCTCGAAGGCGGTCACCGATGCCTGCCAGGCGCACGGCGGGTTCTACCTCGGCTCGATCGGCGGTCCCGCTGCCCGGCTTGCCCAGGACTGCATCACCAGCGTCGAGCTGCTGGAGTACCCCGAGCTCGGCATGGAGGCGATCTGGAAGATCGAGGTGAAGGACTTCCCGGCGTTCATCGTGGTGGACGACAAGGGCAACGACTTCTTCGCCGACGTCAGCCGTCCGACCGTCCTGCACCTGCAGGGGCTCACCAGGTCCTGACCCCGGACCGAGTTCGGAACCGTCCCCAATCCGGTCCGGACCAGGTTGGGGACGGTTCCGAACTCGGTCCACCGATCGAGGGTGCGATGGCAGATTCCGGAGCTGGCATCGACCGGCTGGGCGTCGATGACCTGATGTCGCTGTCCGGCGATCACGGCACGGTCCCGATGCAGGTGGGCGGCGTGCTCTGGTTCGGTCCGGATGCCCCCGGCGTCGCCGACCTCACCGACCATCTGGCCGGACGGCTGCCCGCCGCGTCGCGGCTGCGCCAGGTACTCACTCGCCAGCCGTTCGGCTGCGGGCGCCCGGTGTGGGTCGATGACCCGCGCTTCGCGCTGGAGGAACACCTCCGGGTCACCGAGGTCTCCGATCCGAAGCAGGTCGACCGGGTCGCACTGGACCTGCTGGCCGACCGGCTGCCCCGGGACCGCGCGCTGTGGGCGGGCCGGATCGTCACCGGGCCGGACGGCGCGGTGCTGGCCCTCGTGCTGGTGATGCACCACGTGCTGGCCGACGGGCTGGCGGCCCTGGCGCTGCTCGCAACCCTGTCCGACGGGCCCGCGCCGGCCGCGGACGCCTTCCCGCGCCCCGCACCCACTCGTCGGGAGCTCGCCGCGGACAACGTGCGGGGACGCCTGCGGGCGCTCCGCGGGCTGCCCGCGGCGGCTCTGCACCTGGTGCTGGCGGGTCGGATGATCGCCTCGGGCGGACGCGCGCCGCGGACGAGCCTGAACCAGCCCACCGGCACCCGCCGCACGCTCGGCACCGTCGCCGCAGATCTCCGGGACGTCCGGCGCGGAGCCCACGCGCACGGCGGCACGGTGAACGATGCAGCGCTGGCCGTGGCGACCGGGGCGCTGCACGCGCTGCTCGAGGGCCGGGGGGAGGAGGTGGCCGAGCTGGTGGTGTCGGTGCCGTTCGCCTACCGGCTGCCCGGGCAGGTCACGGGCAACGCCAGCGCGGTGATGCCGCTGCGGCTGCCGGCGTCCGGAGACCTCGCCGCCCGGGTCGGCGCGATCGCGGAGGTCACCCGGGCCGCCAAGCGGCGTCCGCGCACCCTGTCGAACACCCTGCTGCGCCCGGGCTTCGGACTGCTCGTCCGGCTCGGGCTGTTCCGCCGGTTCATCGATTCCCAGCGCATGGTCAACCTGGTGGTGACCAATGTGCGCGGTCCGGTCGAGCCGTTGTCGATCGCCGGCCGGCCGGTGCGACGCATCGTCCCGCTCACCTCGGCCACCGGCAACCTGACCGTGGTGCTGGCGGTCCTCTCCTACGCCGGAGATCTGACGATCACGGCGATCGCGGACGCGGACGCCGTCCCCGACTTCGAAGGCCTCCTCACCGCGCTCGGCGCGGAACTGGCGCGGCTGGCCTGACGGCAGGTGCTGGCGCTGCCGGTCCGCGGGAACCCCTGCCGGCAGCCGGCCCGGCCGCCCTCCCCGCGTCCCCGCGACGACGCCGGCGACGGCTCAGCGGTAGCGGACCGGCGCGCTGTGGTCGCGGATCAGGTCGTCGATCCAGGTGTCGAAGGAGCGCACGACGCCGGCGTTCGTGGTCACCTGGGTCAGTTCGTCGTTCATCCCCTGGCCCGGCATGTCGGCGAGGGCCCGTCCGCTCAGGTTGTGGGTGCCCACCAGCGCCGTCCGGATGCGCTGGCCGGCCGTGTTCCAGCCGTCGATGGTGGTGACTTTCAGGTGCAGGATCGTTCCCTGCGTGGAACGCAGGTCGATGCGCCCTGAGCCGGGTTTGGTCAGCGCCTGCTGGACGTCCTTCGAGAAGCCGCGCATGTGGCCGATCAGGAGCACCCGGCAGCCATCGGCCTGCAACTGCCGCAGCCTCGGAACCAGGTAGCCCCGCTCGCTGCGGAACAGCAGCTGGGCGAGCCGGATGGTGGTCTGGTCCGTGCCGTGGCGGCAGGACACGTCGCTGAGGAACCGGAGCACGGGGTCGTTGGCGGCTCCGCCCTCGGGGAGGGGGTAGGCCTGCACCACCGAGGTGGCGGTCGTGGCGCTGCGTCCGAGCTGTGCCGGGTCGTTGACGCTGTGGCTGAGCAGGTCGAACTGGGTGGCGAGGAAGTCGTACAGCTGCCGGTCGCCCCGCGTGATCAGCGCCGCGTTGGCCTGGTCACGGCCGTCCGCGTTGGTGAAGTTGCCCGACGACACCCAGACCACCGGCGGCTTGCCGCGTCCCGAGGTGAGCAGGAACTTGGAGTGCATGCGGACGTCGCCACCGCGCACCACGACCCACGAGCGGGCCGACCTGCGGGTGCCCAGCGCAGCCCGGAGCCGTCGCACCTGCGGCTTGTTCGCGATCACCGCGTTGAGCACGACCTGGACGTGGACGCCGCGCTGGTGCGCCCGGATGAAGGCGTCCGTGGCTTCAGGAGAGGTCAGGCTGAAGATCGCCACGAGGATCGTCTGGCCCTTGGTGGTCGCGTTGACGATGGAGAGGGCCGACTCGACCACGGCGTGGACGCGGTGCTGGTTCCGCGACCAGGGATCGCCGAAGACCACCTTCTGGGTGGCAGCCTGTGCCGGGGCCGTCGTCGAGGTGCTCGGTGTCGGCGTCGGCGCTGCCGTGGTGGATGGAGCCGGCGTCGGCACCGGCTCCGCGTCACCCGGTCGGGAGCAGCCGGCGAGGATGAGGCACGCGGCGACGGCCGATCCGATGATCCGTGTCACGTGAGCCCGGTGTGCGACTCGACGACACGTGTGCGTCCCGTCGCGTCCCACCTGTGCCCTCCCACCGCACACCCTAGATGACGGGCGGCGGGTGCGGGCGGCTCACGGTCGGGCGACCACGGTCACGCCGCTCAGGCCGTTGTAGGGCTTCGCCTGCGAGGCGGTGAACTTCACCTTCGTGGACGACACTTTCGTCCACGTGCCCGACTTCCACACCGACTTCACGATGGTGCCCTTCCAGTACTTCCCGCTACGGAACAGTTCGAAGTCGCGGACGTAGCGCCGGTGGTGCCAGGTCGTGAACCGGTAGCCGAAACGGGCCCAGTCGAGACTGGCGAGGTACCAGTCGTAGCTGCCCTTGATCAGCGACTTCGGCGCCTTCTCGAAGACCAGTCCACCCTCGCGCCAGGTCAGCACCCGGAACATCACACCGTCGCCGCCGGAGGTGAGCAGCAGCAGCTCGTACCCCGGCGACCGGTCGAGCTTCGCGGCGCCGTACCAGGGCTCGATCCCCCAGTCGTCGTCGATCGTCGAGGTGAGTTGCACCACGTCGTCCTGCCCAGCCGACGTCACCACGTTCACCACGAAGGTGTCCGGGCCGCTCTGCTCCACCGTGACCGTGTCGGGCGCACCGTCGCCGTCCACGTCGATGGAGACGACACGGGTCGCCACGTCCATCGGCAGGGCGCGCGGGACGGCTGCGGCGGCCCTGGCGGAGGGGACCAGGAGTCCGCCCGCGAGGGCGAGTGCACTGCCGAGCACGATGAGCTTCACGATTCGCATGAGTCCTCCTCAGGTTCGTCTGCACGTCTGAGCTGGACTCCTGCCGCCTGATACCCGCAGAGTGGCCCGTAGAGGCCGTAGTCGGCCTCTACGGGCCACTTTGCAGAGGGGTGTGGGCGGAATTCCTCGGACACCAGAATTTCGGAGCCCTCGGCTGGCTAACCTGTGACCGCTCGAAGGCACACCACACGAAGGAACGTTCAATGGCGAAGGTCACCTTCTTCAGTGGGCAGCAACTGCCGCTGGAGATGCACAAGGTCCGGATCATCCAGAAGCTCACCCTCCACCCCATCGAGGAGCGCCGCCGGGCGATGGCAGAGGCGGGCTACAACACGTTCCTGCTGCAGAACGCGGACGTGTTCCTCGACATGCTCACCGACTCCGGCGTGAACGCCATGAGCGACCAGCAGCAGGCGGCGATGCTGATCGCGGACGACGCGTACGCCGGCTCGGCGACCTTCACCCGCCTGCACCGCAAGCTCATCGAGGTGTTCGGCATGGACTGGTTCCTGCCCACGCACCAGGGCCGCGCGGCCGAACACATCCTGGCCCAGGCACTCGTTCAGCCGGGCACGTTCGTGCCGATGAACTACCACTTCACCACCTCGAAGGCCCACGTGACCGCGCGCGGCGGCGAGGTACGGGAGCTGATCACCGCCGCCGGCCTGGAGGTGACCAGCGACAACCAGTTCAAGGGCAACTTCGACGTCGCCGCGCTGCGGGCGCTGATTGCCGAGCAGGGAGCGGAGGCGATCGCCTACGTCCGGGTCGAGGCCGGCACCAACCTGATCGGCGGGCAGCCGCTGAGCCTGGCGAACTTCCGCGAGACCACCGCGGTCGCCCGCGAGCACGGCATCCTGACCGTGCTGGACGCGTCCCTGCTGGCCGACAACCTGCACTTCAACAAGACCCGCGAGGAGCAGTGTCGGGACATGACGATCCCGGAGATCACCCGGGCGATCGCGGACTGTTTCGACGTCATCTACTTCTCTGCCCGCAAGCTGGGCTTCGGCCGCGGCGGCGGCATCTGCATCCGCGACGAGGCGCTGTACAAGCAGATGCGTGGCCTCGTGCCGATGTACGAGGGCTTCCTCACCTACGGCGGCATGTCGGTTCGGGAGATGGAGGCGATCACGGTCGGCCTGGACGAGACCATGGACGAGGACATGATCAACCAGGGCCCGCAGTTCATCGAGCACATGGTCGCCGAGCTCGACGCCCGCGGCATCCCTGTGATCACCCCCGCCGGTGGGCTGGGGGCGCACCTGGACGCGATGCGGTTCCTTCCGCACGTGCCCCAGCAGCAGTACCCGGCCGGGGCGCTCGCGTCAGCCCTCTACATCGCCTCCGGCGTGCGGGGCATGGAGCGCGGCACCCTGAGCGAGCAGCGGGACGCCAACGGCGTCGAGCCGATGGCGAACATGGAACTCGTCCGGCTTGCGCTGCCGCGCCGGGTGTTCACGCTCAGCCAGGTGAACTACGCGATCGACCGGATCGGCTGGCTGTTCGAGCACCGTGACCTCGTCGGGGGGCTGCGGTTCGTCGAGGAGCCCGAGATCCTGCGGTTCTTCTACGGCCGCCTGGAGCCGATCGGCGGCTGGGTGGACGAACTGCTGGCGGCCTTCCGGGCCGACCTGGCCGACAGCCTCTGAGCCGGCCCGGATCGGGGACGGTTCCTTCTGGTCCGGTTCCCGGCCGGCGCGACCGTCCCGGGGATCAGCCGCGTTGATCGATCGGGACGAACGGACGCTCCACCTCGCCGACGTACACCTGGCGCGGGCGGTTGATCTTGGTGGCGGGATCGGTGAACTGCTCACGCCAGTGGGCGATCCAGCCGGGCAGCCGGCCGAGGGCGAACAGGACGGTGAACATGTTCTGTGGGAAGCCCATCGCCTGGTAGATCAGGCCGGTGTAGAAGTCCACGTTCGGGTAGAGCTTGCGCTCCTGGAAGTAGGGGTCGCTCAGCGCCGCGTCCTCAAGCTGGAGCGCCAGGTCGAGCAGCTCGTCCTGGGTGCCGGAGCGGGTGCGCAGGATGGAGTCGGCGTGCTTCTTCACGATCGCGGCGCGCGGGTCGTAGTTCTTGTAGATCCGGTGGCCGAAGCCCATCAGCTTGGTGGTGTCCTTCCGGTCCTTCACCTTGTTGATGTAGGAGTGGACGTCGCCGCCCTCGTCGCGGATCCCCTTCAGCATCTCGAGCACGGCCTGGTTCGCGCCGCCGTGCAGCGGGCCGGAAAGGGCGCTCACTCCCGCGGCGATGGACACGTAGATGTTGGCGCCCGAGGAGCCGACCATGCGGACCGTCGAGGTGGAGCAGTTCTGCTCGTGGTCGGCGTGCAGGATCAGCAGCACGTCGAGCGCGCGGGTGATGTCGTCGTCGAACGGGTAGGGCCCGGTGGGCAGCCCGAACGACATCCGCAGGAAGTTCTCGATGTAGCTCAGGGTCTCGTCGGCGTACAGGAACGGCTGGCCGACCGAGTTCTTGTAGCCGTAGGCGGCCAGGGTCGGCACTGAGCCGAGCAGGATGTGGGTGGCCCGGTCGAGGTCGAAGGCGTCCTCGCCGTAGCGCGAGACGGCGAAGGTGGACAGCGCGTTGATCGATGCGGACAGGACCGGCATCGGGTGCGACTTGCGGGGCATGGTGCGGAACATCTCCCGCATCCGCTCGTCGATCACGTGGTACTTCGCGATGCTGGCCGAGAACTCGTCCAGCTGGGTTTGCGTGGGCAACTCGCCGTACAGCACGAGGTAGGCGACCTCGAGGAAGGTGGTCTGCTCTGCCAGCTGTTCGATCGGGTAGCCGCGGTAGCGCAGGATGCCGGCGTCGCCGTCGATGAACGTGATCGCCGAGCAGCAGGACGCGGTGTTGGCGAACCCCACATCGAGCGTCGTGTCGCCGGTCGCGCCCAGCAGCTTGGCGATGTCGTAGCCGTTGTTGCCCTGGCTGGCGGGCACGAGGGGCAGGTCCAGACGCACGTCATCGTGGCTGAAGGTCGCGTTGGTCAATGCATCCTCCGTTGGGTTTCGACGGACGGCGCTCCCGTGTGCCGCCCTGGCGAGTGTGCTGTCACCCTACCCCCGACCACCGCATACCCGGGAGGGTTGTTTCGCCGCGTGCTGAATGGGGTAGTTGACGAATCAACTGTCGGCGCCTATGCTTTTAGTTGAGACTTCAACTAACAGAGGAACCCCAATGAGTACAGCCACCATCGCCCGGGTGCAGGACCTGACCGGCACCTACACGCTCGACCCGTCGCACTCCCGGATCGGCTTCGTCGCCCGCCACGCGATGATCGCCAAGGTCCGCGGCGCCTTCAACGAGGTCAGCGGCACCGCCACCATCGACGGCGCGAACCCGTCCGCCTCGAGCCTCGAGGTCACCATCCAGGCCGGGAGCGTCGACACTCGCGACGCCAACCGTGACGGCCACCTGACCAGCCCCGACTTCTTCGACGTCGCGACCTACCCGACGATCACCTTCGTCGCCACCGGTTTCGAGGTCACCGGGGACGACACGGTCGAGGTCACCGGCAACCTCACCATCAAGGACGTGACCAAGCCCGTCACCGTCCCCTTCGAGTTCGGCGGCGCGGCCACCGACCCGTTCGGCAACCACCGGATCGGCTTCGAGGGCCAGGTCAGCGTGAACCGCAAGGACTGGGGCCTGACCTGGAACGCCGCCCTGGAGACCGGCGGCGTGCTGGTCTCCGACAAGGTCACCCTGGAGTTCGAGGTTTCGGCCGTCCAGGCCTGAGCCGTGAGGCCGGGCGGGCCCGCCTCCTGGGGTGGTGGGCCCGCCCGCCTGCGTCCGTGGCCGCTCGTCAGCGGACGGCAGCGGCCACGGACGCGTCCGCCGTCGCCTCGGCCAGCACCGCGACCAGCGCGTCCAGGCCGAGGTCGAGCTCCTCGCGCGTGATCACCAGCGGCGGCGCCATCCGGATGGTCTGGCCGTGGGTGTCCTTCGCGATGACGCCGCGGCCCAGGAGCCGCTCGCAGATCTCGCGGCCCGTGCCCAGCGCCGGGTCGATGTCGATTCCCGCCCACAACCCCACGCCGCGCACTTCGGTCACGCCCTGCCCGACCAGCTCGGCCAGCCGCCCGTGCAGGTAGGCGCCCAGCTCACGCGAGCGGGCCTGCATCTCGCCGGTCTCCAGCAGCCTCACCACCGCGAGCCCCACGGCCGCACCGAGCGGGTTCCCGCCGAAGGTCGACCCGTGCTGGCCGGGCCGCAACAGGCCCAGGATGTCCGCGTTCCCCACCACGGCCGAGACCGGCACGACGCCGCCGCCCAACGCCTTGCCGAGCAGGTAGAGGTCGGGCACCACGCCGGCCTGCTCGCAGTAGAAGGTGGTCCCGGTGCGGCCGAGGCCGGACTGGATCTCGTCGGCGATCATCAGCAGGTTGTGCCGGTCCGCGATGGCCCGGACGCCGGGCAGGAATCCCGGCGGGGGAGTGATCACGCCCGCCTCGCCCTGGATTGGCTCGACCAGGATGGCGACGGTGTCTGCGTCCACCGCCTGCTCGATCGCCTCCAGGTCGCCGTAGGGCACCTTCACGAAGCCCGGTGTGAACGGCCCGTAGCTGTTGGTGGCGTCCTCGTCGGAGGAGAAAGAGATCACGCTGATCGTGCGGCCGTGGAAGTTCCCCTCCATCACGATGATGTTCGCCCGGTCCTCGGGCACGCCCTTCACCTCGTAGCCCCACTTGCGGGCGAGCTTCAGCGACGACTCCACGGCCTCCACTCCGGTGTTCATCGGCAGCACCATGTCCTTGCCGCACAGCTTCGCGAGCGCCTCGACGAACGGGCCGTAGGTGGCCGAGTACACCGCGCGGGAGGTGATCGACACCCGGCCCAGCTGCTCGGTGGCCACCCGGACCAGGTCGGGGTTGGAGTGGCCGAAGTTCACCGCGGAGTAGGCGGAGAGGAAGTCGAGGTAGCGATTGCCGTCCACGTCGGTCAGCCAGGCTCCCGAGCCGCTCGCCACGACCACCGGCAGCGGGTGGTAGTTGTGGGACGTGTAGGTCTCGACCTGCTCGATGGACAGCTGCTGCGCAGCGCTGCGCGCCTTCGTCATGGATCCTCCTCGTGCCGGAGTTGAGATCATAGGCCGACCGCGGCCCGGACCAGACCCGCGAGCCGTTCCGGGTCGTGCGGACGGATGGTGTAGGAGGCCCGCGCCACCGGTCGGGTGAGCCCGAGCAGCGTGGCCAGGTCCAGCCGGGTGGCGTCGATCACCGCCTCGCTCGGGGTCGCCTCGAGGGTCGCCCGCACCTCGGCCAGGTCCTCGGGATCGTAACCGGTGAGCGGGAGCACCGACTGCGCCTCCGGGTGCCGCGCGTAGACGTCGGCGAGCGCGCCGGCGGCCTGCGGCAGCGGACTGAGGATTCCCGACGCGCCGACCAGGTGGGCGGCCTCCGTGCCCGCGCCCGGCCTGAGCGCGCCCAGGCTGAGCGTGATCTCCTCCTCGACTACGACGACCGTACGGCCGGCCACCGCCTCGCCGTTCTCGACGAGGACGGGGGAGTCCGCGGTCAGCAGCACGGCGTCCGGGTTCACCCTGGCTAAGGCGCGCTCGACGATCGCCGCCTGCTCGGGCGTCGCGGCGTCGCACTTGCTGACCAGCACGGCGTCCGCCATCCTCAGGCCTACCTCCCCCGGGAACAGCTCGGCCTCGTCCGCGCGCAGCGGGTCGGTGAGGACGATGTGCAGGCTCGGCTCGACGAAGGGCAGGTCGCTGCCCGCGCCGTCCCAGAGGATGACGTCGGCCTCGGCCTCCGCTGCCCGCAGGATCACCTCGAAGTCGAGCCCGGAGAACATGATCGAGCCCGGCACGGCGTCGTACGGTTCGCGCTCGGGTGCCGCGCAGGCGTCCCGGACGACCCCGTCGACAACCGCGGTGACGTGGCGGCGGTCCTCGGCGAAGTCCCGGATGCGCAGGGGGTGCCGGATGACGGCCACCCGCAGGCCCCAGGAGCCGAGCAGCTCGGCGAGATAGCGGACGGTCGGCGACTTCCCCGCGCCCGAGGAGGCGGAGGTGACCGCGATCACGGGGCTGGTCGATGCCAGCATCGACCGGCGCGGGTTCACCAGCTGGAAGTCCGCCCCGGCGGCCAGCGCCCTGGTGGCGAGGCCGGCTATGCCCGCACAACCGATCTCGGAGTAGGCGAAGACGACGTGCGTGACGCCGTAGCGGGCGATGATCCCCTCCAGGTCCGCCTCCGGAAGGATGGGCAGACCCTCCGGGTAGAGCGGACCGGTGAGGCAGGCCGGATAGCGTCCCGACTGCCCGGCTGCCATGTCGGCGGACGTGAAGGCGACCACCTGGTGCTCTGGCTCGTCGCGGTACATGGTGTTGAACACGTGGAAATCGCGGCCGGCGGTACCGACGATCAGGATCTTCATGGCGGCTCCCTCCTGTACCTATTCTCCCCGAGGCAGGTAGCGGTGTGGTTAAGGTCAGGTATGGAAACCGCTCCGGTCGTGATCGGCTACGACGGGTCCGACTTCTCCGCGGAGGCTCTCCGCAAGGGGCTGTGGCTCGCGTCGAAGCTCGGGGCTCCCGTGCGCATCGTCCGGGCCTGGACGATCAGCAACGCCCCGCGCCCGAAGACCTGGGAGCCTGGCTTCGTGCCACCGGTGGAGGACTACGCCGAGGCCGTGCTCGACGAGTTGAAGAAGGCGACCGCCGCGGCCGTGGCGGAGTATCCGCAGGTGGAGGTCGGCTACGACGTCCCCCACGGCGCCGCAGGGCGCGAACTGCTCCGGGCCTCGCAGGCCGCCCGCGTGATCGTGGTGGGCACCCGTGGCCTGGGCGGGTTCTCGGGCCTGCTGCTGGGGTCGGTCACCGGCCAGCTGGTCGAGCACGCCCACTGCGATGTCCTGGTCAGCCGTCGCCGGACCGGCGATCCGGCGCCACCGCGGCTGCTGCGGCTCGACCAGGCGATCGAGCCGGGGGAGCCCTGACCGGGGCCGGCTACCAGGTCATGAAGGCGCCGGCCCAGAACACGCCGAGCACGGAGCCGAGGATGATGAACGGCCCGAGCGGGAGCGAGCCCCGCTCGCCCTTCGTGGTCCGGAACATTCGCGCGAACCCGGGAATGGCATAGCTCACCCAGCCCAGGCACGCGCCCATGACCACCGCCCCCCAACCGAACCAGCCCATGAACAGGCCCGCGATGGCGATCAGCTTGACGTCCGCGAAACCCAGGTCGGGGGAGAAGATCATCATCACGAAGTAGAGGACGAACAGGGCGGCGGCGGCGATGACCGCGCGGAGCAGCGAACCCCACTCGCCGGTGATCCAGGCCGCGACCGTGAGCAGGACGGCCGTGATCCCCAGCAGCGGCAACACGATGACGTCCGGCAGCCGCTCCTCGGCGAAGTCGATCACCGTGAGCAGACCGGAAGCGACCGCGAGCACCACGAAGACGGCCATCTCGGCCCAGCTGGACGCGAGGCCTGCCAGGCCGCCGAGCACCGCGGCCACCGCCACGTGCAGCCAGCTGTGCAGGATCGGCGCGTCCGAGGTGGCGCTGTGCCGCATGAACCTGGTCAGGGCCCAGGCGGCGGCACCGGACACCAGCGCGCAGATCAGGATCGTCATCGGCTGATCAGCCCATGCCGCCGAAGGCATGGATGATGCCGATCACGCCCGGACCCATCACGACGATGAACATGGCCGGCATGATGAACAGGATCAGCGGGAAGACGACCTTGACCGGGATCTCCATGGCCTTGCGCTCTGCGTACTGGCGACGCTCGAGGCGCAGTTCGTCGGCCTGGGTCTGCAGCACGTCCGACAGTGCGATGCCGTAGGCCTCCGCCTGGATGATCGAGCGGACGAACCGGTGCAGCGTCTCCACCCCGGTGCGCGCGGCCAGGTCCTCGTAGGCTGCCCGCCGGGTCTGGCCGACCTGGATGTCCTGCAGCGTGCGGACCAGTTCGCTGGCAAGTTCGCCCTTGCCGTTCTTGGCCACCCGCATCATCGCCGCGTCGAAGCCGAGGCCGGCGTTCACTGCGATGCTCATCTGGTCGAGAGTATCGGGCAGCTGTCGCTTGATCGCCTCCTTGCGCGTGGCCCCGGCGCTGTGCAGCCGGACCATCGGGTAGAAGAACGCGAGCGCGGCGACGCCGACGCCCATCAGCAGCCCGAGCGGCGGCTGGACCTGCCGCGCGATCAGGACACCCGCCGCGGCGCCGACCAGACCGAGGAGCGCCATGGTGGCGACGATCCGCTCCGGCGTGTTGTTCTCCGGACGGCCGGCCCCGGCCCACAACTTGTTGAGCGTCTTCATCAGCGGCGCAGGAGCGGCCTTGACGACGGAGGCGGTCAGGCCGCCCGCGTTCTTGCGATCGCTGCTGCTGACCGCCTGCGCGGCGGCGGGCTTGTCCAGCTGCCGGCGCAGGTTGGCGAGGGTCTGCTTGCGGTTGACCGACGCGCCACCGAAGAGGAACCAGAGCAGCACGCCGACGCCGACCGTGAACAGGGCCAGCGCGAGGTATGCGTCGGATTGCACAGTGCCTCCTTCAGTACTTGAGGTTGATGACCTTGGTCAGCCAGAAGCCGCCGATGCCGAGCATGATCACGCCGGCGGCCAACATGCCCCAGCCGAGCGGGTCGGTGAAAAGACGCATGATGTACTCACGGTTGGTCATGAACAGGAACAGCGTGACGACGAAGGGCAGCAGCATCAGGATGATCGCCGACAGCTTGCCGTCCGCGGCCAGTGCAGCGACCTGACGCTTCATCTGGGTGCGTTCGCGGATCGTCTTGCTGACCGTGTCCAGCACGTCGGCCAGGTTGCCGCCGACCTCGCGGTTGATCCCGATCGCCTGGGTGATCCAGTAGAAGTCCTCGTTGCGCATCCGGGTGGCGACGTCGTTGAGCGAGTCGATCATCGGACGCCCGACGCGGGTCTCGTTGGTCACGCGCGCGAACTCCTGGGACACGGGCTTGCCCGCCTCCTGCGCGATCGTGCCCACCGCCTGCGGCAGGCTGTAGCCCGCCCGCAGGCTCCCGGCCATCATCTGCAGGGTCTCGTCGAGCTGCTTGCCGAAGGCCTTGCGGCGCTGGTCTGCCAGCATGGACAGGTACATCCGGCCGAGGATCGGGCACAGCAGCGCGAGCAGCACGCCGATCACGCCCTGGCCGAGAACGAGCCCGAAGGCGAAGCACGCCAGCGCCGCTGCGCCGGTGATCACGATCAGGTCCTTCGCCGGCGTCTCGACGCCGGCCTCCTCCAGGATCGCGTCGAGCGAGCTGCTGCGTCCGCGCATGAACCTGTCGACGGTGTTGGTGGTCACGGTCGCGATCCGCTGGATGCCTGATCCCTGCGGCTCGCTGCCGACCCGGCGCCGAGCAAGCGGGAGGCGGGTGCTCGGCAGCGTCACCAGCACGGTCATCGTCACTCCGGCGGTGGCGAGCAGGATCCAGCCCAGGGTGAGTGCGGCGCCGGAGGCGAAGAAGCTTCCCATCAGTGCCTCCCGCCCGACCAGAGCTGGCCGGTCCCGAAGACACTCGGCGAGAGCTTGATCCCGAGGTCGTCGAACTTCTGGGTGAACCCGGGTCGCACGCCGGTGGGCCGGATCGTGCCGAGGAATCGTCCATCAGCCCCGACGCCGGCCGAGTAGTCGAACTCGAAGACGTCCTGCATGGTGATCGTCTGGCCTTCCATGCCGTGCACCTCGGTCACCGAGGTGACCCTGCGGCTGCCGTCCCGCAGACGGGTCAGCTGGACGATCACGTCGATCGCGCTGCTCACCTGCTCGCGGATCGCCCTCAGCGGCAGGTCCATGCCCGCCATCAGCACCAGGGTCTCGAGGCGGGCCAGGGCGTCGCGTGAGGTGTTCGCGTGAATGGTGGACAGGGAGCCGTCGTGGCCGGTGTTCATGGCCTGCAGCATGTCCAGGGCTTCTCCGCCACGACACTCGCCGACGATGATCCGGTCGGGCCGCATACGCAGGGAGTTCTTGACCAGGTCACGAATGGTGACCTCGCCCTTGCCCTCGACGTTCGGCGGACGGGACTCCAGGCGCACCACGTGGTCCTGCTGCAACTGGAGCTCCACCGCGTCCTCGATCGAGACGATGCGCTCGTCGTTCGGGATGAACCCGGACAGCACGTTGAGCAGGGTGGTCTTGCCGGTGCCGGTACCGCCGGAGACGATGATGTTCAGGCGGGCGACCACGCAGGCGTTCAGGAGTTCGGCGATCTCAGGGGTGAGCGACTGCTTCTCGATCATGTCGGTCACCGTGAGGGCGTCCTTGGAGAACTTCCGGATGGTCAGCGTCGAGCCGCTCACCGCCAGCGGCGGGATGATCGCGTTGACCCGGGAGCCGTCCTCGAGCCGGGCGTCCACCAGGGGCGACGACTCGTCGATGCGGCGTCCCACCTTGGTCACGATCCGCTCGATGATCCTGCGCACGTGGGCCTCGTCCTTGAACCGGACCTGGCTCAGGGTCAGCTTGCCGGCGCGCTCCACGTAGACCCGGAACGGGCCGTTCACCATGACCTCGGTGACGGCCTTGTCCTCGATCAGCGGCTGCAGCGGCCCGAGTCCGAGGACGTCGTCGTGCACCTCGCGGATCAGGCGCTGGCGCTCGCGGGCGGTCAGAGGGAGCTTGCCGCCCTCGATGATCGAGTTCAGCTCGGCCTGCACCAGGCCCTGCAACGCCGTCTCGTCGAGGTTCGGGTCGTTCAGGCGGCTTCCCATGCGCTCGAACAGCTGCTCGACGGCGTCCTCCTTGATCCGCGCGAGCGCGTCGTGGGTCTCCACGACGACCGGCTGGGCCGGTGCGCGGTGCGCGAGGCGGTGGTCGTCGGGCTGCGGGCCCTTCGCCGACGGAGGAGCCCAGGTCACCGTGGGGGACGGGGCAGTCTGCGTCGACGACTCGGGGACGGGCAGCCAGGGCGCAGGCGGCGCGTTGTCGCGCGGCGCGGACGGCGCGGGCGCGCCCGGCTCGGCGACAACGCGGGCCGGCGTCGCGGGCGGCGCC
>PHEV01000263.1 GCA_002843035.1 Actinobacteria bacterium HGW-Actinobacteria-5 | reverse complement strand
CGGGGGGCATCCCTATGGTTTTTGCAAGGGGTGAATCAGGCGGCTTTCGCCGTGGACTCGAAGAGGGTGCCGTCACGGAGCATCGCCCACAGCACGTCGACCTTTCGTCTCGCGAGTGCGAGCACGGCCTGGTTGTGGCGCTTCCCCTCGGATCGCTTCCTGTCGTAGTAGGCTCGGCTCACCGGATCGTGCAGGCTCGCGAAGGCCGCCTGGAAGAAGACCCGTTTGAGAGAGTGGTTCCCGGCTCTCGACCGCTGCAAGTTGCCCTGCGTCTTCCCGGAGTCCCGCGAGACCGGCGCGAGGCCGGCGTAGGCCGCCAGCCGTCCAGGATTCTTGAACCTCGAGATGTAGCCGACGGTGGCGAGGAACTCGGCTCCCAGACACGGGCCCATGCCCGGAAGGCTAACGATGATCCGCGCCTGAGGGTGGGAGAAAAAACACCCCTCGAGCTCCTTGGTGGCCTCGGCAAGGCGTGCGTCGAGATCGAGGATCTCGGCGGCCATGCGCGAGACCAGCGCTGCCGCAGTGTCCGTTCCCGGCAGCTCTATCGTCTGGCCGCGCGAGGCTCCGATGGCCGTTCGCGCGAGCTTCGTCGCCCCGTGGACGCCACGATTCGCGAGCCACTCGGCCATGCGCTTCTCGCCGGCTCGACGCATCGCTTCGGGCGTCTGGTAGTGCGTGAGCAGCACGAGCGGTCCTTTGTTGTTGAGCTTGAGCGCGCGCTCGAGACCCGGGAACACGGTGATGAGCACGGAACGCAGGCGCGTGATCGAACGCGTCCGGTCGGTGACGAGGTCCTTGCGGCGCTCCACGAGCATGCGGAGCGACACGAGCACGTCGTCTTTCACGCCGAAGCAGGCCAGGTCGTGACGCATCCGCGCATTCTCTGCGATCACCCGGGCGTCGAGCGCATCGGTCTTGTTCGGGCCGACGAAGGCACCGCGGCACCGGTTGACCATGAGTCCTGGCACGAACACGACGCTCTGATTCGCGCCGAGCAGCAGCGCCACGAGCAAGATGACCGGGCCGTGGCTCATGTCCACGCCCCAGACGAGATCACAGCGAAGCCCGTTGGCCTCTTCGATCAGCCGATCGATGTCTGCTTGCTCGTTCGCGACCCTGTGGGACAAGAGCTCATGCCCCGTCTCGTCGATCGCGAGCGCCCAGTGGAAGTCCTTGCCGATGTCGACTCCGATCCATGCACGCCCCATGGCGTCCTCCTCCCCTCGGAAGCGAAAGACGCCCACCCGCAGACCCTCCGCCGACATCACCTTACAAAGCGCGGGCACGCAGATCCCTATCAGCGGTCGAAGTGTCCGAGCGAACCGGGTGGCAATGCCCCCCGGGCCATGGACGGCAGGGGCGAAGAGCCATGCCCGGTTCGCTTGGGCGTCGTCATGAGCATACCGCTCACGACTCAAGAAGAAAGGTAAGGGGGCGCTGCAGGCGCCTAATCGCTGGGGTGACCCAAAGCGTCTCGAGCGGTGTGGCGCTGACCGCGACCTCTACGGTCACCTATGAGCCGGACTCGAGCCTGCCTGTCACCCAGACGCTCTTTGCGATGGGATCAAGCCGCACCCTCAAGCATGAGTGGACGAAGACGGGAGAGCTGTTCTCTACGACTTACGCCGGTCAGCAATGGCGTATGAGCTTCGGGGTCGGCGGCGCGCTCACGACCCTTGTCGGACCAAACACCGTAGCCACCCGCTCATACAACGTCACCGGTGCGCTTGAGGCCGTGCGGCTCGGGCTTCTAGACGGGCAGGTCTCGGCGCCGCTCGCATCCTCGGTGCTCGCCTACGACTCGCGTGGACGGATAGGGCAGCATGCGGTCGCCTGGAGCGGCAGCACGAGTGCGACCGACACATTCGCCTACGATCGTGCGGATCGTCTCAGGACCTGGACGCGCACGGGCGCAGGCGCCACGAGCGCGACCTACGGCTACGACCCCTCCGGCAACCTCACGACGGCGACGGTCGGGGCGGCCACCACTGCCTTCTCCTACGACATCGGCGACCAGCTCACGCGAGCGGTCACCGGCTCCGCCGTCACCACCTACACGAACGACTCGCTCGGCCGCAGGACGGCCGCGATCGCCGCGACCGGCACCACGACGTATGCCTGGGACCCGCTCTCGCA
>PHEV01000069.1:17273-18776 GCA_002843035.1 Actinobacteria bacterium HGW-Actinobacteria-5 | reverse complement strand
ATTCACGATAGCCGTGCACGCGGGCCGCAGATCTGCAACCCGCCGTGTCGGCGCCGCAGACGCCCCGCGCACCTGCCAGCGAGCCCTGGTCGAACTCCCCGCGGACCCGCCGGTCAGCCGAAGGCCTGCGCGGCCGTCACCACCGCTGCCTCTCGCCCGGGTGCGGACTGGTACTGCCAGTACAGGTTGGTGTGTGCGATCACCAGCTCCGGCGGGGGCGCCCCCCAGGAAGAGAGGTCCTCGGTGGTGTGGGCGTCGGAGACCAGGACGGTGTCGTAACCGCGGGTGAAGGCACCGTGCAGCGTCGAGCGGACGCACGCGTCGGTCTGGGCGCCGGCGATGTAGAGCCGGCCCACGCCCCGGCCCGCCAGCACCTCCTCGAGGTTGGTGTCCTCGAAGGCGTCGCCGTAGAGCTTCTCGACGTGCGGCTCATCGGGGGCCGGGTCGAGTTCGGGCACGATCTGCCAGGGCTCGCTGCCGTGCGCGCGTCCTTCTGCCGCGTCCTGCACCCAGACCACGGGGACGCCTGCCGCGCGCGCCCTGCTCACGCAGGTGTCGATGTTCGCCAGCACCTGGTCGCGGTCGTGGGCATCTGCCACGACCCCGTTCTGCACGTCGATCACGACCAGGGCTGAGTGGGGTCGGTCGGTAAGGGTGGTCATGTCGTCTCCTCGTCGGTTCACCGCGACGGTACCCGTCCGTTCTGACAGTGCCACCGTGGTTGCTCCCCCGGGCCGGGGTCGACGCTCGCTGGCCGAAAACGGGGACGGTTCTCCTTTCCGTCCACCCGAACCGACGGACGAGAAGGAGAACCGTCCCCTTTCCGTCCAGCCGGGCTCAGTCGAGAGTGATCCGCAGCGCGGCGGCGGCGGCGCGGGCGCGCTCGCGGGCCTGCCGGACGTCGGCGCCGCGGGCCAGCGTCACCGCGACGCGTCGGTGTCCGGACACCGACGGCTTGCCGAACAGCCGCACCTGAGCGGTCGGGACGGCCAGAGCCGCGTCCACGCCGCCGAACCGGGGGACGCCGGTGCCCTCGGCCAGCACCGCGCAGGACGCCGCCGCGGGCTCGTCCGGGCCGCCGATCCGTTCCGCGCCACCGGCCGGCAGCCCCAGCACCGCGCGGGCGTGCAGCGCGAACTCGGACAGATCCTGGCTCACCATCGTGACCATCCCCGTGTCGTGCGGACGCGGGCTGACCTCGGAGAACAGCACGTCCTCTCCGAGGATGAACAGCTCCACCCCGAACAGGCCCCAGCCGCCGAGCGCCCCGGTCACCGCAGCTGCCATCTGCTGCGCCTTCGCCAGCGCCGCAGCGGGCAGGGCTGCCGGCTGCCACGACTCCCGGTAGTCGCCGTCGATCTGGACGTGGCCGACCGGGTCGAGGAAGGAGGTGCCGCCGGAGTGCCGGACGGTGAGCAGGGTGATCTCGGAGTCGAACTCGACGAACCCCTCCACGATGCAGCGGCCGCCGCCGGCCCGTCCGCCCTCCTGGGCGTAGCGCCA
>PHEV01000069.1:0-17239 GCA_002843035.1 Actinobacteria bacterium HGW-Actinobacteria-5 | reverse complement strand
GCCCGAGGACGACATCACCGGCTTCACCACGCACGGGAAGCCCAACTCCGCCGCGGCGGCCGCCAGCTCCGCCTCCGTCTCGACGAACCGGTACGGCGAGGTGGCCAGGCCCAACTCCTCCGCGGCCAGTCGCCGGATGCCCTCGCGGTTCATGGTCAGCTGGGTGGCCCGCGCGGTCGGCACCACCCGGACGCCGCCGGCCTCCACCTCGGCCAGTACGGACGTGGCGATCGCCTCCACCTCGGGCACCACGACGTGGGGTGCCTCGAGCCGGATGACCTGGCCCAGTGCCGCCGGGTCGAGCATGTCGATCGCGTAGGAGCGGTGGGCGACCTGCATCGCCGGCGCGTCGGCGTAGCGGTCCACCGCCACCACCTCGGCTCCGAGCCGCTGCAGCTCGATGGCGACCTCCTTGCCGAGCTCGCCGGCGCCGAGCAGCATCACCCTGGTGGCGGACGCGGACAGCGGCGTCCCGATCTCAACGGTCATGGCGTCATCAAACCACCGGGTCGCTCACACCCCGAAGCGGTCCCGTGCCTCGGCGGTGGCGGGGGAGAAGACGTTGACCAGGTTGCCGTCGGGGTCACGGAACAGCAGTGAGCGATTGCCCCATGGAAGGTCGGTAGGCCCCTGGACGAGGTCGACGGTGCCGGCCAGCGCCGCGTGCACCGCGTCCACGTCGTCGACCAGGAAGTCGAAGGCGACCGACCGGTTCGCCCGGGGCTCGGCCGCGTCCGTACCCAGCAACGGCACGGTCTGGCTGCTCGCGATCGCGAGCGTGCCGGACGCCGTCGCGAGCTCGGCGAACAGCGGGTGCAGCCGGCGGGCGCCCAGCCCTGTGACGCGTTCGTAGAATGCGACGAGGCCGTCGACGTCGTCGGTGAAGATGCGAGTGGCCGCGAGCTGCATGGGTCCTCCCGTGAAACCGGCCCCGGCGGGGCCCTGTGTTTGCGACGCTAGCAATGAATGTGGACAGTATCCGTCCAGTATTTGAGTAGGGTCGGCCCATGAGTCGTCCGACCGCCCGCCTGCTGCAGCTCCTCGATCTGCTCCAGTCCGCCGGCACCCGGACGCTCGGCGAGCTCGCCGGCCGCCTCGAGGTGGATGAGCGGACCATCCGCCGCTACCTCGACCACCTGCGTGACCTCGGCGTCCCCGTGGAGGCGATCAGGGGACGCCACGGCGGCTACCGGATCGCCGCGGGGTATCGCATGCCGCCACTGATGCTCGGCGAGGAGGAGGCCCTCGCCGTGCTGTATGGGTTGGTGGACCTGCGCGCACGCGTCGACTCCCCGGTTCCGCCGATGGCGACCGAGACGGCGATCGCCAAGATGCGCCGGGCCCTGCCTCGGGGTGCGCTCGCGCGAGCGGAGACACTGATCGCTGCTGCCGTCATGACCCCCGACCGTCCGCACGCCCCCACCGCTCCGGACGTCCTGCTGGGCGTCGCGGATGCGGTGGCGGAGCGCCGGCCGCTGAGCATCGCGTACCGGTCGAAGGCGGGCGCGGAATCGGCGCGCACGGTCCACCCCTACGGCCTGGTCGCCAGGCACGGCCGCTGGTACCTCGCCGCGCTCGACCTCCCCTCGGGCGAAGTACGCACCTTCCGGCTCGACCGGGTCCGGTCCGTGCGGACGCAACCGGGGCACTTCCGTCCTCCGCCGCCCCACGACGCGGTCGCCGACCTGGTCGAGCGCTTCGCGACCGCCGACTACGCCCACACCGCGCGGCTGCGGATCCGGGCCACGCCCGAGCAGATCCGGGCGGTGCTGCCGCCGTCGGTCGCCGTTCTCGAGCCGCTGCGCGCCGAGGAGACAGGAGAGGAGGGTTGGCAGCGCGCGACGATCCGCGCCGAACGGGTCGACTGGCTCCCGGGGCTGCTGCTCGGTCTGTCCGTGCCGGTGGTCATCGAGGGTCCGGACGAACTGCGCGAGGCGTGCGCCGCGGCGGCCGCGCGGCTCCGGGCACTCGCCACGGGCACTCCCTGAGGACGACCCGGGGAGACCTCAGCCGTCCAGGAAACCGTGCCGGGCGAGCACCGTGTCCACGAACTCCTTCAGGGCCGGCTTCGCGGCCTCATTGGCGTACTTCATGCTCACCGATCCTTTGCCGCCGAACGCGCCGGGAATGTCCTGTTGCGCCGCGGCAACCAGGTCGAAGTCGATCGCGTGCGCGGAGAAGTGGCCCTTCGCCGCGGTGAACATGACGTAGCCCTTCAGGTAGCTGTCCTGGAAGCGGTACATCGGCACCTGCCGGAACATCACCGGTTCGAGCCGGGGCGCGCGCGCCGCGACGTGGTCCCAGAACTCCTGAAGCCACGGACGCCCGGCCTCGGGTGCGGCGTCCAGGTACTGCTGCGGTGAATCGGCCATGTCTCAGCGTAGTTCGGACAGGTCCGCCCAGCCTCCGATGCCGTCGGTGCCCATGTCCTCCAGGTCGATGCGCCACGCCTTCGCGAGTGCGTCGGCAGGATGTCCTCGGCGGCCGGGCCGCCGAGCGGATTCGGCGCGGCGGCCATAGGGTGTCGCACGTGGAGCAGAACGGCGAACGGCCACGGTTCCCGCGTTCGGTGTACGCCAGGGGCAGCGAGCCGGATGCCCGGTTCAGCCTCGCCAACGAGCGCACCTTCCTGGCCTGGATCAGCGCAGGGCTGGCCCTGATCTCGGTCGGGGTCGGCCTGGACTCTCTGGCACTGAGCCTGCACCCGGGGTTCCGGCTGGCCGGCTCGATCGTGCTGGTCGCGGCGGGGATCGCCTGCCCGGTGCAGGCGTGGGTCGGCTGGACCCGGGTGGAGGCGGCGCTGCGCGAACGCCGTCCGCTGCCGTTCAACCCGCTGCTCGCCGTGCTTCCGGTGGCGCTCGGCCTGGCCGGCGTCCTCGTGCTGGCGGCGATGGTGGTGAAGTGACCAGCCCCGGCGAGGTCTGGGACGCCGGCCTCCAGCCCGAGCGCACCGGCCTGGCCTGGGAGCGCACCGCGCTGGCCTTCCTCGGCCTCGGCCTGGCCGTGCCGAGGCTCGCCTGGCCGGTGCTCGGTCCGTGGGCGATCGCACCCGCGGCCGTGATCCTGGCCGGCGCGCTCGCGCTGTTCGTCGCCGGCCACCGGCGCTACCGGCACACCCACGGCGCGCTCACCGGCGCCGGACGGCTCCGCGACGGACGGCTGCCGCTCCTCGCCACTCTGGTCGCGCTCGTGCTGGCCCTCGTCGCCGTGCTCCTGGTCGTCGTCGCGTCACGCGGAGCTGCGCAGCCGTGACGAACGCGAACCGGTACCGCCGGGTCGCCGCGCGCGGCCTGCTGGCGGCGGCCGCGCTCACCATGGCGAACGTCGCGGCTGGACGCGCACTCAGCCGCAGCGCCTGGCTGCGGGACCGGGAGACGGACGTGATCCGCGGCCTGCAGTCTCGCCGCGCGCCCGGATGTGACCGGTTGGCGAAGGTCGTCTCGACCGCGGCGGACGTACCGGCCAGCATCGCGCACGGCGCCGTCGCGTCCGCCGTGCTGTGGTACCGGACCCGCGACCCGCGGCTGGCTGCCGCACCCGCTGCGGCGCTCGTCCTCGAGACCGCGGTGTACCTCGGCGCGGGGGCGCTGGTGAACCGCGACCGCCCGGACGTTCCGCGGCTCGACCGCGAACAACCCACCTCGTCCTTTCCCTCCGGGCACCAGGGCGCGACCGTCGCGTTGATGGTGGTCTACCTGCGCCTCGCGGGACGGGTCCGGAACCCCTGGCTGCGCACGGCGATCACGGCGGCGTGCCTGGCCTACCCCTCGACGCTGGCGTGGGCGCGCGTCCACACCGGCATGCACTACCCCTCCGACGTCGTGGCCGGCACCGTGAACGGCATCGTCACCGGGCTGGCCGCAGTGGACCGGATTGGGGACGGTTCCTGACTCGGTCCACTGCCCAGGAAGCGGACCGAGTTCGGAACCGTCCCCAATCCGGGCCGGTCAGGAGCGCTTGAGGCTGTCCTCCCAGGCGTCCACAGGGGAGACCGGGACGATCGGCAGTGCGCGTGGCGCGTTCCGCCCCGGGGTCTCATCGAGCACGAACCCACCGGACGCCGCGTGCCGCTTGTGCGCGGTCGCGACCATCAGCTTGATCCGGTTCAGCTGGTTCGTCGCCGATGCGCCCGGGTCGTAGTCGACGCTGACGATGTTGGCCTCCGGGTGGCGGCGCCGCAGTTCGGCGAACATCCCCTTGCCGACCACGTGGTTCGGCAGGCACGCGAACGGCTGCGCGCAGATGATGTTCGGTGCCCCGAGCTCGATCAGTTCGACCATCTCGGCGGTGAGCAGCCAGCCCTCGCCGGCGCGGGTGCCGATCGAGATCACCCCGTCCGCCTTCTTCGCGAGGTCGGCCATCTTCGGCGGCAGGTCGAACTTGCCGTTCGTCCGGGCCAGCGCGGTCACCACCGGCTGCTGGAACTTCTCGATCAGCCACAGCGCCATCCGCTTGAAGTGGTGTGAGCGCGGCCCGATGCCCATCGTCTCCCACTGGAACTGGGAGGAGTACAGGGGCATCAGGAAGAACTGCAGGATGCCGGGCAGCACGGCCTCGCAGTCCTCGCCCTCGACCACGTCGACCACGTGGTTGTTGGCATCCGGGTGGAACTTCACCAGGATCTCGCCGACGATCCCGACCCGCGGCTTGCGGGGGATGTCCCGCAGCGGCAGCGCGTCGAACTCCGCCACGATCCGCCGGATCAGGCTGGTGTAGCCGATGCTGCGACCCAGCGTCCTGCTGTAGCCGCCGTGCTGCAGGAACTCCTGGCAGACCTCGTCCCAGGTGCGGTACAGGGCCTGCGCGCTGCCCGGCTGCCGTTCGTAGGGACGCACGCGCAGCAGCAGCGTCTGCAGCAGGTCACCCAGGATCAGCGCCTGCACTGCGGGCACCAGCAGCGCAGGGGTCATCTTGAAGCCCGGATTGCTCTCCAGCCCCTGCACACTGATCGCCAGCACCGGCACCTGCGGGTAACCGGCGTCGGCCAGCGCCTTGCGCAGCAGGCCGACGTAGTTCGTGGCCCTGCACATGCCGCCGGTCTGGGTGATCGCGACGCTCGTGCGGTCGGGGTCGGCCTCGCCGGAGCGGATCTTGTTGACCAGCTGGCCGACCACCATGATCGCAGGGAAGCAGGCGTCGTTGTTGACGTACTTCAGGCCGACCTCGACGTCGTCGCCGCTCGCGTTCTCGAGCAGTTCTACGTTCAGGCCGAGCTTGCGCATCACCGGCATGACCAGCCGGAAGTGGATCGGGGCCATCTGCGGGGCGTAGATCGTGTGAGTGGCCTTGGCCTGCTCGTCGAACAGCCGCCGCTCGCCCAGCGGACCGAACGTGCTCACCGTGGACGACCCGCGCCGCTCCGCCGCGGCCGCCTTCATCGAGCGCAGCCGGATCGTCGCCGCGCCGAGGTTGGAGACCTCGTCGATCTTCAGCAGCGTGTACATGTCGCCGGCCTGCTCGATGATCTCCTGCACCTGGTCGGTGGTGATCGCGTCCACCCCGCAGCCGAACGAGTTCAGCTGGACCAGGTGCAGCTCGGGCTCGCGCGCCACCCGGGCGGCCGCCTCGTAGAGCCGCGTGTGGTAGGCCCACTGGTCGCGTACCCGGATCGGCCGGGCCAGCAGCGGCTCGGCGGGCTCGACGATCGCGTCCTCGGTGAGCACGGCCATGCCGAGGCCGGTGATCAGGCTCGGGATGCCGTGGTTCACCTCCGGGTCCACGTGGTACGGACGACCGGCCAGCACGATGCCCTTCACGTCGTGCTCGGCCATCCATTCCAGCGCCCGCCGACCCTCGGCGCGGATGTCGGCCTTGACCTTCGCGTCCTCCTCGTAGCCGGCCTGAACGGCAGCGGTGGCCTCTTCCAGCGTGACGTTCCAGTCGGCGAAGACCTCGACCAGGCGGGTGGCGAGGAACTCCGGCTCGTTCAGGTTCAGCATCGGCGAGAGGTAGCGGATGTCCGGATCCTGCAGCCGGGGCAGGTTGCGTTCGATCACCTGCGGGTAGAACGCCACCACCGGGCAGTTGAAGTGGTTGTCGGCGCCGGCGACCTCCTTGGCCTCCAGCGGGATGCAGGGGTAGAAGATCGTGCGGATGCCGCGATCGATCAGGCTCTCGATGTGGCCGTGCACGAGCTTCGCCGGGTAACAGACGTTCTCCGAGGGGATCGACTCCATCCCGGCCTCGAAGACCTCGTGGCTGGACCGGCCCGAGATCGTCACCCGGAAGCCGAGCCTGGTCAAGATGGTGAACCACAGCGGGAAGTTCTCGTACATGTTCAGCACCCGGGGGACGCCGATCTCGCCGCGGAACGCCTTGTCCTCGGTGAGTCGCCGGTATCCGAAGATCCGCTTGTACTTGTAGTCGAACAGGTTCGGCAGCTCCGACTTCTTCGGCACCCGATCGGTGCTGGCGCCGCGCTCGCAGCGGTTGCCGGAGACGTGCCGGGTGCCGTCGCCGAAGGTGGAGATGGTCAGCTGGCAGTGGTTCTGGCACAGCCGGCAGGTGTCCAGGTTGGTGTCGACACTGAACTCGTCCAGCTCCTCCAGCGCGAGGGCCTGCGAGCGCTCGCCGTCCGACCAGTTGCGCTGGGCGGTCAGCGCCGCGCCGTAGGCGCCCATCAGCCCGGCGATGTCGGGACGGATCACCTGGGCGCCGGTCTGCAGCTCGAACGCCCGCAACACCGCGTCGTTCAGGAAGGTTCCGCCCTGCACGACGACCTTGTCGCCGAGCTGTCCTGCGTCCTTGAGCTTGATCACCTTGTACAGCGCGTTGCGTACTACGGAGTATGACAAACCGGCGGCGATGTCACCCTGGCTGGCCCCTTCGCGCTGGGCCTGCTTGACCGAGGAGTTCATGAACACGGTGCAGCGGGTGCCCAGGTCGACCGGGGCACCGGACTCGAGCGCGGTCCCGGCGAAGGTCTGCACGTCGGTGCCCATCGAGGCGGCGAAGGTCTGCAGGAACGAGCCGCACCCTGACGAACAGGCCTCGTTCACCGCGATCGAGTCGACGGCGCCGTCGCGGATCCGCAGGTACTTCATGTCCTGGCCGCCGATGTCGATCACCGAGCTGACGCCGGGGCAGACGGTCTCGGCGGCCCGGTAGTGGGCCATGGTCTCGATCTCGCCGTCGTCCAGCCGCAGGGCGGCCCGGACCAGGCTCTCGCCGTACCCGGTCACGCAACTGCGGGCGAGGTAGGCGTCCGCGGGCAGTTGCGTGTGCACCTCGCGCAGGATCGAGAGCGCGACGCTGATCGGGTCGTTGCTGCCCTGGTAGTGGGAGAACACGATCTGGCCGGCGTGCGTGAGCAGCACGGCCTTCACCGTGGTCGAGCCCGCGTCGATGCCGAGGAAGACCGGGCCGGAAGCGGTCGCGAGATCGCCCTTCGGGATCGAGGTGGCGGCGTGCCGCGCGTCGAACTCGGTGCGCTCGGCGTCGCTGGCGAACAGCGGACGCAGCCGCGCGCTGCCCAGCGGGATCACCGTCCGCTCGCGCAGGCGCCGGAACAGCTCCTCGACGTGCTTCTCGCTCCCCACGCCTCGGGTCGAAGCCCCGGCCAGGAGCGCCGCACCGATCGCCACGTACAGGTGGGCGTTCTCCGGGGTGGTGAACGCCTCCACCTGTGCGGCCAGCGCCCGCTCGTACGCCTTGCGCAGCTGGGGCAGGAAGTGCAACGGACCGCCGAGGAAGACCACATTGCCCCGGATCGGGTGCCCGCAGGCCAGGCCGGCGATGGTCTGGGTGGCGACGGCGGCGAAGACCGACGCGGCCAGGTCGGTGTGGGCCGCACCCTGGTTCAGCAGCGGCTGCAGGTCGGACTTGGCGAACACTCCGCAGCGGGAGGCGATCGGGTAGAGGTGCTGGTGCTCGGCCGCCAGCGCGTCCAGGCCGGCGGCGTCGGTGTGCAGCAGGCTGGCCATCTGGTCGATGAACGCGCCGGTGCCGCCCGCGCAGGTGCCGTTCATCCGCTGCTCGACAACGGGGTGCAGGAAGGTGATCTTGGCGTCCTCGCCGCCGAGTTCGATCACCACGTCGCCCTGCGGGATGAACCGCTCGATCGCGGCGGTGGACGCGATCACCTCCTGGATGAACTCCACGCCCATCACCTCGGCCACGCCGAGCCCGGCAGAGCCGGTCACCGCGCACCGGAAGGACGCGCCGGGGAAGCGGTCGGCGATCTCGCGGAGCAGGTCGCGCAGGGCGCCCCGGGCGTCCGCGTTGTGCCGGCGGTAGGCGCTGAACAGCAGGGTGGTGCCATCGAGCACGACCGCCTTGACGGTCGTGGAGCCGATGTCCAGGCCCAGCGTCGTGGCTGCCTGCATGCCTGCCCTCCGTCCAGAACGATCGTTCTGTTCCGTGCCTCACAGTACAGGAACTACGCAGGATTGCCGATAGTCTGGGTGGATGGACGAGAGCCGACGCCGGCCGGCCGCGGCGCGAGAGGCGATCCTGCGGGCAGCAACCGAGCTGATTCGCGTCAATGGCGTCGCCGGGACGTCCATCTCCGATGTGATCACCCGCTCGGGCACCTCAGCCGGCGCGATCTACCACCACTTCGGCAGCAAGGAACGGCTGGTCCTCGAGGTGGGCCGCAACGCGATGGCCGTGCCGATGACGATGATCATGGCCACGGCGACCGACCTCTCGCCGGACGCGCTGTTCGCCGCCGCGCTCGACCGGGTCGGCGAGGACGAGCACACCCCGGAGTTGCTGCTGCAGATCTGGGCGGGTGCCAAGTCCGACCCTGGTCTGTGGGCGCTGCTGTTGAGCGAGGTGGCCACGGTGAAGGCCAGCATCATCGTCTTCATCGGGGGCTGGTGCGCAGAGCACTCCCCGGGAACCGACCCGGGCGTGCTCGCCAGCGCGATCATGAGCCTGGTCACGGGGTACGCCGTGCAGCGCAGCCTCGGCCTGGAGATCGACCAGGCGGCCTACCGCCGGTTCGGTGCGGCGATGATCGCCGAGGTGACCGGACGCGCGTCCGCCGACGCCTGACCTGGCCGATAAGGGGACGGTTCTCCTTTTCGGCCAACCCGGGTGCGTGGCCGAAAAGGAGAACCGTCCCCTTATCGGCCGAGGAACTCCCGCCAGCGCGGGACCTCCCGTCCGGCCTGGGCGAGCCCGGCATCGAAGCTGGCCTGTAGCCGGGCCACGTCGCGCGTGCCGTTGCTGACGCTCATCCGGTCGGGGACGAACAGCAGCGCGTCCCCGGAACTCTCCAGGTCGAACAGCTCCTCGCGGGTGGCGTTGTAGTTGCGGTGCCGGACGTCGAGGGCTTCCACGACGGCCGGGTAGCGGCGGAACCAGCGCCGGTAGAGGCCGGGGGAGCGGGTCGGGGTCTTGAGGTAGTCGCGCTCCTGGGTGAGTACGACGAAGAAGCGGGTGAAGCCGTCGGCCTTCGCTGCGTCCAGCGCGATGCCGCCGGACGGTCCGAGCGCTCCGTCCACGTAGACGTGCCCGTCCAGGTGCACCGGGGGCATGATCATCGGCATCGTCGAGGACGCCCGCACCCGTCGCATCAGGTCGGGCAGCGTGGCGAGGTCGTCCTGGGTCCAGTAGACGGCGCGGCCGGTGTCGCACTCGAACGACCCGATCCGGACGGACGCCGGGTTCGCGCGGAACCGCTCGTAGTCGAACGGCAGCGCCTGGTCGGGGCCGGCGGTCTGCTCGTAGATGTAGGCGGCGTTGAACAGCCCCTGCCCGCGCAGGAAGGTGGCGATGTTGCCGAACCGCGGATCGGCGGCGAACTCGACGAAGGACGCCCGGGCACGCTCCGGATCGCGGGACAGGTAGTTCACCGTGTTGCTGGCGCCCGCGGAGATGCCGGCGACCCAGCCGAAGTGGATGCCTTCGGCGAGCAGCGTGGCCACCACAGCCGCGGTGTAGCTGGCCCGCATGCCGCCACCCTCGAAGACGAGCGCGACGTCGTGCACGTTGCTGGTCAATGCCTCCGGCACGCGTCCTCCCCTCGTCTCGTCCGAACGATATCCGCCGTCGCGGGGACGCCTTCGACAGGACCGTCCGGATGTGTACGAGTTCGATGGATCGCGGGTGCGGAATGCGCGGGCCGGGAGATGCCGGGCTCGTCCCTGTCGTCCCCGCTGACACCCCCGAGCCGGGGCCGAACAGGCCCGGCGGAGTGGGGAGTGGCACGATTCCCCGCGGCGTTGACCGTGGTCGCGGGCGTAGCGATCGGCCTGGCCGGACGGCGTCCCGCAGCCCGGGCTCGGCCGCCTGAGGCTCACTCCGGAACGCGCAGGGCGATCCGCGTCTGGGTCTGCGCGGCGCCGGCCTCCTTCTTGAGGCGACGCAGCAGCTGGTCGAGCTCGCCGGTGTCGCGGACGTGCGCCCGCACCAGGTAGTCGTACGGGCCGGTGAGATGGACGGCCTCGCTGATCGCCCGGTCGGTGCCGGTCCAGGCGAGGAACGCCTCGGAGTCGCGACCATCGGCCAGGCGGACGTCGATGAACGCCTCCAGCCCGCCGCGGGCGACCGGGGCGTCCCCGGCCAGCACGGCTCGATAGCCCAGGATCACTCCGGAAGCCTCCAGGCGGCGCACGCGGGCCGCGGCAGCATTCGTGCTGAGGCCCACCCGGCGTCCGAGCTCACTGAACGAAATGCGGCCTTCGGCACCGAGAATGCCGAGAATCATCTCGTCGACACGGTCCATGCAGACAATCTAGCCGTCCTGCGGCGTGATTCTCCGTTGCCCTCCGCGGCCTGGGGCAGGCTTCTCGCTCATGGACATCCTCGCGATGCTCGCCCGCGGCGCGCTCGCCGGGCTCGGCGTTGCCATGCCGCTCGGCGCGATCGGCGTCCTGCTGCTCGGTGAGGGGATCAGCAGGGGCCTCCGCCGCGGTGCCCCCGCCGCGGTCGCCGTCGGAGTCGTCGACACCCTCTACAGCGCTGCCGCCGTGCTCTTCGGCGCCGTCGCGGCCCCGGTGATCGGCGGCTGGGGGAACTGGCCCGCGGTGATCGGCGGAGGGGTCCTGGTCGGGATCGCCACCCTCGGACTGTGGCGGTTGGCCGCCCGGCCGGCTACCGACGGCCCGGCGCCGGAACCGGCCGGGAGCGGCTTGCAGCGCTTCGTCCTCTTCCTCGGCCTGACCGCGGTGAATCCGGCGACGCTGGTCTACTTCGCGGCGATCACGGTCGGGCTGACCGGACGGTTGGGCACGACCGCCACGGCGTCGGCGTTCGTGATCGGGGTGGGACTCGCGTCCGTGTCGTGGCAGCTCGTGGTGGTCGGGACGGGTGCGATCCTGCGGCACCGGATCACCGAGCGCGCGCGCCGGCTGAGCGTGCTCGCCGGCAACCTGGTGGTCGCCGGCCTGGGCGTGGCGATGCTGGTCGGCGCGCTGCGTTGACCGACCCCGGAGGCTCCTGAGCGCGCCGGGCGGCTCCTCGGGGCTGGGCACGGCACGGTCGCGGTGCGATCATGGTCGGTATGCGCCAGTCCTCCCCCCGCTGGTTCGCCAGTCTCGCGTTCGTCCCGCTCGCCGTCGCGCTGGCCCTCGGGCCCGCCGTCACGCCCTCCGTCGCGTCGATTCCGGCCGATGGGACGACCCCGGTCGCCGCGACCGCAGCGGAGGCCGCTGCACCGCTGCCCGACCCGGTCGTCCTGGCCACCAAGCTGAAGAAGGTCTCCACGAAGGGCATCGGCACGGTCGGGCTCCTGGTCACAACCATGGACGGCACGGTGCTGGCCGATCGGGCCGCCGATGTGCCGCTCACTCCCGCGTCCACGATGAAGGTGCTCACCACGATGGCCGCGCTGGACGCGCTCGGGCCGGAGCGCACGTTCGCCACCCGGGTGCTGGGCTCCGCGTCGAGCCGGATCTACCTGGTCGGCGGCGGCGACCCCCTGCTGACCGACAAGACGTCCACCTCGTCGTACAAGCCGGCCTCGCTGCAGAAGCTGGCGAAGGCGACCGTCGCAGCGCTGAAGGCGGCCGGACGCACCAGCGTGCGGGTGCGCTACGACGCGTCCCTGTTCACCGGGCCGACCTGGAGCAGCCACTGGAAGTCGAAGTGGAAGGGCTGGGAGGCGAAAGTCGCAGCGCTCGAGATCGACTCGGGCAAGCTCAGCTCGGGTCGGGCCGCGTACAGCCCGGCGAAGACCGCGGCCACGGCCTTCGCGAAGCGGCTCAAGGCTGCCGGCATCAAGGTCATCTCGGTTGCCTCAGGGACGGCGCCGGCGGACGGCCCCGAACTCGCCCGGGTCACGTCCACCACGGTGAGCCGGATCATCCATCGCACACTGCTGATCAGCGACAACGTGGCCGCGGAGACGCTGTCCCGGCACGCCGCGATCGCCATGGGCGCCGACCCGAGCTTCACCGGCGCGGCGGGCGCCGTGCAGGCGTGGCTCGCCGCGCGCGGGCTGTGGACCTCCGGTATGAGGATCCTCGACGGCAGCGGCCTTGCGCCGGCCAGCAAGCTGACCCCGACCGTGCTCGCTTCGGCGATCCGGCTGGCGCTGGCTGAGCCGGAGTTCGCGCCGGTTGTCGGAGGGCTGCCCGTCGCCGGAAAGAGCGGCACTCTCAAGCATCGCTTCGACGACGCGTCCGAGAAGGCCGGACGCCAGGTCGTGCACGCGAAGACCGGGACGCTGAGCGGCCTGGCCGCCCTGGCCGGCTACGTGACCACCGCGGACGGCGCGGTGCTGGTGTTCGCCGAGATCGGCAACGACTCCTACAGCTACTACCGCGTCTACGACTGGCTCGACCGCGAGGCTGCGGTGCTGGCCGGATGCGGGTGTCGCTGAATCGCCGGGCCCCGGCACCCGCTCAGCCGTAGCGTTCGACGAGCAGTGCGGACGCGCGCGTGGAGCCGTCCGCCCAGTCCTTGATCGACTCGGCGTAGGCGGCGGCCCGCTCTCGCGCCGTGTCGTCGGCAAGGAGCTCGGCGATCGCGGTCTGGACCTCGCTGACCAGCTTCGTCCGGCTGCGTGACTTCCCCACTCTCCGCGCGAATCCCTTGCGGACCAGGCAGGAGATGTTCGCGACCTGCTCGGGCTGCATCCCGACGCCGACCACGGGGCGGCCGGCGAGCGCGGCGGTCAGGACGGTGCCGATGCCGCCGTGGATCAGCGCGAGGTCGGCGCGGCGGTTCATCTCCAGGGCCGGCAGCCAGTCGGTGACCAGGACGTTCGGCGGCACGTCCACGTGCTGGTCGGCGATCAGGGCCTTCACCGGGGCGACCACCTGGTAAGGCGTGTCGCGGAAGCTCTCGAGCAGATCGGCGACCACGTGGCCCACGCCGGAGGATCCCATCGCGAAGTAGATCAGGGGCCGATCGTGGGGCAGCGCATCCACCTGCGGGGGCAGGGAGAACTCGCCGGTGGGCAGCAGTGCCCCGATCGCGAAGTGGTCCTCCGGCAACGGGATGTCGGTGAAGCCGGGCGGCTCTGCAACCAGCGAGGTGTGCCCGTGGAAGTAGCTGAGGACGGGCCGGAAGCCCGGCACACGGTAATGCCGGGCTGCCTGGTTCACCGGGTGGATGAAGCCGTACCACATCCAGGCGCGGAACAGCGGGTAGAGGAGGGCGTCGACGAGCCGTTTCAGCGACGCTGGGCGGAGGTCGTCGGTGGTGCCCGCACCGGTGGCGAAGAACCCGGGCAACCAGGTGGACTGGACGGCCCACACCACCGGGATCCCGCGCAGTCGGCACGACAGGGGCATGCTCAGGTAGGAGCCGGTCACGACCGCGACCGGGTGCAGCCGGTCCAGGACGACCAGGTCGCCGGCCACCTTCTCGATCATCTCCGCACCGGAGTAGGCCGGCGCGAACTTCTCCTCGTCGTTGACGGCGAACACGTGCGCGATCTTCTCCGGGGTGAGCTGCGGCTCGATCCGCTCGAGCGGGAAGTGGTTGTCCTCGATCAGGGACTCGAAGTCGCCGCCCTCGGAGATGAAGCGGATCTCGAATCGCTGCGACGCCACCGGATCACGGGCCACGCCCTTGGCGATCTCGACCATCCGGGAGGTCTCGGCGAGGCTGAAGGCCGCCGGCGCGAACAGCAGGACCTTGCGGTTCATCGCGGCGTCCCTCCGCCCGGGCCGGCCTCCTTCGGGATCTCGTCCAGGACTCGATCCACAATCCGGCCCGCCTCGGTGAGGAAACCGCGCCAGGCGGTGAAGCGCTCGATGAGGACGCGGTTGTCGTCGGCGCCGGCCTGCGCCAGCCCGAGCCCGGTGGCCCGCTGGAGGATCTCGAGTTCGGGCACGAGGGACGTCCGGAGCCAGGTCTCGACCACTGCCCACGGCGAGTCGGACACCGTGTAGAAGCTGCGCCGGTCGGTGCCGGTCGGCAGCCTGCGCGCAAGCCGGGCATCGACCAGGCGGCGCAGGGTGATGCTGGCGCCGCTCTTCGCCAGCCCGGCCCGGTCGGCCAGCTCCTCCAGGGACAGCGGCCGGTCGGAGAACCAGAGCAGAGTCCACAGGCGTCCGGCACTGGGTGTGCCGCCCGTGAGTTCCGCGAGGCGCGCGAGGTCCTCACTGACCGGGGTGGACACGGCTGATCCAATATGATTCACATCATTCACAATAAGCTGAACGATGGGTCCGGTCAAGCGTCCCGAGCCCTGGCGACCCGGCTTCGGAACCGCAGCGGAGGGACCGTTCAGCACCTGCGCGCCTCCCTCGTGACCGCTCCCGGATGCGCGTCCGCTGCCGCGGCGGACCGGCCTGTCGTCTAGGCTGAAAGTGCTCTCAGGAGTGGTCAAAGGAGATCAGAGAGATGAACACGACAGTCAAGCAGATGGTTGAGGCGGCCGACGCCGTCGTACCCCGAATCAGCCCGGCGCAGGCGAAGGAGATCATCGCCCGCGGGGATGCCCTCGTGGTGGATGTACGGGATGCCAGTGAGGTGGCGAAGGAGGGCAAGGTCGCCGGTGCGATCAATGTCTCCCGCGGGCTGCTGGAGTTCAAGGCTGATCCGTTCGCTGCGGGTTACGACCCCCAGTTCCACAAGGACCATCCGGTCATCGTGTACTGCGCATCCGGTGGACGCTCGGCGCTGAGCGGCAAGGCCCTGAAGGAACTCGGCTTCAGCGAGGTCTACAACCTCGGCGGCTTCAAGGACTGGGTCGCCGCCGGCGGCGAGATCGATCCACCGACGGCCTGATCCGGTTGCCCCGGCGTGGTGCCGGGTCAGTCGCTCGGCGCTGCGATCCTGCGCCCGACGACGTACCCGTAGCCGAGCACGCCGCGGCCACGCCGGAGCAGCGCTTCCCATCCGGCCAGGTCCCGGACCAGGCCCGGCCGGGCCAGCAGCTTCCCGGTGAGCCGTGCGACCCCGGCGACGCCGAGATCCTTCACGAACGTGCGGCCCAGGTGCTCCATCCGGTCGGAGAAGTCCTCGACGTGGGTCACCTCGAAGCCGTTCGCGACGAACAGGTCGCGCCAGCCGTCCAGCGGCATGGTGGTGAACCCGCCCCAGGCCTCGCGCAGGTCGGCGTCGAACCCCGGCGGCGGCGTGACGCGGTAGGTCATCTCCAGGTCGCCGAGGTAGCCGCCGGCGGCGACGACGCGCCGGAGCTCGGGGAACGCCCGGGCCCGGTCGAGCATCGTGGTGACGCACTCGATCAGGACCGCGTCGAAGCAGCCGGACGCGAACGGCAGCGCGTGGGCATCCGCCTGGACGACGCTCACGTGGTCCTGCAGGCCGCGCTCGTGCACGAGGCGAAGGGCGGCATCGACCATGTCCGGTGAGGTGTCGATCGCCACCACGTCGCAGCCGTAGGTGTGGGCGAGGTAGCAGGCGGTCGTGCCGCGTCCCCCGCCGAGGTCGAGGACCCGGCTGCCCGGGCCCACCTGGCAGGCGCGAGCCATCTCGTCGGTCTTGTCGCGACCGCCGGGGTGCAGAACCTCCACGCCGCACTCGTACATCACCCGATCGGCGTCCGAGACGGTCACCATCCACCTCCGGGGGCTGCGCCGCGGCGAGTGAGGGCGGCGGCGACGAAGCGCAGGTTCCTGGGCGACTCGCCCACGCGGCGGACGGCGTAGGGGAACCAGTCGGTGCCGAAGGGGAGGTAGACCCGCACCCGGTAGCCGCGCCGGGACAATTCGCGCTGCAGGTCGGGACGCACGCCATAGAGCATTTCGAACTCGAAGGCGTCCGCGGGCCAGCCCTGGGCCTCGGCCTGGGTGATGATCTCCTCGATGAGCCGGTGGTCGTGGGTGGCAAAGGACGGGTACACACCGGCCTCGCGCGCGGCGCGTCCGAGCAACTGGGACGCGCACCGGCGGTAGCGGGAGTCACGGTCGACCGCGCTGCGCACGGCGATGTCCGCGGGCTCGGCGAAGGCGCCCTTGACCAGCCGCACCCAGGCGCCGGCGGTGATCAGCCGGCCGAGATCGGCCGGGGTGCGGTGCAGGTAGGCCTGGATCGTGATGGCGGTGGGCAGGTCCTCAGCGCGCAGCGACCAGTACAGGTCGATGGTGGCGTCGGTGACGCTCGCGTCCTCCATGTCGATGATCAGCGCGTCGTGGCCGACCCGTGGCTGGGTGGCGGCGGCCCGCACGGCGCGGGCGAGGTCGAGGGCGTTGGACGTGCAGGTCTGCGCGTCCACCATCAGGCCGATCTGGGTGGGGTCGACGGAGACGCAGACGTCGAGGGATGCCTCCGCGGTGGCGGTGATCGCGGCCTCCAGCTCGGTGAGCGTGGTGGAGATCAGCTCCGGGTCGCTGACGTACTCGCCGAGGTAGAACAGCGTGGCCGTGATGCCGTCTCCGGCGAGTTCGGCGGCACTGCTGCGGGCCTGCGTGATGGTCGCGCCGCCGACGAATCGGTCCGCGAGTCCGGTAAGCCAGGGCTGGCGCTGGGCGAACGCCGTGACCTGCTCGGAGCGGGCCAGCCGGATCATGCCCTCCTGCCAGATGGTCATGCCCCTGAGACTAGATGACGGGGAGCGCGTCGGCGGCGGGGAGCGGGCACCGACCCCTGCCCGGACGCAGTCGGCCCTCAGGCATAGGCTTCTTCGCGTGATGCACGAGGTGGTGGACTCGATCCCGGTGCTCCTCACCCGTCCGGACCCGGCAGCGGACCGGCACCGCCTGGCGGTCTGGCTGCCGTACTTCACGGGCACGAAGGAGGCGATGGCGCCGACGCTCGAGCGCCTCGCCAGCCGCGGGTTCACCGCGCTCAGCCTCGACCCATGGCAGCACGGCGAGCGGGGCACGGAGACCGGCGACGAACTCAGCGGGCGGGTCTTCGCGGCCTTCCGGCGCGG
>PHEV01000262.1 GCA_002843035.1 Actinobacteria bacterium HGW-Actinobacteria-5 | reverse complement strand
CCCGCTCCAGCTGGCCCCGGCGGGGGACGGGGCACCGCTGGTGGACTCGTTCACGTCCATCCCGCGGACGCCGCCCTGGAACCTGATCGGCTTCGTCGCGCAGAGCCCGTCCTTCCGGGCCCGCGACCTGCTCGGGGTGGACGTGCGGGAGGCGCTCGGGCTGCTCACGGTGAGCTTCCCTGCGACGTACTCGAAGCTCGACGGGGTGAGCGCGGCGGACTTCCTGGACCGGTTGCGGTTCCCCGACGGCGCCCGGCACCTGGCCCTTGAGGTGTTCGCGCGCAGCTTCTTCGCTGACCCTCGCGACTTCTCCGCCGGGGAGCTGGTGGCGATGTTCCACACCTACTTCGTCGGCTCGGCGGAGGGGTTGCTGTTCGACGTGCCGAACGACGACTACGACACGGCGCTGTGGGCGCCGCTGGCACGCTATCTGGCCGGCCTCGGTGTCGAGGTTCGCACGGGCACCCGGGTGGTGGGCCTGGAGGAGGCCGAACGCGGCGTTGTGGTGACCACGACCGATGCCCGCCTGGCGGCGGACGCGGTGGTGCTGGCGCTCGACCTGCGCTCGCTGCAGCAGCTGGTCGCGGACGCGACCTGGCTCGGCGACGCCGGCTGGCGGGAACGGATCGGTGCGCTGCGCAGCGCACCCGCGTTCGGCGTCGGGCGGCGCTGGCTGTCGGGCCGCTTCCCCGGGATCGCGGAGTTCCTCGGCACGAGCGGCTACGGGCCGCTGGACAACCTGAGCCGGCTGGACGCGTTCGAGGCCGGTGCCGCCGGTTGGGCAGCGCGAACCGGCGGCACGGTGGTCGAGGTGCACGGCTACGCGCTGAGCGATCCCTCCCCGGCCAGCCGGGAGTCGCTGTGGCGCGAGGCCTCCCGCATCCATCCGGAACTGGGTGCCGCCGAGGTCGTCGCCGAGCAGTGGCTGGTGATGGACGACTGCCCCTTGGTGGGCGTCGAACCATGGGTGTTGCGTCCGAGCGTGGACACGCCCGACGCGAGGGTTGTGCTCGCGGGAGATCTCGTCCGCTGCGACTGGCCGGTGGCACTGATGGAACGGGCGGCCACCACGGGCTGGCAGGCCGCCAACGGTCTGCTGCACCGTTTCGGGCGCAGCGGGCACGACCTCTGGTCGCCGCCGCTGGACGGCCTCCTCGTTCGTGGAGGCCGCCGGCGTCCTGCCGTGGGGAGCGGAGCAGGCTGAGCCGGGGGAGCGGAGCCGGCGGGAAGCGCGTTCGAGACGGCCAGCCAGTGGAGCTGATTGGGGTGGTCGTCAGGGCACGAGGGGCTGTGCCCTGACGACCGTCAATCTCCGGCCGAGCTGAAGAGGGGGGCTCAAGGCTTCGAAGTGATACGCAATAGTACCCCCTTGTCGCGAGGTGTGGTGTCACCCGTGCGGGGTCTTTGGTGCCCTCGCCACCCGCGCTAGCCTCGACTCCGGCCACCCTGGCGACGGTTCCGCCAAACCAGACGTCGGGGACGCGGCTCCTGTGCGTTCGGGGGGGCGCCGACAGAGTCCGCGGTTGCTGGTTGAGCGGTCGGTAGCTTGTCGGGGATAGGACAGCCACCGAAGGTTGCTCCCGGCATTGGCCTTGGCGACTTCCCGGGACCGGGGTGTTCCGTTCACGTCGAGCCGGCGTGGACGCGAGCATCCCGGCACCCGGCTGCCCGAGGTGCCGCCCACCCCCGCGGGCTGTCGGGAATCGCACCGACCGATCACGGGGGAGCACCCGTCCCGCAGGCGCGCCTCTTCTGGAGTGCGTGGAGGGACGACTCGTCGGCCAGGGACACCGCCACCCGGAGCGGGCCGCGATCCGGACGGGCGCGCCGGCTCGAGGTCGAGGGCTGCGTTCCGAGCTATTCAGTGTTACTATGTACTAGTAGTCAGTGACACTGAGTAGCTGGAGGATCGATGGGCAAACAGCTGACCGAGCTGCTCAAGGGCACGCTTGAGGGCATCGTGCTCGCGTTCCTCGCCGCGCGCCCGGCGTACGGCTACGAGATCACCGCGTGGCTGCGGGAGCAGGGCTTCACCGACATCGCCGAGGGCACGGTCTACGCCCTGCTGGTGCGGATCGAGCAGCGCGGGCTGGTGGACGTGGAGAAGGTCCCCTCGGAGAAGGGGCCGCCACGCAAGGTGTACACGCTCAACGAACGGGGTCGGC
>PHEV01000068.1 GCA_002843035.1 Actinobacteria bacterium HGW-Actinobacteria-5 | reverse complement strand
CCGCAGTTGCACCCCGTGCGCCGCGTGCAGTTCGCCGAACCAGGAGCCGATCTCGGGACCGACCACTCGCTCCAGCGGGACCGCCTGCGGTTCGATCAGCGTCACCCGGCAGTCGTTAGCCCGTGCTGCGGCCGCGACCTCGAGCCCGATCCAGCCGCCGCCGACCACCACCACGTCGCGGCTCTCCCTGAGCCCCTCCCGCAGGCTCAGCGAGTCGTCCAGGGTGCGCAGGTAATGGACGCCGGGCAGATCCGCCCCCGGCACCCGCAGCGTCCGCACCGACGAGCCGGTGGCCAGCAACGCACGCTCCCACGACAGCACGGCGCCGCCCCGCAGCGTCGCCGTGCGCCCGGACGCGTCCAGGGCCACCACAGGATCGCCGATCAGGGGGGTCACGCCCTGTTCGGCGTACCACTCGGGCGGGTGCGGGAACGCCGCATCGGCCCCTGTCGTGCCGAGCAGCACGTCCTTCGACAGCGGCGGACGCTCGTAAGGCAGGTGGTTCTCCTCGGTGACCAGCGTGATCGGGGCGTCCCGGTCGTGTTCCCGGACTCCCTCGATGGCCTTCGCGGCGGCCAGGCCGCCGCCGATGATCAGGTAGCGCGCGTCCATGCGTCCTTTCTACCCGCTGCTACCCCGCCCGACCCGCCCGCGCGTGGACCGAGTTCGGAACCGTCCCCGATCCGGTCCGTGGACCGAGTTCGGAACCGTCCCCGATTCGGTCCGTCAGGCGTAGTTCCCGGAGTGCAGGACGTTCTGGTAGTGGACGCGCTCATAGATCGACGAGTCGGGCACGGACGCGGCGCTCATCGAGCCACGCAGCTGGGTCACGCTCTCGTACTCGTGGGCGGCCAGCCAGGTCTCCACCTCGGCCAGCATCAGCGTGATCGCCTCCGGGCCCCTGCGCAGGACGGCGGACGCCGTGCAGGCCACGTCCGCGCCGACCAGCATCGCCTTGATCACCTCCGCGCCCGAGTGGACGCCCGAGGTGGCCGCCAGCGACACCTCCGGCAGCTGGCCGCGCAGGATGCCGAGCCAGCGCAGGACGATCCGCTGGTCGTCGGGCTCGGAGAGATCCGCCCGGGCCAGCAGGGTGAGCCGCTCCAGGTCGATATCGGGCGCGTAGAAGCGGTTGAACAGCACCAGGCCGTCGGCGCCGGCGTCCACCGCCAGAGAGGCGAACTTCGACATCGCGGAGTAGTAGGGCGAGAGCTTCACCGACAGCGGAATGTCGACCGCGATCTTCACCGCCTCCACGGCCGCGAGGTGCGCCAGCTCGATGTCCGCACTACCCACCCGCGGGTCGGCGGCCATCGTGTAGAGGTTCAGTTCCAGGGCGTCCGCCCCGGCGTCGGCGAGTTCCTTCGCGTAGCGCTGCCACGAACCCGGCCGGGTCGCGTTCAGGCTGGCGATCACCGGGATCTTCAGCTGCTCCTTGGCCGCGCGCACCAGGCGGACGAACCGCGCGGCACCGAACTCGGGCTGCTCGAGGTCCGGCAGCGGGGCACCCGTGAACTCGGCGAAGTCCTCGCCCGTCGACATCAAGTCCGCCAGCCGGCCCTCCTCGGAGAGCACCTCCTCCTCGAACAGCGAAGGCAGTACGACCGCGGACGCTCCTGCCGCCTCCATCTCGAGCAGTGCGTCGATCCGACCGGTCGGCGGGATCGCCGAGACGATCAGCGGACCCGACAGCGGCAACCCGAGGTAGGTCGTTGCCATTTGGGGCCTCATGATTCCTCCTTGACCGTCGGCAGGGTGCGCTCCACACCGGCCAGTTGCGAGTAATAGTGCCAGCGTTCGTCGGCGTCTGCTTGTGCGAGTTTTGCCAATTCGTCCGCACGGGCCGGATTCGCCCTCGCCAACATGGCAAATCGCGCCTCGCTCAGCATGAAGTCGCGCACCGGAATCGTCGGCGGCTTGCTGTCCAGATGCAGCGGGTGACCGGCCTCGCCGGGCCGGAACCGGTACAGCGGCCAGTACCCGCTGGCCACCGCCTCGGCCTGGTGGCTCATCGACGTGGCCATGTCGATGCCGTGTGCGATGCAGGTGGAGTAGGCGATCAGCAGGGACGGTCCCGGCCACGCCTGCGCCTCCAGCATCGCCCGCACCGCCTGCTGCTGGTTCGCGCCGATCGCCAGCTGCGCGACATAGACGTCGCCGTAGGCCTGGGCGAGCATGCCGAGATCCTTCTTCGGGGTGCCCTTGCCTGCGGTGGCGAACTTGGCCGTCGCCCCCCGCGGGCTCGCCTTGGACGCCTGCCCGCCGGTGTTGGAGTACACCTCGGTGTCGAGGACGAGGATGTTCACGTTCCGGCCGCTCCCGAGCACGTGGTCGAGGCCGCCGTAGCCGATGTCGTAGGCCCAGCCGTCGCCTCCGACGATCCAGACCGACTTCTCCACCAGCTCGTCGGCCAGCGACAGCAGCCGCCGGGCGAGGGACGACAGCGACGCCTCCTGGTCGTCCCGGGCGTCCGCTCCGAGGAGGGCGTGCCTGGCCAGCACGGCCTTCAGCGCGGCCACGCGTTCGCGCTGGGCGGCCAGGCTCGCCTCATCGGTCGAACCGGAAGCCAGGATCGCGTCCGCCAGCTCGGTGCCGACCTCGCCGCGCAGCTGCCCGAGCAGGCGCCGGGCTTCGGCGTGCTGCTTCTCCCAGGCGATCCGCATGCCCAGGCCGAACTCGGCGTTGTCCTCGAACAGCGAGTTCGACCACGCCGGGCCGCGGCCGTCCGCGTTCGTCGTGTACGGCGTGGTGGGCAGGTTGCCGCCGAAGATGGACGAGCAGCCGGTGGCGTTCGCGATGACCATCCGGTCGCCGAACAACTGCGTGAGCGTCTTGATGTAGGGCGTCTCGCCGCAGCCAGAGCAGGCCAGGGAGAACTCGAACAGCGGCTGCAGCTGGGCCACGCCCTTCACCTGGTCGAGGCGTACCTGGGTCCGGTCGGTCTCGGGCAGGCCGAGGAAGAAGTTGAACCGCTCCCGCTCGGCGTCCCGGTGCTCGCGGGCCGGCTCCATGTCCAGCGACTTGTGCTTGAGTTCGCTCTTCGAGCGCGCCGGGCAGATGTCGGAGCAGATCCCGCAGCCGGTGCAGTCGTCCGGGGCGACCTGGACGATCAGCCGCCGGCCCGGGAGCGCACGGTCCTTGTACTCCTTGTCCTTGAATCCCTCCGGCGCGCCGGCGAGATCCTTCGGGCGAGCCAGCTTGATCCGGATCGCGCTGTGCGGACAGACCACCGCGCACTTGCCGCAGTCGATACACAGCGACGGATCCCAGATCGGCAGCTCGGCAGCCAGGCCGCGCTTCTCCCACTGCGCCGTGCCGGTGGGCCACGCACCGTCCACCGGGAGCGCGCTCACCGGCAACAGGTCGCCCTGGCCATGCAGCATCGCGCCGGTGACCCGGCGCACGAAGTCGCCGGCCGGCTCGGGCAGCGGCGGCAGCCGATGCCCGTGGCTGGACGGACGCAGCCCCGCCGGCAGCGGGTGCAGCGCCGCGATGGCTGCGTCCACCGCGGCGTAGTTGCGCTCCACGACGGTGCGCCCGCGCCGCCCGTAGGTCTTCTCGATCGAGGCCTTGATCGCTGCGATCGCCTCGTCGGCCGGCAGTGCCCCGGACAGGTAGAAGAAGCAGGGCTGCATCACGGTGTTGATCCGCTTGCCCAGCCCCGCGGACCGCGCAACCGCCTCCGCGTCGATCACCCAGGTGCGCAGCCGCTTGGCCGCGATCTCGGCCTGCACCTCGACCGGCAGGTGGTCCCAGGTGTCCTCGCCCCACGGGGAGTTCAGCAGCAGGGTTCCGCCCGGCTTGGCCACGTCGACGGTCTTCATCGAGGAGAGCAGCTCGAACTGGTGGACGGCCACGAAGTCGGCCGCGTCCACCAGGTAGGTGGAGCGGATCGGGGTGCGGCCGAACCGCAGGTGCGACACCGTGACCGCGCCCGACTTGCGGGAGTCGTAGACGAAGTAGCCCTGCGCGTGCACGTCGGGCTGCGCCCCGAGGATCTTCACCGAGTTCTTCGCCGCCCCGACCGTCCCGTCCGAGCCGAGGCCGAAGAACACCGCGGACGCCTGCTCGGCCGGCGGGCGGAACTCCGCGTCCGGGGAGAGCGAGAGGTGGGTGACGTCGTCGGTGATGCCGACCGTGAACCGCGGCTTCGGCGACGGCGTGGCCAGCTCGTCGAAGACGGCCTTCGCCATCTGTGGGGTGAACTCCTTCGAGGACAGCCCGTAGCGTCCGCCGATCACGCGGGGACGCCGGGTCGCGCCCGCCAGCGCGACCAGGACGTCCGCGTGCAGCGGCTCTGCCGGGGCGCCGATCTCCCTGGTCCGGTCGAGCACGGCGATCGAGGCGACCGTGGCCGGAAGGGCGGCGAGGAACGCCTCGACCGGGAACGGCCGGTACAGCCGGACCGTGAGCAGGCCGACCTTCTCGCCGCGGCGCACCAGCTCGTCGACCGTCTCGGCAAGGCAGCCGGCGGCCGACCCCATCACGACCACCACCCGCTCGGCGTCGGGCGCGCCGTGGTAGTCGACCAGGGAGTATCGCCGGCCGGTGCGCCCGGCGAGCTCTTCGAACACCTCCTCGACCACGGTGGGGACGGCGAAGTGGAACGGGTTGGCGGCCTCGGCAGCCTGGAACCAGGTGTCCGGGTTCGCCGCCGTGCCCCGCAGCACGGGCGCGTCCGGGGTGAGCCCGCGCTCGCGGTGCGCCAGCACGTCCTCCTCGCGCACCAGGGCGCGCAGGTCCGCCTCGGCCAGCAACTGGATCGTATTCACCTCGTGGCTGGTGCGGAAGCCGTCGAAGAAGTGGACGAAAGGCACCCGGGTGCGCAGGCTGGCCGCGTGCGCGACCAGCGCGAAGTCGTGGGCCTCCTGCACGCTGGACGCGCACAGCATCGCCCAGCCGGTGGAGCGGGCGGCCATCACGTCGGAGTGGTCGCCGAAGATGCTCAGCGCGTGGGTGGCGACGGTCCGGGCTGCGACGTGGATCACCGCGGAGGTGAGCTCACCGGCGATCTTGTACATGTTCGGCAGCATCAGCAGCAGGCCCTGGGACGCGGTGAACGTCGTCCCCAGCGTGCCCTTGGTCACCGCGCCGTGGAGTGCCCCGGCCGCCCCTGCCTCCGACTGCAGCTCCACCACCTCGGGCACCGCGCCCCACAGGTTCGTCCGGCCGTCGGCCGACCACGCGTCCGCCGACTCCCCCATCGCGGAGGATGGGGTGATCGGGTAGATCGCGATCACCTCGCTGAGCGCATGCGCGACCCGCGCCGCCGCCTCGTTGCCGTCCAGTGTTGCCCAGCTCATTGGGCCATTGTGGTCCGTCACAAGGGCTGGCGTCCGACGGTCCCGACGATGCCCGCCCGATATTCGGCGCTACTGAACTTGTTGTACTCGGCCTGGGCGGCCTCGATCCGCTTCGGCACGTCGAGGCGCTGCGACGGTTCCTCGTTGCCCGGGGTCGAGATGAACTTCTGCAACGCCTTCAGGCCGGCGTCCGCACGGGCGGCGGCAGCCTGCTGCTTGGCGTCGAGGCGAGCGACGTACCAGTCGGCACCGACGACGGCTTCCCGGGTGAACAGCTCACGAAACTCGGGGGTCTCCAGCGTCCAGCCCTCGGCCGAGTGGCCGTGGGCCATGATCTCCAGCAACGCCCGCAGCGGCGGGATCGCCAACTCGATCGTGCCGTCGTCGAAGTACGCCTTCGCGACCCGCTCGTGGGTGGCCACGATGGTGTCGACGGACTCGGCGAAGATCGCCTCGCCCTGCAGCTCGGGACGCAGCATCGCCTCGGTGAACACGGCGTGGGGGTGCAGGAAGATCCGGCCGAAGTACTTCCGGGCGAACGCCTGGGTCATCCGGTAGCCCAGCCGGCTGGCCAGCACCGTGCGTCCGTCGAACTCGAAGTCCTCGATCTTCTCCAGCGCGCCCTCTGCGACCAGGTTGGCCGCCTTCCGCTCCTCGGGGGTCATCCGGCTGAACACCTCGGGCACCAGCATCGAGATGTCGTGGTCGACCCGCACCCGCGGACCTACGAACCCGGCGCAGGAGACCCAGCCGTCGTAGCCGGTGAGCGCGAACGACAGGAACGCTGCGTTCAGGTCGAGGATGGCCGGCATCGCGTTGAACGGGCCCTTCGTCATCGCCCCCTCGGAACCCGCGCCGGTGGTGGACGGCGACTTGCCGGTCATCGAGGAGATGAACTCGGCGAACAGCTCGGGCAACTCCATGTAGTGCAGCGGGTTGTACGAGCACAGCGGCGGCACCGCACCGTCGGGCGGGTTGTTCCGGCGTCCGGCCGCGACCACGTCCACCGGCAGCGGCAGCGGCTGGTGGGAGGGCAGCTTCCGGACCAGGTGGGACGCCAGGTCGGCGACCGCGGTCGCGTCCGCGTTGGTCCGGTCGGGACGCTTCTGCAGGTAGCGCGGGTTCTTGCTCGGCTTTCCGCCCACCAGCCGCGGGTTCGCCGAGGAGACGAAGAACCTCGGCGACGCGTCCGGGGCGGAGTCGGCCACCGCGCTGATCAGCTGGCGCATCGGCGCGGTGAACTGGCTGAACGCCACCGCGTCGTCGCGCATCGCAACCGCGTCGGCGTGGGTGAGCGGGGCGAAGTTCGACAAGAAGGTGCCGGGCGAGGCGATGTCGAGCTCGGCCTGCTTGTCGTAGCCACGGTGGATGGCGTCGTCGGGACGCTGGAACAGCAGCTCCTCGCAGTTCTCGACCAGCTTGTAGGAGCGGTACGGGTCCAGGCCCAGCATGTGCCCGCTGACCACGGTGGACGCGGTGATGTCGTCCTCGGTCTGTACCTTCACGGCCGGGCTGAAGTCGTGCCGCAGCCCGAACAGCCGCCACGAACCGTCGGTGTCGAAGCCGACCCGCAGCATGTTCACCATGATCTTGTCGCCGTCCAGGCGCAGGTTGATCCCGCGGCGGCCGTTGATGATGCCCACGGTGAAGTGGCTGCGCCAGTCGGTGCCCCACTCGGGACGGTAGAACCGCTTCACGACGTAGACGAGCTCACGAACGTGCTGGGGGATCGACTCCAGCCACTCGTTGTACGCGGGCGTGTACTCCGCGCCCGGGGTGAGCAGCTTGATCACGCTGCCGATCGAGCGGTCGCTGGCCAGCAGGCTGCGGCGGTCGGTGCACAGCGCCGGGTCGGCGAAGCGGTCGCAGAAGTCGCGCTCGAGGATCGCGGCCACGGCATCCATGTCGGCGTCGTAGTCGGGCGAGTACGCGTTGCCGAAGATGAACGCGTCCGTGATCGCCTTGGAGATCTCCGACTTGCCGCCGCCGGAGACCGTGGCGGGCTTGTGGCAGCTGGTGGCCATCGGCACCGTGCCGCGCAGGCTCCACTGGGTGCGGTCGGCCGGCTGCTGCAGCATCCGCACCTGGTAGCCGTCCGGGGTCAGGTAGTACGTGTCGGCCCGGAGCGGGATGGACGCCTCGGCGCCGTTCGGGTTCGTCCAGCTGACCCGGCCCGTGCGCAGCGAGAAGTTCGACTCCATCGGCACCAGCACGATGTGCGGCTGCTCGGCGTCGACCGCGTGACCCTCCGGCTGGAGGCGGAACCGGTCGGGGTCGCGGTCGAGCACGTCGGAGAGGGCGTAGGACTCCCCACTGCGCGCGCTGACCGTGTACTCCTGGCCGAGGTTGTAGCTGGGGAAGACCAGGGCGCCGCCGGCGTGCTCCTCCTCCGCGTTGCCGAACAGGTTCGCCGAGTAGGAGATCTGGGTCTTCACCTCCTTCTTGCAGTAGCCGAAGTAGTTGTCGGCGATCACCGTGACGATCACGCCGCGCTCGTCCCGGGCGCAGGCCTTGAACGCCTGGCCGGCGTTGTAGCACTCGTCCTCGTGCTCCCAGCACATGCCGTCCCGCTTCTGGCGCTCACTGGCCGTGCTGACGTGGGGCAGGCCGAGCGACTTCTTGGTCACCTTCGTCAGGTGCGGTGCCAGGACGATCGCTCCGGTGTGGCCCGTCCAGGTCTCCGGGGCGAGCGACGCGTCGTTCTCCGGCAGGTACGGGTCGCCGCCGTTGCCGAAGATGCCCTCCACGAAGTCGAGGTTCGCGACCAGGCCGCCGGGCACGATGAACCGGGTCTCCATCCGCTTCTCGCGCACCCAGCCGGGCACGGCGGGCGCGACCAGCGGACGCAGCTGCAGCGAGACGAAGCAGGCCGCCGGCTCCGGCTGGTTCGCCGTGTACGGCAGCACGAGGTCGACCTCCGGCGGGCGGAACGCCAGCTCGAGCAGCCGGGCGAAGACGGCCTTCGGCACCGCGATCTTGTCGTCGGGGATGGGCAGCCCGCCCTCGGCGATGTGGAACACGCCCGCGGTGGTGCGGCGGTCATTGGCGGGGTTGTGCAGGACGCCGTTGGCGAGCCGGTAGCTGCTCAGCAGCGGCGAGGTGAACTCGTCGGAGCCCTGCGGCAGCGAGAGTGTCCTGGCCAGCCCCGGCTCGTCCAGCACGAAGGTCCGGCGGGGCAGCTTCGGCGCGACGCCGGTGTCGGCGAGGTAGTCGTCCAGCCAGTTCTGGATCCGGCTGTCGGCCGCGCACAGGCGATCAGCAAGGCGACGGCTGAGCTCGCGCTGGCGCGCGAGGATCGGCGCGACCAGTTTCGCCGTGGCCGAGTCCTGGACGTCGGCCGGCATCGGCAGCCCGAGCTGGGCCAGGCGGAGGTAGATGGCAGCGGATTCGATCTGGGCCATACGCCCATTGTTACCCGCGCCACGCGGGCCTCCGGTCCGGGTCTCGTCCCGCAGCAGCAGGTTGACGTACCCCCGTCGCTGTGCCGAACGGCGGCGGCGGGGGATCCCTCCCGCACCGGACGACGAGGGCCGCGACGGGGCGTCCGGCCATCCCCCAAAAGGGGGACAGGAATCGCGGATATCGCTCGTTTCTCGACCGATTACCTACTCCCGCCCGGGGAAGTTTCCCGAATGGATAGGATTCCGGGACGATGCCGGGTACCCTCGCCCCATGGTTCCGGCATTGGACCAGGTCTGGATGGCGTTGGCCCAAATAGGCCTCGGTCTCATCTTCTGTTTCATCGGCTACTCGGCGGCCCGGGTGGTCCTGGCGCTGTGGGGCGCACTCGTGGGGTTCGTCGGCGGGATCATGCTGCACTCCCTGTTGCTCGTGTGGATCCCCGGCGGGCTCATGAACGTTGTGCCCTGGTGGGCGACCGCCATCGTGGTCGCGCTGCTCGGGGCCTGGCTGTCGTTCGCGTTCTACACGGTCGGCGTGCTGATCTCGATGGGCACGGTCGGCTGGGGCCTCGGCCAGATCGTTTCGAGCGCCGCCCACATGCCCGGCTGGATCGCTTTCGCCACCGGCCTCGTGGTCGCGGCAGGCCTCGTGATGGTGGGCTGGACGCTCAACCTGCCCCGGCTCCTGCTGATCGTCATGACCTCCCTCGTGGGCGCGGGGGCGGTCATCGACGGCCTTCAGCAACTCCTCGGCGGACGGCTCGACTGGATCAGCCAGAGCGCGTGGCAGTTCGACCTGATCAGGCACGCCGCGTGGTCGGCTGCCTTCGTCGTGGTGGCGGGACTGGGCGTCTTCGTCCAGCTCCGGCAGCACTCGGACGACAACTTGCGCGACGCCTACAAGCGCAGCTGACGCGCGCCCGGGCGCCGGAGCGCGCCAGCGATGTCGCATGCCGGCCGCCCGCACCAGCGCACCGCTGCGCATCCGCAACAATGGGCATTCGGTCGTCCCGAATTGTTGATTAACGACCTGCTGGCGATCACGGCCGGTGCCGCGCAATATCGAATAGTCCGGCGCCGGTTAATGCGACCCGGAGTTCCCGGGTCGCCGGCGCGCGGTAATGCCGCGATGCGACGCCGGGTTCCGGCCCGGTCCCCGGCTCCGCCGCCGGCCTCCCGGGCGCTGGACGCGAGCGGGCGCCCCGGCCCTAGAATCGCGGCATGCTGATCGTCACCTCCAACGACATTCCGGGTTACCGCATCGAGGCCGTGCTCGGCGAGGTCATGGGCATGACCGTGCGCGCCGCGAATATCGGCGCCAACATCGTTGCCAGCTTCCGCTCGATCGGCGGTGGCGAAGTCGATGAATACACCAAGCTCGTCTACGACAGCCGCCAGCAGGTCATGCAGCGGATGTGGCAGGACGCGACCTCGCGCGGCGCGAACGCCATCGTCGCGATGCGTTTCGACACCGGAGACATCGCGCAGGCGTTCTCCGAGGTCTGCGCGTACGGCACCGCCGTGGTGGTCGAGCCGATCGCCGGCGGCCAGCCGGGCGCGACCAAGCAGTCCGCCGGGGTGGTCGCGCAGCAGGCCCAGCCGCAGCCGCCGATGCGCTGATCCCCCCGGGGTCCCGGCGGGGGTCAGCGGGCGAGCGTACCCAGCACCGCGGCGATCACCTGGTCGTAGCTGCGCTCGGGGTGGAAGACGAGCCACTCCAGGCCGGCCATCAAGGTGGCGCCGACGATTGCTGCCGCCTGCACGTCAGCGACCACCCCTTCGGCCCCGGACGCCCTGAGGTCGTCGATCAGGGGCGAGAGCGCCAGGCCGCGCCAGCGTGCGATGGCCTCACGCCAGGACCTCTCGGTGCGGAACAGTTCGGTGACCATCACCTGGGCCGCCGCGGCGTGCTCCTGGACGAGCCGGAGCAGGGCGCGAACCACCTCGTCGCGCAGGTCGGGGCCGGTCCGGCCCCGGGTCGCCGACCGCAGCGCGGCAGCCATCAGCTCGCTGTTGCGAGCCATGATCTCCTCGACCAGGCCGGCCTTGGACTCGAAGTTGTAGTAGATCGAACCCTTCGCGATCCCGACTGCGGCCGCGATGTCGTCGATCGAGGTGGACGTCACTCCCCGCGCGGCGAACAGCTCGGTGGCGGCGTCCATGATCGCTTCGCGGGTGCCCGTCCGGCGGGCGACCCGTCCGTCCTGCTTCGGTTGTGCCGACGCACTCATCAGCGACCTCCTAGATGCTCAGCGCCGGGTGCAGCCGGGACATCGTCCACATCCGCTTGCGTGCGGAAGCGATCGAGGTGGCTGCGAGCGACACCACGAAGATAGCGGCCAGCACGGCGACGCTGGTCCAGAACCGGGTCTCGATGCCGCCGGTGATGGCCTCCCTCAGCCCGTTCACCACGTAGGTCATCGGCATGTACGGGCTGATCGCCTGCAGGAAGGACGGCGTGGTCTGGATCGGGTAGGTGCCGCCGGCGGAGGCGAGTTGCACCATCAGCAAGACGATGATCACCACCTTGCCGACCGCCGACCCGAGGGTCACCTGGAAGAACTGCTGCAGGGCGAAGAACGCGGCCGCGGCCAGCATCGTGAACGCGAGGGTGGCGACCACGTTCTGCGGGTCGAGCCCGACCGCGAAGTGCATCACCGACAGCATGATCACCACCTGGCCGAGCGAGAGCAGCAGTGCGGAGTTCAGCGAGCCCCACGCCATCCGGAAGCCGTTCACCGAGGTCATCAGCGCCCTGGTCTGCAGGGGACGCAGCAACAGCCAGGTGATCAGGGCGCCCACCCACAGCGCCAGCGAGATGAAGAACGGCGCGAAGCCCTCGCCCCAGGAGTCCGCCTCCCAGACGTGGCTGTTCGACAGTTCCACCGGGCTGGAGACGGCTTCCGCCCGCTGGTCCCGGAGCGTCGCGCTGTCGTCGGGGATGTCCTGCGCACCGTCGTCCAGCTTGGTGCCGAGCTTCGTGGCACCGGACTTCGCGTCCACGAGGCCCGAGGCCAGGTCGGGGGTGTTCGCGGCGATCTCGCTGCTGCCCGCGTCGAGTTTCGTCGCGCCGGCGTCGGCCTGCCGGAGGCCGTCCGCGAGGTCGGACGCGCCGCTGTGCAGTGCCTTCGCCCCGCTGATCAGCCCCTGCTCGGGATCGGCGTTGTCGAAGCCGGAGACGAGCTGCCGCAGGCCGGACTGCAGGGCAGGGATGCCGCTCGAGGGGTCGGAGGCCCCCGCGCTCATCGTGGTGAGCGCGCCGGCGAGTTGGTCCGCCCCGGCACTCAGCTGCTGCACCTGGGCCAGCGTCGCGGGGTCGGCGAGCTGCGCGGCGCCGGTGGTGAGGCCCGCGGCGCCGGTGACGAGCTGCTGCTGGGACGCCGTCAGCGCGTCCAGCCCGGCCCCGAGCTGGCCGTCGGATCCGAGGACGGCATGGACGCCGCTCCAGCCTTCCTGCAGCGCGGACGCGCCGTCGGAGAGGTCCGCCGCCCCGGAGTGCACCTCGGCGATGCCGCCCTTCACCTGCGCGGCACCGGAAGCGAGGCCGGTCGCCCCGGAGTGCGCGGAGCCGGTCGCCTGCCGGGCGGCGGCGAGGTAGGCGGACGCGGTGTCAGCATCGCCGTCGGCGAGCGCCGACTGCGCCTTGGCGAGCAGGCCGTCGATGCCGTCGAGACCGTCGGCGAGGTCGCTGGCACCCTTCGCGACCGACGCCGCGCCCTGGCCGAGCTGCGAGCCGGACCCGGTGGCGTCGGCGAGGCCGGACGCTCCGGAGGCGAGCTGCTTCGTGCCCACAGCGAGCTGGCCGTCACTCGCCGTCGCCGCCGAGGCCCCGGCCAGCCACTGTTTCGCTCCCGCCGCCCAGGTGCCCGCGCCGGTCGCGTAACCGGTCGCTCCCTGGGCGTAGCTGGTGGCGCCGTCGGCCAGCGTGCTCACCCCGGACGCCAGCTGCTTGACGCCTGCGGCGAGGGCCGGCGCGCCGGTCGCGGGGTCCGCGGCCTGCGCGAGGCCGTTCTGCAGTGCGGTCAGGTTCGCGGCGCCCGCGGAGAGCTGATCCGCGCCCGCACCCGCCTTCGTCACGCCCGCGACGTACTCCTTCAGCTTGTCGCGAAGGGTGCTGCCGCCCGTGGCCAGGTCGCCGGTGCCGTCGGCCAGCTTCGCCGCGCCGTCGGCAAGCTGCTGTGCGCCGACGTTCAGCCGGTCGGCGCCGTCGGCTGCATCGCGCAGCCCGTCCGCCAGCTCGAAGGCGCCGTCGGAGGCCTTGGCGAAGCCGTCCCGTGCGTCCCCCACGCCGACCAGGAGGGTGTCCACCGCTTCTTTGCCGACCTTCTTGTTCACGGCGTCCCGGACCTCCAGCATCGCGGTGCGGCCGAGGGTGGAGGCGAGGAAGGAGTTGCTGTCGTCGTAGCTGACCATGATCCGGGCCGCGGTCGGGTCGTCCTTGCCGAGGGAGAGCACATCGGTGGTGAAGCCCGGCGGGATGGTGACCGCGAAGTAGTAGGTCCCGGCCTCGACGCCTGCGGCCGCGGTGTCGGCGTCCAGCACCGTCCAGCCCACCGAGCCGTCGTCGAGCAACTGGTCGACCACGTCCTGGCCGTAGTGCTGCAGCGTGCCGTCGTCGTCCTTCGCGGGCAGGTCGGCGTTCACCAGCGCGACCGGCAGCTCGTCCATGCGGGTGGTCGGGTCCCAGAAGGCCCACACGTACATGGCGCCGTAGAGGAGGGGGATCAGCAGCATCACCGCGATCGCTGCGCGGGTGATCGGCTGGCGGGTGAACCGCTTCAGTTCGGTTCCGTGGGAGGTCCAGGCAAACATCGTCTTCTTCTTGGCTTCGTGAGTAGGTGGGTCCGGCCCGTGTGGCCGATAAGGGGACGGTTCTCCTTTTCGGCCAGCCAGCGCGGCGTGGCCGAAAAGGAGAACCGTCCCCTTATCGGCCAGGCAGCGGGACGTGGTTCGGCAGGGTGTCCCAGCCGAGCCGGGAGAGTTCGCCGGCCGTGGCTGCGGCGGCGACGACCGTCACACCCCGGCGGGTCAGCGCCCGCAGCGACTCCCAGACCAGCCGGCGGCTCTCCGTGTCGTGCAGGGCGTCGATGTCGTCGACCACGACCAGCAGAGGGTCGCCGAGCAGGGCGAGAGCCAGCCGCAATTGCAGGTTGGCCGCCTCGTCGAGCTCGTGGACGAGTTGCCGGGCGCCCGGGGTGGGGTTGCGTCCGAACACCCCGGCGCAGACCTCGTCGACCCGGGACTGGTCCGGAGTGCGGACGATCCGGTACCACGGTGCCAGCCAGGCCTCGCGCTCGCGGATGGTGGCGGCGACGGTCACCTCCTCATCCAGGTCGTCGAGGCCGTGGACGCCCACCGCAGCACTGCGCCGCTGCACGCCGGCCGCCCGCGCGGGGAGCCGTCGCCCGAGCACGGTCAAGTCGGAGCCGCGGTTGGGCCGCAGCCGCCCGACCAGGGTGAGCAGGAGGGAGGTCTTGCCGCTGCCCGACCGGCCCGTGACCAGGGTCAGGCTGCCGGGCGCGATGTCGAGGTCGACCGGCCCGAAGATCCGTCCGCGCCTGCCGTCCAGCTGCAGGGCGGATGCGCGGATGACCGGTTCAGGCGAGCCGTCCGCCGCGCTGTTCGTGGATGACTCCGGCTCGGCTCCGGTGATGTCTTTCCCGGAACGGGTGAGGGTGGTGCTCACAGGTCGTGCTCCTTCTCGTCACCTCCAGACTAGTTGAACTGACCGGTCATTCCAAATACATGCCTGCGCACGCTCAGCAGAGCCGAAGAACGCTGAGAGAAACCTGAGAAAAGACCCCTTTTGGGGGACTGCGGCGCCGTGTGAACGGCCGCTAGCCTTCGGATGACATGAACACCCCCCGAGCAATGGGCCGACGGTCGTGGTAGCCGTGGCCGTGTCGGTGCTTCGTCGCGTAGCCGCGGCGAGGAACCCGACGAACCGGGTTCAGCCGTGCCCGCTGTGCGACGCGCCGATGGAACAGCGCCCCGCGGGGGCGGCCGGGCAGTCCGGCACCTGGTTCTGGGGCTGCACGCGGTTCCCGCACTGCCGGGGGATGATCTCCGCACCCCTGCCGGCGCCCCGATCCACACCATCCGGGACGCCATCGGCGTCCGTCCGAACGACGCGTCGACAGAGCACCCGGGTACTCCCGGGGCTCGCGCTCGCCCTGCTGGTGGTCACGCTCCTCGGCATTGCGCTGCTCGGGTCAGTGCCGACACTCCTGGCACCGTAGCCACTCCACCGGCGACTCAGGAGTCGCCGGGCCCGCCGCCCTCGTCCGTGTCGTCGGACGACCGGCCGCCCGGCCTGGTGATCCGCTTCGGCCCCTCGCCCGACGCCGCGCTCCCGCGCCGCATGTCGAGGAATCCCTTCACGCCCCGGTAGACGGCGACGATACCCATGCCGAGGATGGCGTAGTCGAGGATCCCGAAGGAGTCACCCGCGCCGCTCGAAGCAGTGGAGATGAAGTAGATCGCGGCGATGATCGCCGCCACTCCGGCGATCAGGTACATCCATGCCTGGCGTTTCGGGTCCTCCACAGCCCGCAGCCTATCGGCTGGAGAGATTCTCCGACTCGCGTCAGATCCGCCGCCCTCCGGTGTCTTCAGAAGGAGCGCGCGCCATCCAGGAGGGGACACCGGCCGCGCTCGCCGGGCGGAGGGGGATCCCTCTTGGCGGAGACCGGCCCCCGCCGCCCGGCACCAGGTAGCCCGGAAGGGAACCCACGGGGGAAGCGAGCGTGTCGTAATCTCATCGGACCAACAGAACTCATCGAACACCCAGGACACCCACGACATGACACCGGCGGCCGAGGCTCCCAGCGGCGCCTCCGCACCGATCCTCCCCAGCGAGCTCGACGAGGCGACCCTGCTCGACCTGAGCCGCGACGGCGACCAGACGGCCTTCGCCGAACTGTTTCGGCGCCACTACGACACCGCGGTGAGGATCGCAGCCCGCACCAGTTCCGACTTCGATCCGCAGGACGTCGCCGCGGAGGCCTTCGCCAGGGTGTGGACGGCGATCTGTCACGGCGGGGGGCCTGATCGCGCCTTCCGGCCCTACCTGGCCACGGCCGTCCGCAACGTCGCCCTGAACTGGCGGCGCGGCAACCGCGAGTTCGCCGTCGACCCCGCCCGGCTCGGCGAGCTGGTCTCCGAGCCGGACCTCACCAGCACGGCGATCGCCGAGGTCGCGACCATCGACGCCGCCTTCTCCCGCCTCCCCCGGCGCTGGCAGGAGGCCCTGTGGATGACCCAGGTCGAGGGCCAGTCGCTCGCGGAGTTCGCCCGGACGGCCGGCCTGACGCCGAACGCAGCGTCGGCGCTCTGCCTGCGCGCAAGGGAGGGCCTGCGGACCGCCTGGCTGCAGGCCCACGTGCGGCGCCGCGGCGAGGACCCCGAGTGCCAGTGGGTCCTCGATCGTCTCGGCGCGTACTCCCGCGGCAAGCTGGCTTCAGGCCCGCGACAGCGGGTCGACGAGCACCTCGAGGAGTGCTCGCGCTGCGCGACCACGCGGACCCGGCTGGCGTTCATCGCGGACGCGCTCAAGGCATCCACGGCGTTCGTCGGCACGGGGGCGACGCTGCTCGCAGCAAGGGCCGCCCTCGGCGCGACGGGCGGCGCCGCGCTGAGCGGCCTCCAGCCGGCCACGATCCCGGTCATCGGCCGCCTCGGCGCCTGGCTCACCCGGGCGATCGACGGTGTGCGCGCCCGCCTCGGCAACCTGAGCACCCAACCGGCCAAGGTGGCGGGCCTCACCGTGGCCGCGACCGCCCTGGTCGCGGTGGCGACCGCCATCGGGTTGGCGCAGGACGCCCGGGTCGCACCGGCCACCGTGGCGGACGCCGCGATCTCACCCCCGCCGGTACCGACCACAGCCGCGCCGCCCCCGCCGGATCCGCAGGTGCCCGAACCCGAACCGGTCCCCACCCCGAATCCCCGCAAGACCACGCCGGAGCCCGCTCCGAGGACGCACACGACGAGTTCCCCGCGCCGGACCACGCCGGCGAAGGCACAGCCGCCGCGGTCCCCGCTCACCACGCACACGCCCACGCCGCGGCCGATCGTGGGCCCGTTCCGGCAGGAGCAGCCGTCGATTCCGCTCCCGATCCCGAGCCCGCCGCGGCAGCCTCGAACGGCGGGGCCCGACGCCGTGGCCTCCGCGCGGGCCTGAACTCCGGTGCCCCAGGGCTCCGGGGCGCCCCGCCTTTCCGGAAACCCGGGACTGCGGCGGAGGATGGGGGCATGCCCAGAGCCATCCTGATCAAGAAGTCCGAATCCGCTGCCGCCGGGGAACCGGTGAACACCGCAGTGCTGGAGGAGGTGGGAGCACCGCCGGCCTCCGACGGTCCGGTACTGGTCGACGTCGCGTGGTCGGACCTCAACTACAAGGACGCGCTGGCGCTGACCGGGCGTCCTGGCGTTGTTCGGACGCCGCCGCTGGTCGCGGGGATCGACCTGGTCGGCACGGTCGCCGCATCGGAGGACGCCCGCTGGCGTCCCGGCGACGTCGTGGTGCTGAACGGGACCGGGCTGTCGGAGACCCGTAACGGCGGGCTCGCGGAGCAGGCCCGCGTGTCCGGCGACT
>PHEV01000067.1 GCA_002843035.1 Actinobacteria bacterium HGW-Actinobacteria-5 | reverse complement strand
ACCAGGGTGTCGGCGTCCCAGATCGAGCGGCCCTCGGCGAAGTGCGCGGTGAGCAGGGCCTGCTTGAGGTCCCGGGCCAGGTCGCCGGAGGCGTCCCGGTGCTGGGCGAGGTGCAGCAGGCGGTGGGCGCGGCGGGAGTTGGCGACCACCAGCTGCGCGAAGTCGAACGGCAGGCCGTCGGCGGCGCCGACCGCCGCGACGCGCTCGGTCATCGCGACCACGGTGGCCCGATCGAGTCCCTTGGTTGCGGCCAGATAATCGATCTCGCTGCCCGCGAACGACTCCGGCAGGGTGGGGTCGAGCTGGAACGAACGCAGCCGCACGGTCACGTCGTCGCGATGCTCGAAGGACGCCAGCGCGGCCTCGAACCGATGGAGCCCGATGTAGCACCACGGGCAGGCGACGTCCGACCAGATCTCGATGTTCACCTGCAGCACAACCGGCCGATGAGCCGGGGGATTCCCGTCCGGGCCGAGGATCTCACCGACCGGGACGCCCGGCCGCCCACTCGGGTGTTTCCCGGTCGGGATCCTTCCCTGAGGGTGCCGGCGTCGCCACGCCCGCCGAGCGGTGGGGCTTGCGCAGAGCCCGAACCGTGGGTAGACCATCGGGGATGTCCATCCCCCGGCGCGCGACCAGAGTGCTGTACGCGATGACCCTCGGCCTCGGCCTGGTCCTGGGTGGCTGCGCGCCCGCTCCTTCCGGGACCACGACCCACCTCCCGCCGGACGCCCCGGCAGTGAGCACGGCGAGCGAGACCTCGGCCGCGCCGCCGCGCCTCGAGGTCACCGGCTTCGAACCGGAGTGGGCGCCGGCAGGGCTGGTCGACCGCGACGCCGAAGCGCTCGACGTGATCGGCGTCGACGGCGTCCTGCTCACCCCGGACGGCGCGGGGGTGACGCCCGTGACCGCCGCGCTCGACAAGCGCCGTGACCGCGCCCACGCCCACGGGCTGACCGCCCAGTTGCTGGTGAGCAACTACGACGAACGGATCGGCGACTTCAGCGAGCCGCTGGCGCGCCGGATGCTGGGTTCACCAGCGCGGCGTGCGGCGGTCGTCGCGGATCTCGCCGCAGCCGTGACCGGCGGTGGTTGGGACTCGATCATGGTCGACCTCGAGTCGCTCAACCGGTCGGACACCGACGCCCTGACGGCGTTCTGCCGCGAGCTGCGCGCGGCGCTGGGGCCTGACGTCCGCCTCGACATCGCCCTGATGGCGTCCACCACGGCGAAGGGGTATGCGGCCTGGGGCTACGACCTCCCCACTCTCGCCGCGGAACTCGACCACCTGGTGCTGATGGCCTACGACCAGCACGGCCCGTGGGCGCCGAACGACCCGGGGCCGGTCGGCGCGCTGGACTGGTCGGAGCAGGCGCTCACGGTGCTGCTGGCGGACGTCCCGCCCGGGCAGGTCGTGCTCGGGGTGGCCGGGTACGGCTACCGCTGGCACGGCCCCCACGGCGCCGGCGAAGTGTCGGTCGCGGCGGCCCGCTCGATCGTGGAGAGGGCCGGGCGCACAGCCACCTGGCGCGAGGACGCGGGGGAGTGGACGGCCACCCTGCCGCACGGCGAGGTGCTGTGGTGGTCGGACGCGCGCTCGCTGGACGCCCGCGTCCGCCTCGCCAGGGACCACCGACTGGCGGGCGTCGCGGTGTGGTCGCTCGACCTGGCCGACCCGATCAAGCCGGTCAACTGACCCGGGAGTCAGCTCGTCTTCGCGTACTTCTCCATCAGGTTGACCGGCAGCAGCTCGTAGCCGTGGAACTCCCGGGTGAACGTGCCCGACCCGTGCGCGATGCCGCGCAGGTCGATCGCGTACCGGGCCAGCTCGGTCTGCGGCACGAGTGCCCGGATGATCGCCTTGTGGCCCTCGGCGTCCGTGCCGAGCAGCTGGCCGCGGCGTCCGGTGAGGTCGGTCATCACCGCGCCGAGGTACTCCTCGCCGACGACCACCGTGACCCGGTCGAGCGGTTCGAGCAGCGCCACGGTCTTGGGCGTCGCCGCCTCCTTGATCGCCAGCGAGCCGGCGAGCTGGAACGCCATGTCGGAGGAGTCCACCGAGTGGGCCTTGCCGTCGAACAGCGTCACGCGGACGTCCACCATCGGGTAGCCGGCGAACACGCCCTTCTCCAGCTGGTTGCGGACCCCCTTCTCCACGCTGGGGATGAACTGGCGCGGCACCGCGCCGCCGACGACCTTGTCCACGAACTCGAAGCCGGCGCCGCGCTCCAGCGGCTCCACCTCGATGTTGCAGACCGCGTACTGGCCGTGGCCGCCGGACTGCTTCACGTGGCGGCCCATAGCGGTGGTCTTCGCGATGAACGTCTCCCGCAGCGGGATCTTCAGCTCCTCCTGCTCGACCTTCACGCCGTAGCGTTCGGAGAGCCGCGACAGCAGCAGGTCGGCGTGCGCCTGGCCGGTCGTCCACAGCACCAGCTGGTCGTTGCCGCCACGGTCGAGCCGGACGGTGCTGTCCTCGACGGCGAGGCGCTGCAGCGCGCCGGCCAGCTTGTCCTCGTCGTTGCGGGTCGCGGCCCTGATCGCCAGCGGCAGCAGCGGCTCCGGCAGCGCCCACGGCTCGACCAGCAGCGGGTGTTCCTTGGACGAGAGGGTGTCGCCGGTCTCGGCGGTGGTCAGCTTCGGCAACATCACGATCTCGCCGGCGATCGCGGAGCTGCGCGGCTGGAGCTCGGTGCCGACGGCGGCCTGGATCAGGCCGATCCGCTCCTCGCTGTCATGGTCGGGGTGGGCGTCGTCGGCCTGGGCGCGGTGCCGGGCAACGTGCACCACGTCGTCGGTGCGCAGGGTGCCGGAGTAGATCCGGACCATGGACAGTCGGCCGGCAAACGGATCGGTCGTGGTGCGGATCACCTGGGCGACCAGCGGCGCGCCCGGGTCGGTCGCGGGGGACGGCTCCGCGACACCTGCCGGCGTGGTGACCGGCGGGTTCGGGTGCAGGGACGGGGTCGGGAACCCGTGCGCGACCAGCCGCAGGAGCTCCTCGACGCCGACCCCGGTGTTGGCGGCGACGGGCACGACCGGGAAGAGGTTCGCGGTGGCGACGGCCTTCATCAGGTCGTCGAGCAGGTACTCGGTGTCGAGCTCCTCACCGCTGAGGTAGCGGTCCATCAGGGAGTCGTCCTCGGCCTCCTGGATGATCGCCTCGATCAGCGGTCCGCGGTAGGTCTCCACGTGCGAGTCGTCGGCGGTGAGCATGCGGTTCACCAGCTCGGCACCGGAGTAGTCGTGCTCCTCGAGGCTGAGCAGGCCGATGTTGCCGATGATTCCGTCCGGGCCGAGGGTGGGCACGTGGGTGGGCAGGACGCCCTCGCCGAACGTGGACTGGGCAGCGGCGACCGAGTCGTCGAAGTCGGCGTGGCCCGCGTCCAGCTTGGTCAGGGCGATGATCCGGGGCAGGTTGGCCGCGGTGCACTCGTCCCACAGCGCCTGTGCGGCGCCGTCGATGCCGTCGGCCGCCGAGATCACGAAGATCGCCGCGTCGGCCGCGCGGATACCGGCCCGCAGCTCGCCGACGAAGTCGGGGTGCCCCGGCGCGTCCAGGAAGTTCACCAGCACGCCGCGGTTCTCCACCGAGGCGACGTAGAGCTGGGCGGCGCGCTCGGCGTCCTCCTTCTCGCCGCGGTAACCCACGATCCGGGCCTTGAGCAGCTGCTCGAACAGTGACGTCTTTCCCGAGCCCGCGTTTCCGATCAGCACAACGTTGCGGACATCATCGGGACTAGTCACCTGCATCTGGGCAGCGCTCAACTTTGAACTCATGGGGAATACCTTGCCACGCAGTCGTTCCCACGCAAGCTGGTTCGGTCAATTCCTTGCTGGCTTCGGGCGGAGCCCCGTGCGGGCAGGGTTCGCCGCGGGCTGGTCGCGGCGCGTCCGGGCCTGACCGACCCGGTCAGCCGCGCATCTCCATCGGGACGTAGCTGCGGGTCTGGTGGCCGGTGTAGACCTGCTTGGGCCGGGCGATCTTCTGCTCGGGGTCGGTGATGAACTCCTGGTACTGCGCGCACCATCCGGACGTCCGGGGCACAGCGAACAGCACGGTGAACATCTCCGGAGGGAAGCCGAGCGCCTCGTAGATCAGGCCGGAGTAGAAGTCGACGTTCGGGTACAGCTTGCGCTTGACGAAGTACTCGTCCTCAAGGCCGTACTTCTCCAGCTCCTTGGCCACCTCGAGCAGCGGGTTCACGCCGGTCACCTCGAAGACGTCCTCGACGGACTTCTTGATGATCTTCGCCCGCGGGTCGTAGTTCTTGTAGACGCGGTGGCCGAAGCCCATCATCCGGGTCTTGCCGGCCTTGACGCCCTCGATGAACTCCGGCACCCGCTCCACCGACCCGATCTCGCGCAGCATCTTCAACACGGCCTCGTTGGCGCCGCCGTGCAGCGGGCCGTGGAGCGCGCCGATGCCGGCCGAGCAGGAGGTGTACAGGTCGTTGCCGGAGCTCGCGACCGAGCGGACGGCGTTGGTCGAACAGTTCTGCTCGTGGTCGGCGTGCAGGATGAACAGGACCTCCATCGCACGGACCAGCCGCGGGTCGGCGACGTAGCGGCGCTCGTTCTGCTTGAACAGCATGGCCAGGAAGTTGTGGCAGTAGCCGTAGTTGTCGTCCGGATTCACGTACGGCCTGGCCTTGCCCTTGCGATAGGCGAAGGCCGCCAGCGTGGGCATCTTGGCGATCAGCCGGGTGATGTTCAGGTCCCGGGCCTCGGGGTCGGTGAAGTTCTGCGCGTCCGGGTAGAACGAGAAGAACGCCGCCACCGACGCCATCAGGATCGTCATCGGGTGCGCGTCGTAGGGGAAGCCGGCGAGCACGGTCTTCAGCTTGTCGGGCAGCATCCGGTGCTCGGTGACCTGCCGTTCCCACTGGGTGAGCTGGGCTGCGTCCGGCAGTTCGCCGTTGAGCAGCAGGTAAGCCACCTCAAGGTAGGTGGAGTGCTCTGCGAGCTCCGCGATCGGGTAGCCCCGGTACTCGAGGACGCCGGCCTCTCCGTCGATGTAGGTGATCGAGGAGTGGCAGACCGCGGTGTTCATGAAGCCGGGGTCGAAGGTGGCCAGTGGCTCGCCGTCGATGTCGAATTGGCGCAACTCGGTGGCCCTGATCGTGGCCTCGGTGATCGCCAGTTCGGCCTCGGTGCCCGAAGCCGGGCGTCGGATCTGCAGGATGTCTGCCATGCACGCACCCTAGAGACTCCGCCCCGGTCAGCGCGGGCGTCTCGGTCATCCGCGACCCGATCGGACCACGGGTCGATCTGCTATTGCGCGCCCGTCCGGGCGGGCCGCCCCGGCCGCGGTCGTTGGCCACACCAGCGCTGCCCCGTCCCCGGATAACGAATCCGTTGCACTCCGGCGGGGACTTTCCCGGGCGGGGAGGGATGTGGGTGGTTTCCCTCTGGCTGGGGAGTCGGACGGTGACCCTTGTCGTGGGTACCGCCCTCAGCATCCTTGGCTGGGTCGCCCTGCCGACCCTCTCCGCCAGATGGCTGGCCCAGGTGTGCATCCTGTTCAGCGGCATCGTCGTGTCGGCGGAGAGTCCCCTGCACTGGCTCGTCCTCGCCGGCGCTCCGACCGGATGGCTGACCGTGGCGTGGGCGGCGCTCACCGTCGCAGGCATCATGCTCGCCCGGTCCGCGTCCCGGCAGCAGCGTGGGATCGCCCCGACGGCTTCGCCTTCCGGCCCCGGTTTTGACCCCCCAACCGGGGCACGGTAATCTAAGGCGCTGTTGCGCTGCGGTCTGCCCACCGGGTCGACCCCGCACCGAAACACAGAGCACAACCTCATGGAAGCAGGTCGAAGACCCGTGTCTACGTACAGCCCCAAGCCTGGTGAGATCACCAGGGACTGGCTCGTGATTGATGCCGAGGACGTCGTCCTCGGGCGGCTGGCCGTCACCGCGGCGACCTTGCTGCGAGGCAAGCACAAGCCGCAGTTCGCCCCGCACGTCGACACCGGCGACTTCGTGATCGTGGTGAACGCGTCCAAGATCGCCCTCACCGGCAAGAAGTCCACCGACAAGCTGGCGATCCGGCACTCCGGCCGCCCGGGCGGGCTGAAGTCCGTCCCGTACGGCGAACTGCTCGCCTCCGACCCGCGCAAGGCCGTCGAGCGCGCGGTGTGGGGCATGCTGCCGAAGAACAAGATCAGCCGTCAGCAGATCAAGAAGCTCAAGGTCTACTCGGGCCCGGAGCATCCCCACAGCGCGCAGAAGCCGCAGTCGTACCAGATCACCCAGATCGCCCAGTGAGCCAAGGAAACACCGTGACCGAGACTGTCGAAGAGACTCCTGCCGACGAGGTCGTTCCGTTCGTCGAGGGTGAGCGTGAGATCGCCTACCGTGCCGAGGCCCAGCCGAGCGCCGCGCTGCCGGGCGGTCGCCCCGCGGTGATCGCCGCCGCCGGCGCCACCGGTCGTCGCAAGGAGGCCATCGCCCGGGTCCGGATCATGCCGGGCAGCGGCAAGTTCTCGATCAACGGCCGCAGCCTTGAGGACTACTTCCCGAACAAGCTGCACCAGCAGACCATCAACGAGCCGTTCGTGACGGCAGCCGTGGTCGACTCCTACGACGTGATCGCCACCATCACCGGTGGCGGCGTGACCGGCCAGGCCGGCGCGCTGCGCCTGGGCATCGCCCGTGCGCTGAACGCCGTGGACGTCGAGGCCAGCCGGCCCGCGCTGAAGAAGGCCGGACTGCTGACCCGTGACGCCCGGGTCAAGGAGCGCAAGAAGGCCGGCCTCAAGAAGGCCCGCAAGGCTCCCCAGTACAGCAAGCGCTGATCCCGGTCGGGCCATGGCTCGACTCTTCGGCACCGATGGGGTCCGGGGCACCGCCAACCTCGAGTTGACCGCGGAGATCGCCCTGGAACTGTCGGTCGCTGCTGCCCACGTTCTGGGCGAGGCCGGCGCGTTCGGTTCCCACCGTCCCGTGGCCCTGGTCGGACGGGACACCCGCGCCAGTGGCGAATTCCTCGAGGCCGCCGTGGTCGCAGGGCTCGCGTCGGCGGGTGTCGACGTCGTTCGCCTGGGCGTGATTCCCACGCCCGGGGTGGCCCATCTGGTCGCGCAACTGGACGCCGATCTGGGCGTGATGCTCTCGGCCAGCCACAACCCGATGCCCGACAACGGGATCAAGTTCTTCGCCCGGGGCGGGGTCAAGCTCGACGACGACATCGAGGATGCGATCGAGCAGCGCATGGGCGAGGTGTGGCTGCGTCCCACCGGAGCCGGCGTCGGCCGGGTCAGTGAGGACAGGGGCGCGATCGAGGCCTACGTCGCGCACCTGGTCGCCAGCCTCGGCGCGGACGCCAGTCTCGAGGGCCTGAAGGTGGTCATCGACTGTGCGAACGGCGCGGCGTCCATGACGGCGCTCGCCGCGTTCGAGGCGCAGGGGGCCGAGGTCATCCCGATGCACGCCGAGCCTGACGGGCTGAACATCAACGACAACTGCGGCTCCACCCACCTGTTCTCGCTGCAGGAGGCTGTGCTGGAGCGCCGCGCCGACCTGGGCATCGGCCTGGACGGGGACGCCGATCGCTGCCTCGCCGTCGACCACATGGGCACGGTCGTCGACGGCGACCAGATCCTCGCCATCCTCGCCCTCGCCATGCGCGAGGAGCAGACCCTGCACAGCGACACCGTGGTGGCCACCGTGATGAGTAACCTCGGCTTCCTGAACGCGATGCGGGACGCCGGCATCCACGTCGACCAGACCAAGGTGGGCGACCGCTACGTGCTGGAGGCGATGAACGCCAACGGCTTCACCCTCGGCGGCGAGCAGTCCGGGCACGTGATCATGAGCGAGTTCGCGACCACGGGCGACGGCGTGCTGACCGCGCTCCACCTCGCGTCCCGGATGGCGCGCACAGGCCAGTCGCTGCGCAGCCTGGCGTCCGTGGTGACCCGGCTGCCGCAGGTGCTGGTGAACGTGCCGAACGTGAACAAGGCCCGCGCCGGCATCGACCCGGTCGTGAACGCCGCAGTGTCGGCCGCAACGAAGGAACTCGGCCGCAACGGCCGGGTGCTGCTGCGTCCGTCCGGCACCGAGCCGCTGGTTCGGGTGATGGTCGAGGCCGAGACCGCAGAGCGCGCCCAGGAGGTCGCCGAGCACCTCGCCGGCGTCGTCCGCGACCGGCTGAGCCTGGAGCCCGTCCGCTGAGCCGTGGACCGAGTTCGGAACCGTCCCCAACCTGGTCCGGGGGCTGGCCGACCACGACTATGTCCTGATCATCCAGTTCGGCTGGGTCTACTACGACGACTGATCCTTGGCGACGTTGCCCCCTGAGCCCCAGGGCGCGGGGCCTCACGCTGCGGCGGGAATGCGGTGAACGGGGCGGTGACAGTCACTTTCATGCCCTCAGAACGGCTCAACGCCGCGCGCGACGGTACTTCCGGCAGGCTCCCTCAGGGCACAGGGAACAGTCTGTCCCGGGCCGGTAATGCTGGTGCGCAGCGCGCGGATGTCCGCATACACAAGGGGTGTCACCCGCGGGAGGGTCACCCGGCTGAGGACTTGGCGTGCCCGCCTGGGCATAGTTGGATGGTGCTGTCGCAGCGGTCTTTCCCGTGCCGGAGAATGGCGTGTTCTCCGATTCGCCGAGAAATCCACCAGAACGCGGCAATGTACTCATTTCGACTGGACTGTTGAGCGCAGAAGTGGCCTGGGGGGGTTGCTTCCGTGTTCTCGGAGGGGACTCATGCATCATTACCACGATTCTGTCGCGCCCACTGTGACCATCATCGTTCCGGCGCTCAACGAAGCACGGAACCTCGAGGTCATGCTTCCGCAACTGCCCGATGTTCATCAGATTATCGTCGTCGACGGGCATTCGGTCGACGACACCGTCGCCGTCGCCAGGTCGATACGTCCGGGCGTCGAAGTGATCACCCAGACCCGCAAGGGCAAGGGCAACGCCCTGGTCTGCGGCTTCGAGCGAGCCACCGGCGACATCATCGTGATGTTCGACGCGGACGGCTCCGCCGACCCGGCCGAGATCCCGGCGTTCGTCGCTGCGTTGGTCGCCGGCGCGGACGTCGCCAAGGGCAGCCGGTTCACCAGCGGTGGCGGCAGCGAGGACATCACCTACATCCGCCGCACCGGCAACTGGTGGCTGAATCAGCTGGTGAACGTCCTCACCGGCGCGCGGTACACCGACCTGTGCTACGGCTACAACGCCTTCTGGTCCCGGATCCTGCCCTCCCTCGAGCTGCCCAGCTCTCGCCTCGTGGCCGAGCCGGGCAGGATGCTGTGGGGCGACGGCTTCGAGATCGAGACCGTGCTGAACTGCCGCTTCGTGCAGAACAACCTGCGGATCACCGAGGTGGGCAGCGTCGAGAAGCTGCGGATCTTCGGCACCAGCAACCTGAACGCCGTCTCCGACGGCCTGCGCGTGCTGCGCACCGTCCTCGCCGAACGCGCCCGCCCGGTGCGGCGGGCCGGTGTGACCAACATCGAGGAGGACTTCGCGCCCCTGCCGCAGGTGCAGGCGGTGGCATGACTGCTGCCGGGGTCACCGTCGTCATCTGCGCCTACACCCTCGACCGCTGGGCCGAGCTGGAGTCGGCGCTCGAGGGCGCGCATGCCGATCCCGTACCCCACGACACCATCCTGGTGATCGACCACAACGACGAGCTCCTGGCCAGGGCAACGGCCCGCTGGCCGCAGGTGCGGGTGCTGCCGAATCACGGCCGCCGGGGCCTCTCCGACGCGCGCAACACCGCCCTGCGGGAAGTACGCACCGAACTGGTCGCCTTCCTCGACGACGACGCCACGCCGTCGGCAGGCTGGCTCGGCGCCCTGCTCGCCCCCTTCGCTGATCCTGACGTGGTGGCCACCGGTGGTGTCGCCCATCCGGTCTGGCCGGCCACGGGTCGTCCCGGCCACCTCCCCGAAGAGCTGTGGTGGGTGATCGGCTGCAGCTTCCACGGCCAGCCGGATTCCCCCGAGCGCGTGCGCAACGTGATGGGCTGCAACATGGCGTTCCGCACCGCCCCGCTGTGCGCGATCGGCGGCTTCAACACCGATCTCGGCCGGGTCGGCACCTACCCCGTGGGCGGTGAGGAGACCGAGGCCTGCCTGCTGCTGGGACGCCGCGATCCGTCCGCGCGAATCAGTTTCGTCGCCGCCGCACAGGTCAACCACCACGTCACCGCCGGACGCACCCGGTTCGGTTACCTCCTCCAGCGCAGCTACTGCGAAGGGCTCTCCAAGGCGAGTCTCTCCCGGTATGCCGGTGCGGGGGCTGCACTGGCCACCGAGGCCGGCTATGTCCGCACCGTGCTGCCCGCCGCGGTGCTGCGGGAGCTGCGGCACCCGCGCCGGGGCCTGCCCGCCGCGGCCGGCATCGTGGTCTCCGTGCTCGCCGCCGGCGTCGGCTACGTGCGCGCCCGGGTGGTGCCCGCCACCCCGGTCACGGCGCGCGGACCGCTGGCGTCCCTCGTGGAGGAGCCTGCGTGAGCACACCCCTGGCCACGGCCGACCCGGCGGCGGCAACGGTCAGCCAGGCGATCCGGAACGACTCGCTGTGGCTGTTCAGCGGTTACGCCGCCACCGCAGGCATCGGCTTCGTGTTCTGGGTCGTCGCCGCCCTTCGGGTTCCGCCGGAAGCGCTCGGCGCGGACGCGGCCCTGATCTCGGTGTTCACCGCTGCGGCGGCGATCACCTCCAGCGGCATCGGCAGCGCGATGGTGGTGATGCTCCCGGTCGCCGGAGGGCAGCGCGCGCACCTGGTCCGGGTCGCCTACCTGGCCACTGTCGGGATCGGACTGGTCGCAGGACTTCTCGCAGGGGGAATCGCGGCCGCGATGCTGCCCGCCGCCGGCCTTCCCGCCGGGGTGACGGTCGCGCTGGTCACGGCGATGACCATGGTCTGGGCAGTCTTCAACGTGCAGGACCAGGTACTCACCGGCCTGAATGCCGCCCGCTGGACGCTGTTCCTGAACGGCCCGGCGAACCTCGCCAAGCTGCTCCTCACCGTCGTGCTCACCCTGCCCCTGCTGGCCGTCGCCCATCCGGTGGTGCTGGCCACGATCCTTCCGGCGGCGGCGGCTGCCGTGTTCACCGTGACCTGGCTGGTGCCGCGTCTGCTGCGCCAGCCCGTCGCGGTCAGCGCGGACGCCGTGGACGGCCCGACCGGGACCGGCTGGCTCGCTGCCCTGCGTGCGTTCGCGCTCCGCGACACGGCCGCGATCGGGCTACTCCTCGGCGTGGGACTGCTCACGCCTTTCCTGGTCACCGTGCTGGCCGGCCCGACGCAGGGCGCCCTGTATGCCATCGCCTACCAGATCAGCGTCGCTCTCGACCTGGTCAACAACGGCGTCGCCACCGCGCTGGCGAAGAACTCCAGCGGCGCCCGCAGCACCGGCATCGTCCTGTCCGGGCGGCTGCTCGGACGCGTTCTCGTCGTCGTCGCCCTCGCCGCGGCCGCGATCACGGCGGCCACCCCGCTCGCCTTCGGGCTGCTGGGCCGCGGGTACGACCCCGCCCGGGCGACGCTCGTCGTCGGCCTGCTCTCGCTCGGCTGCCTCGCCCGCACCCCGTACGGGATCTGGTCGTCGCTGATGCGGGCCCACCACCGAGTCACCCCGGTGCTGGCCGGCAACGCGAGCACCGCCGTGGTGCTGGTCGTCCTCGCGATCGGCCTCGTGCCTGCCGCCGGGGCGGCCGGTGCCGCCTGTGCGATGCTCGTCTCCGGCCTGTGGGCCGGCGCGCTGGGCATCGTCGGTCTGCGTCGACTGCGCAGACAGTCCACCGACCAGGGAGGGGAGCACTCATGCTGAACCCGGCGATGCCGTCGCCTGCCGGACCGAGTGGCCGCGACGCCCGCTGGGTGGGGCTGGTCGAACTGGCCGATCTCGACCCTGCGGCAACGACGCTCGACCTCGCCGCTGCGGACGGCTACTGGCTGGCCCGGCTCCTGATCCGGGACGCCGGCGTGGTTCGCGGGTACGTCACCCTGCCGATCACCGACGGCCGGGTGGACCTCGCCGACCTGCGGACGCGCGCTGCCCGGCTACCGGTGCCGGATGCGGCGCCGGAGCCGGACGTGCTGCCCGCGATGTCCGTCGTGGTCTGCACGAGGGAGCGACCGGCGATGTTGCGCGAGGCGCTCGGCTCGCTGGTGGCCCTCGATTACCCGGACTTCGAGGTGATCGTGGTCGACAACGCCCCCCTCACCACCGGGACCGCTGAGGTGGCCGCCGCGTTCGGCGTGCGCTACGTGGTGGCACCCGTCGCCGGGCTCTCCCGGGCCCGGAACACCGGCCTGGCCGCAGCCCGGAACGGCATCGTGGCCTTCACCGACGACGATGTGGTGGTCGACCACCAGTGGCTGCGCGGCCTGGCGAAGGGCTTCGCCCGCGGCGCCGACATCGCCTGCGTGAGTGGGCTCGTTCCGTCCGGCGAGCTGCGCAACGCCGTCCAGGCCTACTTCGACGCCCGGGTGAGCTGGTCGAAGGTGCTCACGCCGCGGCAGTTCCGGCTCAGCGCCCCGCCGTCCGACCTGCCCATGTTCCCGTTCTGCGTGGGGGAGTACGGGACGGGAGCGAACTTCGCCGTCCGCGCCGACACCGTCCGTGCGCTCGGCGGCTTCGACGAGGCACTCGGCGTCGGCACCCGGACCAAGGGCGGGGAGGACCTCGACATCTTCACCCGCGTGCTGTTCGCCGGCCACGGCCTCGCGATCGAGCCCGCCGCGCTGGTCTGGCATCGGCACCGTGACGACCTCGACGCCCTGCGCGCCCAGGCGATCGGCTACGGACGCGGATTGGGTGCCTGGCTGACCAAGGTCGCGACCCGTCCGCGCCCGCTCGGGATGGCTCTGGCCAGGGCTCCGCAGGCCGTGCAGCGGCTGGTCCACAAGCCCATGACGACGGTGGAGGATCCCGATCTCGCCGACGCCGTCCCGCTGTCCGACGACGACGCGCTCGCCGCGGAGATCGGCCGGATCGGGCGGCTGGAGCTGCTGCAGGTGCTGGTCGGCCCCGGTTTCTACCTCGCCGAGCAGGCGAAGCGGATCACCTCCCGACGCGCGGCGGTGCCCGCATGAGGCCGCGCATTCCGGACGCACTGAGCCGACGCGGCTGGGACGTCGCCGCGCTGGCCGCAGGGCTGGCCGGGGTCCTGGTTGCTTCCGCCGGCGCCCTCCCGACGGCGGTCGCGCTGCCGCTGCTGGCCGGGTTCGTCCTGATCGGGCCGGGTGCCCTCGTGCAGACGATGCTGCGGCTGCCCAGCCCCACCCGGTGGCTGGTCGTGCCCACCTTCGGCGTCGCGGTCGTCGTGGTGATGACCACGGCGATGGCGTGGTTCGATGCGTGGCAGCCCCGGCTGAGCCTCGCCGTGCTCGCCGGGCTGGTCGCCGCGATCGCGGCGGTCCGGTTGTTGCCGCCGGTCGGGAGCAGGGTGCCGGCAGGGTGACCATGCTCGGCCAGGAACGCAGTGCGCCGGTATTGGTGTCGGGGAACGCCCCGGCGCCGACCGTCGCGCGGCCGGGGGGCGCGGTCGCGTCCGGCTGGGTCCTGCCCGCCGCGCTGCTGGCGGCCTCGGTGGCCGCCTGGCTGGTGGCCGCTCCCAGCCTGTCCACGGACACGATCGACAACCGGGGCCTGCTGTTCGCGGCCAGCCCGCTGTTCGCTGTCTCGCTGGTCCTGTGCGCGCTCGCCTTCCTGGTCGCCGTCGGGGGACGCCGCCACGGCCTGGCCGCGCTCGTCCTCGGCGTGTCGGTGGTGCTCACCCGGCTGCCCACGGCAGTGGCGGTGAGCCTGCCCCTGTACTCGTGGACGTACAAGCACTTCGGCGTGATCGACTACGTGAGCACCTACGGGCACCTCGACCACGGCGTGGACATCTACCACTCCTGGCCCGGGATGTTCACCCTCTTCGCCTGGGTCAACGAGCTGACCGGCACCAACTCCTTCCAGCTCGCGCTGTGGTTCACGCCGGTTTACCAGCTCGCCCTGACCGCCGCGATCTACGTGATGGCGCGGGCCTGGCGGCTGGGCCGGGGCCCGGCGCTGGTCGCAGCCTTCATCGCCCACACCGCGAACTGGGTGGCCCAGGACTACTTCTCGCCGCAGGCGGTCGCCATGCTGCTCGCTGTCGGCGTGCTCGCGTTGCTCGCCCACTCAGGGAAGGGCCGCCGCGCCATCGGGACGCCGCATCCGGCGGCGGTGTGGGTGGCGCTCCCGATCTACGCCGGCGTGGTGGTCAGCCACCAGCTGACCCCGTTCTGGCTGATGATCGTGATCGGCGCAGGCTGCGTGTTCGGTCAGATCCGGCCGCGCTGGGTGATGGTCGTCTTCGCCGCGACCGTGATCGGCTGGACGGCGCTCAACTACGACGTGGTCAGCAGTTACGGCAGCATCTTCCACTTCGACCCGATGGGCAACGTCGCCCGGAACGTCAACGGGGGGAACCCCAGCGACGGCCAGCGGCTGACCAGCCTGGCCGGCCGGTTCACCACGATCTCCACCTGGCTGGTCACCGGAGTCGTCCTGCTGCTGCGCTGGCGGCGCAGGGAGCAGCGTCGGCTCACGCTCACCCTGGCCGCTCTCGCGCTCGGGTCGTTCACGGTGCTGCTCGGCCAGGGCTACGGCGGGGAGGCGGTCTTCCGGGTGTTCCTGTACTCGATCCCCGGGTGCGCCCTCGTGATCGCGCCCGCCGTGGAGCGATGGCTCACCGGACGGGCACGGTGGGGGAGGACGGGACGGCTCGCGGCGGTCGTCTCGCTGCTCCTGCTCACCGGCGCGGCGGCGCAGGCGTTCTACGGCGCGTGGTTCGCCAACCGGGTCGACCAGGACGCGCTGGAGGCCTCGGTGTGGATCGTGGAGAAGGCGCCCGCCGATGCCATGGTGCTGGCGCTGGCCCCCGGGGCGCCCGGACGCGTGGTCGCCCGCTACACGGAGTTCGTGCGGAACAACCGCGACTTCGATGGCGGCGTGGACGCCTGGGACGGCTGGCTCGGTACCGACTTCAAGGACGGCCGGGTCATCGAGATGACCGACGCCATGCTGGGTGACAACCATCCGACCTACGCCGTGATCACGGCGCAGATGAAGGTCTACAACGCCTACTACGGGCTGTTCCCGCCCGGCGCCATCGAGCGGTTCGAGAACCAGCTGCTGACGAACCCGCACTGGCACACCCTCGTGCACACCCCCTCGCTCACGGTGCTCGTGATCAACCAGGCGGCGGCATGACCAGGCCCGCACCGGATCACGCCCGGCCGCCGGAGCCCCACCGCGACTCGACGGCGCGGGCGGTCTCGAGCACAGACCGGTTGCTCGGCGGCACTCTGATCGGCGTCGGCCTCGGTCCGCTGGACCTGCCCGGTCACGCCGAACTGGGCGATGCGCTGGTCCGGATCGCCGCCATGGGGCCCGCCACCCGGGTCGGCCTCGTGCTGGCCGATGAGGGGCACTGGCGCGAGGTCGGCGTGCGGATCGCCGAGCGCACCGGTGAGATCTTCCGGGTCGCTCCCGCCTCGGTGGGTGACCCGCGGGACTGGCTGCGCGAGCACTGGATCGAGGACCTGCCCGTCCAGTTCGCGATCGCCGGCGACCGGCTCGGCATGCTGATGGACCATCGGCTCAGCGACGCGAGCCTTTCGGCCATGCTGCCGCTGGCACTGATCGACGTCGCGAGGGGGCGTCCGGTGCCGTCGGCGTTCGGCAACCTCACCGAGCGTCCGCTCCCCACGGCGCTGTCCGCAACGTTCGGGACCCGGCCGGGCCGCTGGCTCGCCCTCGCCGACGACTTCCGCCGGTATCGCGCGGGCGGCCCGGAGGCGGCGACGCCGGGGCCGCGGCTGAGCGTGCCGTCCACCCGCCAGCTGACCGCCGTCGTCGGGCCCGAGCAGTTCGCCCGCCTTCGTGCCCACTGCCGTGGCCGGATCGCACTGGGGCCGGCGCTCGCCCTCGTGGCCGGAGCGGCCATGCGGGCCGCCGGGCTGGCGGTGAGCGACCGCGCCGAACTCGTGGTCGACCTGCGCCGCTACCTGCCGGCGGGGGAGCACACGCTGGCGAACTTCATCGCCGGGCTGGAGATCCCGCTCGCAGGCGCGGGCGTCGCCGCCGTGCACGAGCGGGTCAACCAGGCCCTCGCCGTGGGGAGGCCTCTGGCGACCGCAGCGCTCGGCGCCGGCCGCGCCCGGCTGGCGTCCCGGCTGCCGTCCCTGCCGTCCTCCGGACGCGCGCAGGCCGGCCCGGCGGCACTGCCGCCGGGCCGGATCTCGATGAGCAGCCTCGGTCGGCTCCGGGCCTTCGAGAAGCTGCCCTGGACGGTGCCGCCGGAACAGCGGTGGGCCGCGGCCCACACCGAGCCCGGGGCGTCCGGGACGCTGGGCTTCATCGCCATCGTGATGGACGCGCGACTGCACCTGCACCTGACCTGGCGGGCCGAGGAGTTCGACCGGACCCGGGTAGCCGCAGGTGCGGCCCTGATCGCTGCCGACCCGGTCGCGCTGCTCGAGGACGCGGACCGGAGATGTTGAGCCGCCGGCAGGCCCTCGGGCTGCTCGGCTGCGGCCTGGCCGGCGTCGTGGTCGCGTCCCGGACCCCGATGGCCGAGCGCGGCGCGGATCCGGTGACCGGCGTCGTCCCCACCCCGGCGCGGACCCCGCAGCCGCAGCCGGATCCGGCGATCCTGACCCGTGACGTCTGGACGCCCGAGACCGGTGGGGGTGGCTGGGGAAATCACGAACTGCAGACCTACAGCGCAGACGCGGTCCGGTTCCGTGACGACGGTGGCATCTCGATCACCGCGACGGTGCACGGCTCGGGGCGTCGCGCGACCTGCGTGTCCGGCCGGATCACCACCGCCGGACGGTTCTCGTTCACCGAGGGCACGCTGACCGCCCGGATCCGGCTGCCGGAGGGGCAGGGCCTGCTGCCCGCTTTCTGGCTGCTCGGCGACAGCCTCGACGTGAGGGGCTGGCCGGCCTGTGGCGAGATCGACGTGGTCGAGACGCCGAACGACACCCGGCACAGCGTGCACAGCGTGCACGCGCCGCTGCGGCACGGCTCGCAACCCTGGCACCTCAACAAGGGCGTGGACCGGAAGGTGCCGCTGTCGCGTGACTTCCACGACTACGCCGTGCAGCGGCGCAAGGGCCGGGTGGTGCTGCTGCTCGACGACGAGGTGGTGCTCGACCGGCGCCGATCGCAGGTGAAGCAGGCGCGCTGGGTGTTCGACCAGCCCTTCCACGTGGTGCTCAGCCTCGCCGTCGGCGGCGACTGGCCCGGCCCGCCCGACCGGACCACGCCGCGACGATCGGTGCTGGAGGTCGCCTCGGTCCGCTACGACCCGGACAT
>PHEV01000066.1 GCA_002843035.1 Actinobacteria bacterium HGW-Actinobacteria-5 | reverse complement strand
CTGGTCACCGGGGGTGCAGGGCTGGCCCGGCGCGAGCTGCGCACCCTGGGCATCGAGGCGGCCCATCTGCTCCCCGACGGGGTGCCCGTCGAGGCGGGACTGGAGGCCGTCGCGGCCCGGTTCGCGGCCGGCTGGGTATCTGGCGCCCCGGTACCTCACCTAAACTGAGCCGAGCGGCGGAATGCCGCGTCCACTGGGCTGGTTGAGGCTTGTGTCCAGTAATCCCGGAAGGAACTCAGCGAGATATGACGGTTGATTCGCAGATCGCCACCGACGGCATCACCCTCACCGAGGTCGCCGCGGCCAAGGTGAAGGACCTGATCAGCAGCGAGGACGTGGAGAGCTTGTCGCTCCGCATCTCTGTGGCCCCCGGTGGCTGCTCCGGACTGCGCTACCAGTTGCAGCTTGACGACCGCCAGCTCGACGGCGACGTCGTCAGGGACTGGTACGGCGTCCCGGTGGTCACCGACCGGATGAGCGCCCCGTACCTGATGGGCGCCACGATCGATTTCGTGGACACCATCGAGCAGCAGGGATTCACCATCGACAACCCGAACGCCACGGGTTCCTGCGCCTGTGGGGACTCCTTCCACTGAGCAGGAGCGAAAGCTAGGGTTTCGCGCATTGCATGAGGTCATCGGACGGGAGAGGCGCCACGTGGGTCGACAGCTACGCCCGAGGAACCTGCTGCTGGCCGCTGCGGCCGGTGCGGGAGTGTTCCTGCTCGCCGGCTGCAGCGCCGACACGATGTCCCAGTGGAGCCGCTTCGGGCTTCCGGTGGCCGCGAGTGACCGTGCGCCGCTGATCGGCAACCTCTGGGTCGGCGCCTGGATCGCGGCGCTCGCCGTCGGGGTGTTCGTCTGGGGCCTGATCTTCTGGGTGATGTTCCGCTACCGGAAGAAGAGTTCCGACCAGCAGCCCGAGCAGAAGCAGTACAACCTGCCGCTCGAACTCCTCTACACGCTGGTGCCGTTCCTGATCATCGGGGTGTTGTTCTTCTACACCGTCCAGACCCAGAACGGTGTGCTGGCGAAGGCGTCGCCACAACAGCAGTCCGAACTGCACACGGTGAACGTGATCGGCCAGAAGTGGTCGTGGACGTTCAACTACATGGAGGCCGACAACCCGCAGGTGGCCGCGGTCGTGCACCAGGTCGGCTCCATCGACAAGATCCCGGATCTGTACCTGCCCGTGAACAAGCCGGTGCGGTTCAACCTGACGTCGGCGGACGTGATCCACTCCTTCTACATCCCCGCCTTCTACTACAAGCTGGACGTGATCCCGGGACGGGCGAACTCCTTCGATGTGACCCCGGATCGGATCGGCGTGTACTCCGGCAAGTGCGCGGAGCTGTGCGGCACTTACCACGCCGCCATGCTGTTCACCGTCCACGTGGTCAGCGAGGAGGACTACATCGCCTACCTCAACCAGCTGAAGGCCAAAGGCCAGACCGGCGAGATCACGGCTCCGGCCTACCCGAACACGGTGCCCAGCGTGCCAGCCGTCGAGGGGGAGAAGAAATGACCACCACCGTCGCCAGGGTCGGGGTGGACGAGCAGGACGCCCGTCCGCTGGTTGAGCGCAAGCGGTGGGGCGCGCTGGCGATGAAGCTCCTCACCACCACCGATCACAAGGTGATCGGGAACATGTACTTCGTGACCTCGCTGGCCTACTTCGCGTTCGCGGGGCTGCTGGCGCTGGCGATCCGGGCCGAGCTCGCCTACCCGGGCCTGCAGTTCATGAACTACGAGACGTTCAACCAGTTCTTCACGATGCACGGCACGCTGATGCTGTTGATGTTCGCCACGCCCATGTTCGTAGCGTTCGCCAACGCGATCATGCCGCTGCAGATCGGGGCCCCTGACGTCGCGTTCCCGCGTCTGAACGCCTTCAGCTACTGGCTCTACCTGTTCGGCTCGCTCGCCGCGGTGTCGGGCTTCCTCACCCCGGGCGGTGCGGCGTCCTTCGGCTGGTTCGCCTACGTGCCGCTCTCGGACGCGATCAACAGCCCCGGCGTGGGTGGTGACCTGTGGATCATGGGCCTGTACGTGATGGGCCTGTCCACGATCCTCGGCGCGGTGAACTTCGCTGCAACGATCGTCACCCTGCGCGCGCCCGGCATGACCATGTTCCGGATGCCCATCTTCACCTGGAACATCCTGGTCACCTCGATCATGATCCTGATCTCGTTCCCCGTGCTGGCGGCAGGCCTGCTCGTGCTGGAGGCCGACCGGAGGCTCGGGACGCACATTCTCGACCCGGCAACGAACGGCGCCATCCTGTGGCAGCACCTGTTCTGGTTCTTCGGACATCCCGAGGTGTACATCATCGCGCTGCCGTTCTTCGGCATCATCACCGAGATCCTGCCGGTGTTCAGCCGCAAGCCGGTGTTCGGCTACATCGGGCTGGTGGCTGCGACCCTCTCGATCGGCGCCCTGTCGATCTCGGTGTGGGCCCACCACATGTTCGTGACCGGCGCGGTGAACCTGCCCTTCTTCTCGTTCATGACGTTCATGATCGCCGTGCCCACCGGGGTGAAGTTCTTCAACTGGATCGGCACCATGTGGGGCGGAGCCCTGAGCTTCGACACGCCCCTGGTCTGGGCGATCGGCTTCCTCACCACGTTCCTGTTCGGTGGCCTGACCGGCATCATGCTCGCGTCCCCGCCGCTGGACTTCCCGGTATCGGACACCTACTTCGTGGTCGCGCACTTCCACTACGTGCTGTTCGGCACGGTGGTGTTCGCGATGTTCGGCGGGTTCTACTACTGGTGGCCGAAGCTCACCGGGCGGATGCTCAACGAGCGGCTCGGCAAGCTCCACTTCTGGCTGCTGTTCATCGGTTTCCACACCACCTTCCTGGTGCAGCACTGGCTGGGCATCGAGGGCATGCAGCGCCGGATCGCCGACTACCTGCCGGGCGAGGGCTTCACCTTCCTCAACCAGGTCTCCACCGTCGGCGCCTTCCTGCTCGGCGTCTCGATGCTGCCGTTCATCTGGAACGTCTGGATCAGCCGCAATGCGCCGCTGGTGAAGACCAACGACCCGTGGGGCTGGGGCCGAACCCTGGAGTGGGCGACCAGTTGCCCGCCGCCCCGGTTCAACTTCGACAAGGTGCCGCGGATCCGCTCGATCTCTCCCGCGTTCGACCTCGCGCATCCGGCGCACGCCGAGACGGACACTCCCGCGCAGGGCGCCGTCCAGGACGCCAGCACCCCGGAGGTGACCCGATGAAGGCCGAGCGCTTGATCTTCGCGGCGATCACCGTGTTCTTCCTGATCGTTGCGCCGATCTACTGGTTCGCCAGCCACGAGGTGATCGGGACGGTCGTGTTCCTGCTCGCGCTGGCCTTCTGCGGCATGCTGACCGTCTTCTTCACGATCCAGTCCCGCAAGATCGACCCGCGTCCGGAGGATCGCAAGGACGGCGAGATCATCGAGGGAGCCGGCGAGGTCGGGTTCTTCCCTTCCAGCAGCATCTGGCCGTTCTGGTGTGCCCTCGTCGTGATGATCATGGCGCTCGGGCCGGTGTTCGGCTGGTGGCTCACGATTCTCGGTGTGGCGCTCGGTATCTGGGCGGTCAGTGGCTGGACTTACCAGTACTACCGCAACGAGTACCAGCACTGACCTGACCCGCTTCGGCCCCACCCCGCCCGGCGCGGACGGCCCGGCCGCAGACGGATAATGCCGCCATGATCTCGCAGCCCCTCGCCCGGCAGCTCCACGACGCCGGGGTGCGCTGGCGTCCGCAGGCGGGCGACCGTTTCGCCGTCCGCTCCTCCGAGCTGGACGGCGAGGTGTTCACCGTCGCCGACATGGTTGTCGAGGCCCGCGAGTACCCGAGTGGCACCCTGCTCGCCTTCAACGGCACCACCGAGTGGGCGCTGGACTCCGTCCAGCTCGACCAGACGCTGTGGCTGCCGCTGGAGCACCAGTTGCGTGACCTGCTCGGTGCGGCGTTCCGCGGGCTGGTCCCCGGGCCGGCCGGCTACGAGGTGCGGGTGCAGATCCCCGGACGCATGGGAGGGGAGGCGTTCACCGCGACCGATCCCGCCGACGCCTATGCGCTGGCGCTGCTGGCGCTGGTCGGGGCCTCCTCACCGGAGGGCTGAGGCGCGCTGGCTGTCGGCCCGCGCCCACCCGCGCGTCCCCCGGCGCTCGCGGACGCCGCGCCGAAACTGATCGCCGCCGGGCGGTCCCATTGACTCCTGCGCCGGCGCGGAGGAAGGTCGAAGCATGAGCACCAACGAACCTGCACACGGCGTTGTCCGCCGGATCCTCGTGGGCGTGGACGGTTCGGAGGACGGCCTGCGCGCGGTCCGCTACGCGACCCGGGCAGCGCTCGTCACCGGCGCGGAGGAGTGGATCGTCAATGTGGCCGACCCCGGTGCGATGGTGACCGGGATGTGGGAGCTGGTCGTCACCACGGAGGCGCTGCAGAAGGCGGGCCAGAGCATCACGGCCGAAGCGGTCGGCGCCGCGACCGGGCTCGGGCTGCCCTCAGCCCGCGTGACCTCGGAGGTGCTCGTCGGCCAGGCGGCCGACGTGCTCGCCGAACTCAGCGCGAAGGCCGACCTGCTGGTGGTGGGACGCCGCTCGATGAGCGGCCTGGAACGCATGTTCGTGGGCTCCACGAGCGTGTCGGTCGCGGCGCTGGCGCACTGCCCGGTCGTCGTGATCTCGAGCAGTTCCACTCCGCAGGAGACCGGCGGGCAGGGGACGATCGCGGTCGCGATCAGCACCTGGCCGCCACACAGCGCCGCGCTCGACTGGGGGGCACAGGAGGCGGCCTGGCGAAAGGCGCGGTTGCGGGTGGTGCACGTCGTGCCCGCAGAGGGGACGCAGCCCTCGACCCTCGCCGAGGCGACCGCGGAGCTGGACAAGTACCTAGCTCCGCTGCGGGAGCAGTACCCGGACACGGCGATCGATCTCGAGGTGCTGGTCGGCACCCCGATCGACGAGTTGATCACCCTGAGCGGGTCGGTCGACCTGCTCATCCTCGGGGTGCACCCCGAGCACCTGCGCGGTCTCGCCCGCGGAGTGCTCGCGCACGCGCACTGCCCGGTGGGGCTGACCCGATGACCTGCGGGTGCGGGAGGTCAGGCGGCAGTCCACGGTCGTCGGGTCCCTGACCTGCGGTCGTGCACCGACCCGGCCGGAGAAACACTGGTGGTGTTGTCTCCTCCCCGACCGGGTCGGCCATGCGCGGGCCGGTTCGGGGCGATCCGCATCGCCGGGCGAATCGTCGGGTTACAGTGAGCGAGCGTGTGCTCAAGCCGATCCCGGCTCGCGTCCCGGCGCCATATTCCACATGGCGCCGGGACGTTTGTGCTCTCACCGATCAGGCAGCAGCGCCCGCAACCAGCAGGCAGACGGCGACCAGGGTGTTGCCGACCCAGATGGCGAAGGCCGGCGGGTCGATGTGGGTGTTGCCGCGGGCGAGGAAGAGTCGCTGGAACAGCTCGCCCAGAGCTCCGGAGACGGCACCGAACACGGCGCCGATCAGGATCGCGCCCACCGCTGCGCCGGGGTTCCAGCCGGCCTCGACGATGGTCGGAGCGCCGGCGACCAGCGGGTAGAACGCGACCGCGGCGAGACCGCCGATGTTCGTCATGTGGTGGGTGACCGGAGTCGTCCCGCCCATGTTCAGGAAGGCGATCGTGATGGCGGAGACACCGAACGCAAGCGTGTTCGCCGATCCCCCGATCGAGGGCAGTTGGGTGGCCAGCATGACCGAGACTCCCGCGGCGAACAGACCGGCGAGACCGCCCAGGACGAGGAACTGGCTCGGCTTCTCCTGGTAGCGAACCCAGCAGTTGTCGTCGTCGACGGCGAGCAGACCGCCGGTGCCGGGCTTCTTCGCGTTGAGCAGGGACGGCTTGCCGAACGCGAGCCGGGAAACGACGCCGGACAACACGACCGCCAGCGCCACGGAGTCGGTGTGACTGCCGAACCAGGGCACGAAGGTGACGGCTTGCTGAATGGCGTAGCCGAGCGCGCCGAACAGGGCGCCGACCAGCATCACGTCGACCTTGCCCAGTCTTGCCAGCGGCGTGCCGACGTCACGGCCAGTCTCCAGGTAGCCCTTCTTGGCAGCGTAGGCCGCAGCGGCGACGCCGCCGCCGAAGGCGACGTGCGGGCCGAGGAACGGGCCGAACGCGACGTAGCTGAACAGCATTGTGCTCATGTTCGGGTCCCCGGCGACCGCGGCGCCGATACCGGCGAGCAGGACGAAACCGACCAGGGCGAACGCGAAGTTGGCCCCGAGCACGGCGCCGATGAGGCCACCGCCGAGTGACGCGATGAGCATGAACAGGAACTCCATGGTCCTCTTCCTTCACAGGTGTACGCTGCGCCAGCTTCACGAGCAGGTGCCGGAGGGGGCGCCGGCTCGGAGGTTCTCCCGGGCGGATCGCCGAGCGAGGCCTTTCCCCTCAGGCAAGGCCGCGCGACGATGCGTGGCCCGCAACTGAAGCTGAAATTACACTAATAGTGAAGGAATGGGCTCGAGGTGGGTGATGCTGACGGTTCGTGCAGCGATAGTGAAAGGAGGTGAACGTTTGTGAAGGTGAGAGCTTCGGATCCTGGATCAGCCGGCCCCGTGGCCGAGGACCATCGCACTGCAGTGGGGACACGTGCTGCCGCCACGCATCGTGAGTTCGTCGCCCCTGGTCCGGACGAGCTCACGCCGTAGGTGCCCGTCGGCCTCCTGGACCACACGCCACTCACCGTCCGCTGCGAGCCCTGCGGAGATGCGCGCACAGTGTGGGCAGACCGGGTGCTCGGCGACCGTGACCAGCACGCCGGCGTCCCTGAGCACTGCCAGGTGCTCGGCGCTGGTGTGGGGATCGACGACGGCCTCGGCAAAGTCCGACAGGGAGCCGAACCGGTGCAGCGCGGTGACCGCCCAGTCGGTGTGGTCGACCAGGAGCACCGGCGTGCTCGAGGAGGCGATCATGGCCTGCTTGACCTGGGCCACCGCCTCCACCGGGTGAAAACACCCGCTCGGGTTGATCCCGGCGACCCCGATCAGGCAGTAGTCGGCCTGGAGCGCCGCAACCATGTCGATCGCCGCCTTCCCGGCCAGCGAGTCGCTCGCAGCCTGGTACTCCCCGCCGGTCAGCAGCAGCCGGATCTTCGGCGTTCGCTTCAGCTCCGCTGCCACCTGGAGTGAGTCGGTGATCACCGTGAGTTCCTGGTCGGGCAGGGCGCGGGAGATCTCGAGAGCCGCGCTGGAACAGTCCATGAACACGGTGCTCGCGGGGGCGATCCGCTGGACGACCGCATTGGCGATCGCGGCCTTGTCGCGTGCGTACTCCTTCGGGTCCGTCCTGGTTCTCGCGTGGGTGTTCGGGCGAGGAGCTGATGGTGAGACCAGGCCGCGCTGGGAACGGGTCACCTGCCCGGACTTCTCCAGGGCCCACAGGTCGCGGTAGATGGTCACGCTGGACATGCCGGTCTCCCGGGCGATGTCCTCGACGCTGATCGCACCGGCGGCCGTCACGAGCTCGACCACGTGGCGGCGTCGGGCGCGGACGGATTTCTCCGACGACCGCCCCACACCCGCTGCCATGGCTCGAACCTCCTCAGCAGAGTGTAGTTCGGTGCCGTCGATTGCCGGGGGCGGCCTTCCAGGTCGAGTCGATCAGGGATCGGGCGGGCGGCTCCGCCCGAACGCCGGCGCTGCTCGTCGTACACCGGTCGGGCTGGTGCCGGGGCACACATTCGTGTACTGTTGCGGTACAGGAAACAAGGAGCACCCATGCCCCGCACCGCGCAGCCGCTCGACGCCCGGCGAAGGCAACGTCTCCGTGCCGCGGCTGCGGAGGAATTCGTCACTCACGGGTACGAACGCGCGTCCCTGAACCGCATCATCGACGGCGCCGGGATCGCGAAGAGCTCCTTCTACCACTACTTCGAGGACAAGCGCGCGCTCTACGCCGACCTGGTCGCGCACCTGGAGCGGACCGTGGGGGAGTGCCTTCGCGTCCCCGGGATCGATCGCCTGACCCGGGCCGAGTTCTGGCCGGCGGTCGAGGGGATGGTCGAGGACCTGGGCCGCGCCCTCGAAGGGGCGCCCGAACTGGCGACGGTCGCCCGCGTGCTCTACGACGTGGGTCCGGCGGAGGCGACCCCGGAGCTCTCCCGTGTGCTGGAGGACGCACGCGCTTGGGTGGCGCGTGCGATCACGCACGGGCAGGACCTGGGGGTGGTGCGCCGCGATCTCCCGCCCGACCTGCTCGCGCGGCTCGCGCTGGCGGTGTTCGTCGAACTCGACAAGTGGGCCCTGGAGCACTTCGAGGACCCCCGCACGGCCGGTGCGGCGGACACCACGATGCGCACGCTGTTCGCCATGCTCCGGGAGGCCCGATGAGCACCCTGCTGTTCGCACCGGTCACCTTCAACCTCGCTGAGACCACCCGGATGATCCAGGTGGCGCGCGCGCTGCCCGCTGGCCTTCGTCCGGTGTTCATGGGGTACGAGACCGACTATGTTTCGCTGGTCCGCGACGCCGGATTCGACTACCGCCCGCTCGAACCGGCGTGGACGGACGCGCAGCGCGCCCAGGCCATGGACTTCGACCAGGGGCGCACCATGAGGAGCCCCTTCACCGACGAACTCGTGACAGCCCGGGTCGCGGTCGAGCGGGCACTCATCGCGGAGCTGTCGGCGAAGGCCGTGGTCACCGGGTCGAACATGACCTCGTTCATCGCGGCGCGTGCCGAGCGGGTGCCGCTGTTCTACCCGGTCCCGTTCGCGCTCACCCAGCCTCAGGTCGCCCAGGCCCGGCGGATGTACATCGTCCAGGGCGAGGGTGCGCTCGCGCGCATCGCGGACCGACTGGCCGGCGCAGCCATGCGGCTCGCCTACAACCGGCTCCCGCTGGCCCCGGGGGCGTTTGCGAAGGTGGCCAGGGCCAACGGCGTGCGCCCGTCACGCACGGTCGGGTCGCTGATCAGGGCGGATTTCAACCTGCTGACCGAGATGCCGTGGGAACTCGAGGGCTTCGACCTGCCGTCCGACTTCGAGCGGGTCGGGCCCATCTTCGCCCAGATCGACAACCCCGTCCCGGCGATCGTCACCGAGCTGGCCGAGGCGCCCGAGCCGCTGGTCTACCTGGGTCTCGGCTCTTCCGCGAGCAGGGACCTGGCGCTGGCCGCTGCCCGCCAGCTCGGCACGCTGCCGGTGAACGTGGTGGCACCGATCCGGCACTACCTCGACGCCGCCGACCGTGTTCCCGCCAACGTGCACGTGGTCGACCTGCTGCCCGCCCACAAGCTCGGCGGCCTGGTGGACGCGGCGGTACTCCACGGTGGCCAGGGCACCGTCCAGACGGCGTGCGCCACCGGCGTGCCGTTCGTGGGCATGGGCCTGCAGCCGGAGCAGACCTGGCACGTCATGCTCTGCGCGCGTCGCGGCAACGCGGTCAGCCTGCCGCCGAAGAAGGCGGGCAGCCCCGACTTCCTTGCGGCCGTTGACCGCGTCCTCACCGACCCTGCGATCCGGACCGCAGCCGAAGAGGTCCAGCAGGCCTACGCGGCAGAGGACGGCGCCCGCGCGGCCGCCCGGATCATCGCGGACAACCTCGCGAGCTGAGCCCCGGCGTCACCAGCTGGAGTGCAGCGGGCGTCCCTCGTTGTAGCCGGACGCCGACTGCACGCCGACGATCGCCTGGGACGCGAACTCGGCCAGCGTGCGCGCACCCGCGTAGGTGCACGACGAACGCACCCCGGAAGTGATGAAGTCGAGCAGGTCCTCCACCCCCGGACGGGCCGGGTCCAGGTACATCCGCGAGCTGGAGATGCCCTCCTCGAACAGTGCCGCACGGGCCCGGTCGAACGCGGACTGGGTGCGGGTCCGGGCCCGCACCGCGCGGGCTGAAGCCATGCCGAACGACTCCTTGTAGGGCCGGCCATCAGAGGCGAACAGCAGCTCGCCCGGCGACTCGTGGGTTCCCGCGAACCACGAGCCGATCATCACCGCGCCCGCGCCCGCGGCCAGGGCCAGGGCCACGTCGCGCGGGTGCCGGACGCCGCCGTCGGCCCAGATGCTCTTCCCGGACTCGTCGGCCTCCTGCGCGCATTCGAGCACCGCGGAGAACTGCGGCCGTCCGACGCCGGTCTGCATGCGGGTGGTGCACATCGCGCCGGGGCCGACCCCGACCTTCACCACGTCAGCGCCCGCCTCGATCAGGTCGGCCGTGCCGTCCGCGGTGACCACGTTGCCGGCCACGATCGGGATGTTCCGGCCGGAGGCATCCACGACCGCGCGGCACCGCTGCACGGCGGAGATCATCCGTTCCTGGTGGCCGTGGGCGGTGTCCATCACCAGCACGTCCGCGCCCGCCTCGAGCAGGGTCTGGGCGCGGTGCTCCACGTCGCCGGAGATGCCGACAGCCGCACCGATCCGCAGCCGCCCGGACGCGTCCAGCGCCGGCGCGTACAGCGCCGCCCGGAGCGCACCCTTGATCGTCATCACGCCCACCAGCCGACCGTCGGCGACCGCCAGGGCAGCCTTGTGACGACGGCTGGAGAGCTCGTCGAACACCTCGGTCGGGGTGGCGTCCGGGCTCATCATCGTGAGGTCAGTGGTCATCGCCTCGTGCGCCTGCGCGAACCGGTCCAGGCCCTCGGCCTCCGCCTCAGAGATTGTGCCGAGCGGAGCGCCGTCCTGATCCACCACGACGACCAGGCCGTGGGCGCGCTTCGGCAGCAGCATCAGCACCTCGCCGATAGTGGCGTGCTGCCCGATCGTGAGCGCGGTGTCGAACACGGTGTGCGCGGCCTTCACGCGCCCGATCGTGGTGCCGACGATGTCGGCGGGGAGGTCCTGCGGAATGATCGTGATGCCGCCGCGGCGCGCCACCGTTTCGGCCATCCTGCGGCCCGCGATCGCGGTCATGTTCGCGACCACGAGCGGCAGCGGGAGGTCCAGGCCGTCGGTGCTGGTCAGATCCACGTCGAGGCGCGACGTGACCGATGAGCGGCGGGGCGCCATGAAGACGTCGTCGTAGGTCAGGTCGTACTCGGGCTTGCCAGTGAGGAAACGCACCCGACAAGGGTACCGGGCACGGCCACGGTCAGCCGTGGACGAGGACGACCCCCGGCTCGCCGTTCGGGGCCTCCGGGCCCACGGTGAGGGGTCGGTACCCCATCCGCCGGAACAGCCGCCGCGCCGACGTGTCCGCGTCCGGGGTGAGCAGCCAGTGCACGGACGCGGCGGAGGCGATCATCAGCCGCTTGAGCAGCTCGAACCCGAGGCCCTGCCTGCTGAAGGACGGGTGCACGGCGAGCAGCTGCACGGCGAACGACCCCTCGAGCTGGGCCGCGTCGTCGCCGAGGCGCTCGGCCAGGTCTTGCGACCACTCATCGGTCTGCTCGGTCCAGTTCCAGCGGTGCCCACAGCAGACGCCGATCAGTTCCCCCACCTCGCGCGCGGTGACGGCGGCCAGGTCCGCGCGGTCGAGGGCGAGGTCGTAGAGCGCCGCGTAGGTCGCCGCCACGTCCGTGTCCCCGGACAAGGGCGGCCGTGCCGACGCCAGCGCGTACAGCTGCTCGACCTCATCGGGGCCGGGCAGGGCGTAGCCCGACCGCGCCACCTCGACGTGCGGACTCAGGGCGTGTCCCCGCTGTCGCCGCCCTCGAGCGCCGGGGCGTCGTGGCCGTCCTCCACCGCCGCGTGGTGCGCGGCTTCCGCGATCTCGGCCGCGGTCGGCTTCGGTACCTGCCCCGCGGCGTACCAGTGCGACAGCCGTTGCCGCAGCCGGCCCACCTTCTTCCCGTTCGGCACCAGCGCCGCAGGCTGCGGATGCCGGGTCAGCGTGTACGCCTCGCCCTGGGACAGCGGCTGGTGCGCCTCGCTGTAGCCGCCGTCCGGGCTGCGGACGATCACGCCGGATTCCGAGCCGTGCAGGACGCGATCCCGGTCAGCGCGCTGCAGCGACAGGCAGATCCGCTTGGTCACGATGAACGCGAGCACCGGCACCACGAACACCGCGGCCCGCATGAAGTAGGTGACGGCGTTGAGCGACACGTGGAACTGGGTGGCCAGGATGTCGTTGCCGCCGGACAGCCAGAACATGCCGTAGGCGGCCATCCCCGCAACGCCGAGGCCGGTGCGGACGGGGGCGTTGCGCGGCCGGTCCAGCAAGTGGTGCTCGCTCGTGTCGCCGGTGATCCAGGCCTCGATGAACGGATACAGCGCCAGGCTGGTGAACAGCAGGCCCATCAGGCCGACGCCCGGCAGGAAGATGTTCCACGACCAGGTGGTGCCCCACAGATGCCACTCCCAGTTCGGAATGATCCGGATCGCACCCTCGACGAAGCCCATGTACCAGTCCGGCTGCGAACCGGCGGTGACCTGCGCGGGGTTGTACGGCCCGAAGATCCACACCGGGTTGATCTGCATGAAGGCGCCCATCAGGATCGTCACCGCGAACACGATGAAGAAGAAGCCGCCGGCCTTCGCCACGTAGATCGGGAAGAACGGATAGCCCTGGATGTTGCGCTGGGTGCGTCCCGGGCCGGGCCACTGGGTGTGCTTGTGGTAGACCAGCAGCGCCATGTGGGCGCTGATCAGGCCGAGCAGCAGGCCGGGAACCAGCAGGATGTGCACCATGTACAGGCGCGGGATGATCAGGTCACCGGGGAACTCGCCGCCGAAGACGAAGAACTCCGCCCAGGTGCCGATCAGGGGGATCGAGCGGACCAGCCCGTCGACGAACCGCAGGCCCGTGCCCGACAGCAGGTCGTCCGGCAGCGAGTAGCCGGCGAAGCCCTCGATCAGGCCGATCGAGAGCAGGCCGACGCCGATCAGCCAGTTCAGCTCGCGGGGCTTGCGGAACGCGCCGGTGAAGAACACCCGAAGCATGTGGGCAGTCATCGCGGCCACGAAGAGCATCGCCGCCCAGTGGTGGATCTGGCGCACCAGCAGGCCGCCGCGGATGTCGAAGCTCAGGCTCAGCGTGGACGCGAACGCCTCCGACATCGGCACGCCGCGCATCAACTGGTAGGTGCCCGCGTACTCGACCTCGGTCATCGACGGCTTGAACCAGATGGTCAAGAAGATGCCGGTGATCAGCAGGATCACGAAGGAGTACAGCGCGATCTCACCGAGTAGGAACGACCAGTGGTCGGGGAAGATCTTGCGGATGTTGCCGAGGAGCTTCGCCAGGCCGATCCGGTCGTCCACCCACTTCGCGGGGGCGGCCAGCTTGCTGGGACTCTCCTCCTGCGGCGGGGTGCGCACCTCCATCGCGGGGGAGGAGGGATTGATCTGAGCTGGCTTGGCCATCAGCGGTCACCCTCCACGAAGTCCTTGGACGAGTCCCGTTCGAAGAAGCTCGGTCCCACCGGGACGGTGAAGTCGCTGCGGGCGACGAGGTAACCGTCCGCGTCCGTCGTGATCGGGAGCTGGGGCAGCGACCGGGCGGCCGGGCCGAACACCACGACGCCGGAGTTGCCCAGGTCGAAGGTGGACTGGTGGCACGGGCAGAGCAGGTGGTGGGTCTGCTGCTCCCACAGGCTGATCGGGCAGCCGACGTGGGTGCAGATCTTCGAGTAGCACAGGATGCCGTTCACCTGCCAGTCCTGGCGCGACTCGGGGATCCGGATCGAGTTCGGATCCATCCGCACGATGATGATCGCGGCCTTCGCCTTGGCCTGCTGGTAGGCCGTCCCCTCGAGGTCCTGCAGCGTCTCCGGCTCGGCGTTGACGAGCTGGCCGACCTCGATCTCGTCGGCCTTCAGCCGGCGGTAGGTCACGTCGTTGACGAGGTGGACGCCCTCGGCCCAGATCGTCTTCTCGATCGTCTCGGCGCGCACCGCGGGCGTCGGCCACGGGCCCAGGTCGGCAAGGCTCACCACGGCGGGCAGCACCATCAGGCCCAGTGCCCCGGCCATGCCCGAACCGATCAGCCTGCGACGCCGGATGCTGGAGCCCTCGATGCCGGTCTCCAGGTCGGCGAGCACACGCTCGCGCGCTTCCGGAGGGGAAGCGGCACCGTGCCGCTCGCCGACGATCTCCTCGTCGCTCATCAGCACCCGGGCCCACTGGATGGCCGAGACGCCGATCAACAGGGCGGCGAGCCCTGCGGTCAGGCCGAGCAGGGTGTTCTGCATCTTCAGGTTGGCCCCGAAGACCATCAGCTCAGCGTCGCGCGGCACGGCGAAGTAGACCACCAGGAACCCGATCACCAGGACCGGGACGAGCGCCAGCATGCCGACGATCTGCCGGTAGGCGCGATCGGCGGCCGCCTGGTCGACGTCGGTGAACCGCGGGACGTGCTCCTCCACCCCCGGATCGGGAACCGGAGAGTCCGGGGTCAGCTCACCGTGCTCCGGGTGTGCCTTTTCGATGTCGGTGCTCATGCCCGCGCCCCCCTGGTCGCGATCCAGACCGCGGCGAGCACCAGGGACCCGATGCCCACCACCCAGGCCCAGAAGCCCTCGGCGACCGGACCGATGCCACCGAGCGTGAGCCCTGCGGACGGGGTGGCGTTGACCTGCTGAACGTAGGCGATGACGGCCTTCACATCCTCGTCGGGGATGGCGCCGGCAGCGAAGACGGGCATCTGCCCGGGTCCGGTGCGCATGGCCTCCCAGATCTGGGCCGGGTCGGTCTTCTCGATGCTCGGAGCGACGAACCCGTTCGGCAGCGCACCGCCGGCGCCCTTGAAGTTGTGGCAGGCCGAGCAGTTGGTGCGGAACAGGTCACCACCGCGGGCCACGTCCTCCGCGGACAGACCGTCCGGGTTGTACTGGTCCTCCCCGGGCACCTTCGGGCCGGAGCCGAGGCTGCCGACGTAGGTGGCCAGCGCGTTGATCTCGTCGTCGGTGAAGGTGTTCTGCTTGCCCACTGCCTGCGCGTAGGGATTGCCCATCGGCATGCGGCCCGTGCGCACCTGGAAGTCGACGGCTGCCGCCCCGACGTTGGTCAGGGCGGGGGCACCCTGCTGGGCGAGCCCCTCGGCGTTCAGGCCGTGGCAGGACGCGCAGTTCACCGCGAACAGGTCCTTGCCCTGCGCGATCAGCTGGGCGTCGGCTGCACCGTCCGCCGAAGAGGTGGTCGCCGGTGCGACTGCGGCGTACACCGCGCCGACCAGGAACAGGCTCAGCGCGAGCAGGACGGGCCGGGCGGCCCGGTGGCGGCGCAGAGACTGCCGAGGTCGGGGAGCGGAAGCCGGTGAAGTCATCAGGTGTTCTCCTCGGGTCTCAGCGCACCAGGTACAGCACCCCGAAGAGCACGACCCAGATCGCGTCCACGAAATGCCAGTAGTAGGAAGTGACAATGGCATGTACGGCTTGCTCGTGGGTGAACCGGCGGGAGACGTAGGTGCGCCCCAGCATCAGCAGAAATGCCACCAGGCCACCGATGACATGGAGCCCGTGGAAGCCGGTGGCCAGGAAAAACGCCGAGGTGTAGGCGTTCACCGAGATCACGAAACCCTCGCTGACCAGGTTCGCGTACTCGAACGCCTGGCCGCCGATGAAGATGGCGCCCATCACGAACGTGAGCGTGTACCACTCGCGCAGCCCCCAGCCGCCGACGCTGAGCAGCGACCCGGAGCGACCCACCTGGCCCTTCTCCGCGGCGTGCACGCCGAGCTGACAGGTCACCGACGACAGCAGCAGGATGGTGGTGTTGATCGTGGCGAACCACGGGAAACTGATCCCGAACCAGTCGTTGAGTAGGTGACTTGATCCCCACTCCCACATCGGGGTGGTGCCGGCCTGGGCCGCCGCGGCGTTGGTCACCTCGCGCAACGAGAAGTACGCGGCGAACAGCGCCGCGAAGAACATGAGTTCGCTGGCCAGCCAGATGATCACGCCGACGGCGAGCGTGTCGGGGCGGCCGCGAAGGCCCCGCAGCCGGCTGGGCGCAACCGGATGGAGCGCGCCGGGCGGGAGGCTGGCGGAAGCACTCAGCGGCGTGGTGTGGGCCATTGCGTCATTATGTCGAACGGTCGCCTTCGTGGGCACCACTGCGTCACGCGGGAATGCCCGCGTCTTGACTTCCGGGACGAGAAGGGTTCGCCGGACGCCGCCCATTTCCCTGGCCCCGGTTCCGCACCGGATTGGGGCCGGAGTGGCGAGGGACGAGCGGCGGGCGGCGCACCGAGTGGGAACCGTTACGATGGCGCCACAGGCGCGCGCGTGGCAGCGGACGCCCGGACGAGGAAGGCCAGATGAAGACGACAGCGCGGGTGTTGCTCTACTCCGACGACCGGGTCACCAGGGAGCAGGTGCGGCTCGCCCTCGGCAAGAACGTGGCGGCCGATCTTCCTGAACTGGACGTGTTCGAGGTGGCCACGCAGCCCGTTGTGCTGCAGACCATGGACGCCGGTGGCGTCGACCTGGTCATCCTGGACGGCGAGGCGACCCCCTCCGGCGGGATGGGGCTGTGCCACCAGCTGAAGAACGAGATCACAGACTGCCCGCCGGTACTGCTGTTGGTGGCGCGAGTCGCGGACGCGTGGCTGGCCACCTGGTCGGAGGCGGACGCGATCACGCCCTACCCGGTGGACCCCGTGCGGCTCCCTGCTGCCGCCGCCGAGCTCCTGCGCGCGCGGTTGTCGCAGGAGGCCACCGCGTGAGCTTCACCTGGGCGGGCGTGCTGTCCGACCTCGTCCGCGGCAACGACCTCGCGCCGGACGCCGCAGCCTGGGCGATGGACCAGATTCTGGCCGGCGACGCCACCCCCGTGCAGGTCGCAGGGTTCGCGGTCGCGCTGCGTGCGAAGGGTGAGACGGTCGCGGAGTTGACCGGGCTGTCGGCAGCGATGCTCGAGCGCGCGACTCCGGTCACGCTGCCGTCCGAGGCGGTCGACGTGGTCGGCTCCGGTGGCGACCGGGCCAACACCGTGAACGTCTCGACGATGGCGGCGATCGTGACGGCCGCCTGCGGCGTCCCCGTGGTCAAGCACGGCAACCGGGCCGCGTCCAGCGCGTGCGGTACCGCGGACTGCCTGGAGGCGCTCGGCGTCGTGATCGACGTGCCGCCGGACGCCCAGCCGCAGGTGCTGGCCCGAGCCGGCATCGTGTTCCTCTTCGCCGCGATGTACCACCCCTCGCTCCGCTTCGCCGCCACGGCCCGCAAGGAGCTGGGCGTGCCTACCACCTTCAACTTCCTCGGCCCGATGGCGAATCCGGCCCGCCCCTCCGCCCAGGCGGTGGGCGTCGCGGACGCCCGGATGGCGCCGCTGGTGGCCGGGGTGATCGCGGGACGCGGGCATCGCGGACTCGTCTTCCACGGTGACGACGGGCTGGACGAGCTGACCACGACCACCGCGTCCGACGTCTGGCTGATCCGGGACGGCCAGGTCGACCAGACCCGGCTCGACCCGACCGAACTCGGGGTGGTGCCGGCCGGCCGCGACGACCTCGTCGGCGCCGACCCGGCGTTCAATGCGGGCGTGGTGCGCGACGTGCTCTCCGGCGCGCGCGGCCCGGTGCGCGACATCGTGGCGCTGAACTCCGCGGCTGCCCAGCTGGCCTTCGCCGGACCCGACCTGGCTGCCCCGCTGGCCGCACAGTTCG
>PHEV01000261.1 GCA_002843035.1 Actinobacteria bacterium HGW-Actinobacteria-5 | reverse complement strand
CACCAAGTACGACCCAAGAATCTGCGCCAGGGCTCGTTCATCATCAACGACGAGGATCCTGGCCGGTGCCGGCACGGTGCTGCTCATCTTCGAAGTATGGCGGACCGACGGCCGCGGCCCGCGACTGCGAGGTGACCCCGGCGATCTCTTGATCGAATCTTGACCGAACGTCGCTCTGGCCCGCTCAATACGCCGGCTGGTAAAGCTAGCGGCCATCGCCGTCCGCTACGGTCCGTTCAAGCTTCGCTGCAGGTGGAGCTGTTTCCGCGAGGCCCTGGTCCGCGACCTCGACCCACCTCGATTCACAACCCGGGCAGCGGAAGACCGGCGCGCCGTCGACCTCCTCGCCGGTCGGAACGGTTCCGCATGCATCACGGCAAGGATTGAGGACGAGGTGGACAATCACACGACCATGGTGGTCGACCCGCGCAGATTGACCAAACTCGCAGATCGCCCGGGCTGCGACACCCTCAACAGCTTCCCGGCGGGCTCAACGGTGGCGGCCAGCTATGGGACTGTCCGAAATCCGGTGTAACTGATCTGGCCTGATCTGCCGCCCGGAGGGTGGCGGGAAGGACTGTCAGTGACCGAGGAGACAGTGTCAGCCATGATGCTGACCGAAGCACAGCAGGATGAGATCGCCCGTGGCCTGGTTGCCCGGGCACGCGTTGAGGGTGCCGAGCTGGTTGGTCCGGACGGAGTGTTGTCCGGGCTGACGAAGCGGGTGCTGGAGACCGCGCTGGAGGAGGAGCTGACCGACCATCTGGGTTATGAGCCGCACGACCCGGCCGGTCACCATTCGGGCAACTCCCGCAACGGCACCCGAGCGAAGACGGTGTTGACCGAGATCGGCCCTGTCCAGGTCGATGTTCCCCGGGACCGGGCCGGCACGTTCGAGCCGGTGATCGTGCCGAAGGGGAAACGGCGCCTGGAAGGGGTCGACCGGATCGTGCTGTCCCTAACGGCGAGGGGTTTGACCACCGGCGAGATCTCGGCCCATTTCGCTGAGGTCTACGGCGCCAGCATCGCCAAGGACACGATCAGTCGGATCAGTGACCGGGTGATCGAGGAGATGACCGAGTGGCTCCACCGGCCGCTGGATGAGGGGCGGTTTCCAGTGATCCTTGCGAATCCTGAACTGGAGGGATCGCAATGCCACGTGGAGGACACAACAGAGCACCAGCTGCGACCAAGCGTCGCTACTTCGAGCTGATCCGTCAGGGGGCCCGCGGTTCGGAGGCGTCGACCCAGGTGGGGGTGTCGTTGAGCTGTGGTTCGTTGTGGTTCATCGACGCTGGCTCGGTGACGTTCATCGACTCCCCGATCAGCAGCCGCTACCTGTCGCAGGATGACAGGATCGAGATCGCGGACGGGCTGGCTGCGGGTGAGTCGGTCAAGGTGATCGCTGCCCGGATCGGCAAGAGCTACCAGACCGTGTACCGGGAGATCGGCCGGAATAGGAAGCCGAACGGCCGATACCAGCCTTGGTATGCCCACGGGCAGGCGCACGTTCGTCGCCAGCGGCCGAAGACCCCGCGGGTTGTCGCCGACCCGGCGCTGCGCGCGGTGGTCGCCGGCAAGCTCGCCGAGCACTGGTCACCAGCCCAGGTCAGCCGCTGGCTGCGGCGCCGCTGGCCGAACCGGCCAGGCTGGCAGCTTTGCACCGAGACGATCTATGAAGCGGCTTACCGCGGCCTGATCAGCCCCATCAGCGACGACATGCTGCGTACCGGGCGGACCTACCGCCACGCTCGTGGCCGGGGCCGCACCCGCGACGGCGCGCTGAAGCAGTCGACCGCGATGAAGTCGATCCACGACCGACCCACGGTGGTCGAGACCCGCAGCCAGGTCGGGCACTGGGAAGGCGACCTGATCATCGGCGGCGGGCAACGGTCCGCGATCGCGACCCTCGTCGAACGCAAGGCCCGGCTCACCCTGCTGGTCCCGGTCCGTGGCGGCCACAGCGCCCAGGTCGTCGGTGACGCCCTCATCGCAGCGTTCGCCCAGCTGCCGGCCGGGCTGCGGCGCACCCTGACCTGGGACCAGGGCAACGAGATGTTTCACCACGCCCGCATCGAGCAAGCGACCGGGCTGGCCATCTACTTCGCCGACCCGCACAGCCCCTGGCAGCGCGGCACCAACGAGAACACCAACGGACTACTCCGCCAGTACTTCCCCAAAGGCACCGACCTGAACCAGGTCA
>PHEV01000260.1 GCA_002843035.1 Actinobacteria bacterium HGW-Actinobacteria-5 | reverse complement strand
CGACCTCTCCCGAGGCCAGGCCCCGGAGGGTTCCGGGAAGCCCGGGGACGCCGTCCAGGCACGCCAGTGGCAGATCCGCCAGACGGCAGACGAGGGTGGCCGTCGAGCCGTCGAGGGCAATCGAGCCGTCCACCGTAAGGGGGGCGGTCGTGATCGACTCGCAGGCCACGGGTGTGACCGCAATACCTTCGAGGAGGACGAGGTCGGGCCGGGTCGTGGCGACGGCCCGCAGGCCGGCGGCGGCATGTCCGCGCGCCCCCGCCTGCCGGTACAGCCGGGCCAGGCCTGAGGACACCTCGGACGCCGGCACCTCCACCGGCAGCTGTTCGCGCACCAGCGGGCCGAAGCGGCGCCCCCGCCACACGGCCGCCGCCGCACCGGCCACCACCAGCACCGCCAGTGCCGCACGAGACCACGGCGGGAGCAGGGACCACTCGTCGATGGTGCCGGTGCCGGCCTGCGCGTCCGACACGACGGCTTCCGTCCCGGGCAGGTACCAGGTGAGCTTCGGGTGGCGTCCGAACACGCGCAGGGCAAGCGCTGCGTTGCCGTTGTCGGTGATCGTGTCGTTTCGCAGCCACCGGTTGCCGGCGACCACGGTCACGCGGTGCCGGGACAGCGTGGTGTCGGCGTAGAGCCCGCTTCCCTCGTTCCCGGGGGCGAAGCAGGTCGTGACCAGGTTGGTCCGGGCCCGCACGCCCCACTCCCGGGACGGGGTCAGCGTGCCCGCGGCGGCCGCGTCCGGATCGGTGCAGTTGGCGGCCGCGACGTCGGCGTCGGTCCACCAGTAGTCCGGCATGACCCGCTCGTCGGTCAGGTCGTCGACGGTGACCAGGTCACTGACCGCGGTGTAGACCACCACCACGTCGGCGGGCACGTCGTTCAGCCGCGCGACCGCCGCGTCGGAGAGCTCCTCGGACAGGTAGACCACGAGGGTGCTGCCGGCGGTGGCCCGGGCGGTCGCGTCGTCGAGGGTGGTTACCTGGGCGACCTCCACCCCGTCCGCGGCGAGCACCTGGCCGAGTGCGCGCGCCCCCTGGGGCCGCGGGTCGGTGATCGAGCCGGGAAGGCGGTCGGGCGATTCGGGCAGCAGGGCCGCGACCGCCACGAGCGCGGCGAACAGGCCGAGCAGCACGCCGGCGGCGATGGCCCAGCGTTTCATCGGACCGCCTCCACGCTGACGCCGGGGTCGGTGGCCGGCGCGTCGGCCGCGGGAGCGGGACGGGTGTCCGCCACTTCGGCCGCGAGCGCGAGCATCGCCTCGTACTGGAACGCGGTGCCGTCGCGGCGGCCGTAGGCGAGGGAGTCGAAGACGTCGGCGGCACCGGCGAGGCGGCCGGCCAGCCCGGGCAGGCGGGACGCGGCCCGTCCGGCGGCCTCGTGCGCGGTCATGCCGGCGAACTCATCGACGATGCCGCGCTCACTGAGCGAGCGGATCATGGCGCGGAAGGTGCCGAGGGTGGCCTCGGCCCACTGGCCCGTCGCGGCCAGTCCGGCCGCTGCGGTGCGCAGCTCCTCTGCGGTGCGCTCCTCGTCGGAGAACACCTCGGCGTGGCGGTGCTTGCGGCGCAGCGGGCCGAGGATCGACCACGCGGCGATCCCGGCCAGGCCCACGACGGTGAGCGCGATCGCGGTCAGCTGCCCGGTGGACAGGGCGTGGGTGGAGTCCGGGTTGCCGGTGAGCCAGTCGAGCAGCTTCCGGAACTGGTCGGAGATCCAGCTACCGACGTTGGCGTAGATCGGGTTGGACAGTTCGTCGGCGAGCTGCCGGCGTGCCTCGTCGGCGTCCGGGGTCAGCGGTGGGCTCATCCGTACAACGCCTCGCTGAGCTGCAGGTCGTAACCCTCCCTGCGGATCCGGGCGTCCACGTAGAGCAGGCCCTGCACGGCGGCAGTCAGGGGCAGGCTCAACACGGAGGAGGTGAGGCTGGACGCGGTGGTCATGCCGATCAGCGCGAGGTTCGCGTCCGCGATGCCGAGCAGCGCACCGGCGAAGCTGAACACCGAGGAGACGGTGCCGGCGGCGAGGGAGATGATCACGCTCGACAACCCGTAGATCCCGAGCATCCGCCAGAACTGGCCGTGGGTGAGGAACCAGCTGCGCCGGATCGCCCGGAGTGGGCCGAGTCGCTCGACCGAGATCACCGCAGGGGCGAGGATGAGGCGGGTGCCGAGCCAGATCGCCAGGGGCACGGCGACCAGTGTGCCGAGCACCGCGAGCGATTTCGGCCCGGCCGAGGCCGAGCCGAA
>PHEV01000259.1 GCA_002843035.1 Actinobacteria bacterium HGW-Actinobacteria-5 | reverse complement strand
CGCACCGCCGTGGGTGGAGAGTGTGCAGATCTACTTCCCGCGCTACGGACGCACTGCCGACGAACTCTGCGTCACCGAACTCGGCGCGGTGATCTGGGCGGTGCAGATGGCCACTGTCGAGTTCCACCCCTGGAACTCCCGGCGCGCGGACGTCGAGCGTCCTGACGAATGGCGGATCGACCTCGACCCGATGCCGAAGGCCACCTTCGCGCAGGTCAGGAGGGTCGCAGCGGTGGCGAAGCAGGTGCTGGACGAACTCGGCATCGCCGGCTTCCCGAAGACCTCCGGCGGCAACGGCCTGCACATCTACGTGCGGATCGCGCCCGAGTGGAGCTTCGGCGAGGTGCGCCGCGCCGCCCTCGCCTTCGCCCGTGAGCTGGAGCGCCGCCTGCCCGACGACGTGACCACCACCTGGTGGCGCAAGGATCGCGACCCGCAGCACGTGTTCGTCGATTTCAACCAGAACGCCCGCGACCACACGATCGCCAGCGCCTGGTCCGTCCGCGGGGTGGCGGACGGGACGGTCTCGACTCCCTTCGCCTGGGACGAGCTGGACGCGATCGAGCCGCGCGAGCTCACCATCGCCACCGTGCCGGACCGCTTCGCGAGGACCGGTGACCCGCACGCCGCCATCGACGACGTCGCTCACCGGCTCGACACACTGCTGGAGTGGGCCGACCGGGACGGCCTGCCCGAATAGCCGTCAGCGGGCGGTGAGCAGTTCCTTCACCTGGCTGGCGGTGGGCACGCGTCCCGACAGCACGACCTCCTCGTCGACCACCAGGCCCGGCGTCCGCATGATGCCGTAGGACGCGATGTCGGCGTAGTCGGTGACCTTCTCGAAGGTCGCCTCGAGACCGAGCTCGTCGACGGCCTGTCGGGCGGCCTTCTCCAGGTTCTGGCAGTTGGCGCAGCCGGAGCCGAGGATCTTGATGTTCATTGGTGTGTTCCTTCTTCGGTGGGTGGAGGTGGACCGGATTGAGAACCGTCCCCAATCCGGTCCGGGGATCTACAGGACGGCGTTGAACAGGTAGCCGACGGCGACGATGCCGACAGCGGTGACCCCGGCGAAGATCGCGATCAACTTCGGCTTGAGCACGCGGCGGAGCAGGATCATCTCGGGCAGGCTGAGCGCGACAGTGGCCATCATGAACGCGAGCAGGGTGCCCATCGGCATGCCCTTGGAGTACAGCGCGTCCACCAGCGGCAGGATGCCGGCCGCATTGGAGTACAGCGGGACGCCGAGCAGCACCGCGACCAGCACCCCGAACGGGTTGTCGGCCCCGGCCCAGGTGGCGAAGAAGTCCGCCGGCGCCCAGCCGTGGATCAGCGCGCCGAGCCCGATGCCGACCAGCAGGTACGGCCAGATCCGGCGGAGGATGGACGCCACCTCTTCGCGTCCCATGGTGAGCCGGTCGTCCCAGGTCAGGCCGACGCTCGGATCGATCGCCTGGCCGCGCAGCTTCGTCTCGAACACGAACGGTTCGACGAAGCGTTCCAGCTTCAGCCGGCCGATCACGAACCCGGCCACGATGGCGATCAGCAGCCCGGCGCCGATGTAGAGCGCGGTCGGGCCGGGGCCGAACAGGCCGAGCAGCAGCGCGATCGCGATCTCGTTCACCAGCGGGCTGGCGATCAGGAAGCTCATCGTGACGCCGAGCGGGACGCCCGCGGCGACGAAACCGATGAAGGCCGGCACGGCGCTGCACGAGCAGAACGGCGTGACCACGCCCAGCGATGCCGCGAGCACGTTCCCAACACCCTCGCGCTTGCCGCCCAGCAGGGCGCGGGTGCGCTCGATGCTCATGAAGCTGCGCAGCACGGTGACCACGAAGATGATGCCGCTGAGCAGCAGCGTGATCTTGATCGTGTCGTAGGTGAAGAAGTGGACGATCGAGCCCCAGCCGGCGTTGAGGTCCCAGCCGAACACGGTGCCGTACAGCCAGGTCCACAGCCACTCGTTCAGCGCGTACAGCCCGACCCAGCCGGCCACGGCTGCGCCGAGCAAGCCCCAGCGCCGGGCTGCGACCCGGCGGTCTTCGGTGAGCTGGCTGGTCATCGGCCGACCTGGAGCAGGACCGGCTCGGTGGCGCAGCCGCACGCGGCGGAAGCCGGGACGGGCAGGGCGGCGTGCAGGCGGTCGAGGGCGTCGTCGGTGAGCTGGTAGTCGATCCAGCGACCGCGGCGGATGCCCACCACCAGGCCGGCTTCGCGGAGCACCTTCAGGTGGTAGCTGAGCAGGTTGGCCGGGAT
>PHEV01000065.1 GCA_002843035.1 Actinobacteria bacterium HGW-Actinobacteria-5 | reverse complement strand
GGCCGGCGCGGTCGGCGCGAGCATCGCCTACTGCACCGAGGACCGGAAGCGGTTCGGCCTCAACCTGCTCGACGACATCAGGCACAACATCTCCGCCGCGGGCCTGTCCAAGCTGGTCAAGGGCGGCTGGATCAACGGCAACGAAGAGCTGAAGATCGCCGAGGAGTACCGGGCCAGCCTGAACATCAAGACCCCCACGGTGATGGCTCTGGTCGGGAAGCTCTCCGGTGGCAACCAGCAGAAGGTCGTGCTGAGCAAGTGGCTCTACACCGACCCCGAAGTGCTGATCCTCGACGAGCCGACCCGCGGTATCGACGTGGGTGCCAAGTACGAGATCTACACGATCATCAACCGCATGGTCGCCGAGGGCAAGGCGGTCGTGGTGATCTCCTCCGAACTGCCGGAGCTGCTCGGCATCTGTGATCGCATCTACACGCTCGCCTTCGGGCGGATCACTGGTGAGGTGCCGGTCGCCGAGGCCACTCAGCACTCGCTGATGGAGCTCATGACGCTGGAACGCAACGCCGAACTTCCCGTGAGGAACGGCAACCACGTGGAGGCTGGTCGGGCGCAGGGCGCCGAGGAGCCTTCCGATCTTGAACTGAAGGGAATCAACCGATGACGGCTACCGTCACTCCAGACAAGACATCGACCGCCGGAGTGCGTGAGCTGCTGACCAGCAACCTGCGCCAGAGCGGCATCCTGATCGCTTTCGTAGTCGTCTTCACGGCCGCGGCGATCGCCAGCCCGAACTTCCTCTCACCGGGCAACATCAGCAACATCGTCCAGCAGTACTCCTACATCCTGATCCTGGCCATGGGCATGCTGCTGGTCATCGTCGCCGCCCAGATCGACCTGTCCGTCGGCTCGGTGGTTGCCCTCACCGGCGCCGTCGCGGCCGTCGTGGTGATCAAGTGGGGTATGCCCTGGTACATGGGTGTCCTTGCGGCCCTGGGCGTCGGCCTCCTGGTCGGCATCTGGCAGGGCTTCTGGGTGGCGTTCGTGGGCATCCCGGGCTTCATCGTGACCCTGGCCGGCATGCTCATTTTCCGAGGGCTCACCTACCAGGTGCTCAACTCGATCTCGCTCTCCCCGTTCGGTGGCGTCTACTACGAGATCAACAACGGGTTCCAGAACGGACTGATGGGCGGCTACGGGGTGGACACCTTCACCCTGGTGATGTTCGGTGCCGGTGCGCTCGTGCTCGCCTACCTGCAGTGGCGCACCCGGCAGGGCCGGATCGCCTACCTGCAGACGGTGGAGTCGATGCCGCTGTTCATCGGCAAGATCGTGCTGATGGCGGCCGTGATCATGTGGCTCGGCTTCGAGCTCGCCTCCGACCGCGGCCTGCCCAACATCCTGGTGCTGGTCCTGATTCTCCTCGTGATCTACACCCTGGTCAGCCAGAAGACCGTGTTCGGCCGGCACATCTACGCGATCGGCGGCAACCTGAACGCGGCCAAGCTGTCCGGTGTCCGCGTACGCCGGATCAACTTCTGGGTGTTCGTGAACATGGGTCTGCTGTCCGCCGTCGCCGGCATCGTCTACTCGTCGCGGATGAACGCCGCCCAGCCCGGCGCCGGCAACGGCCTCGAACTGGACGCGATCGCGGCCTGCTTCATCGGCGGCGCGTCGACTACCGGTGGTATCGGCCGCGTCGGTGGGGCCATGATCGGTGGCCTGCTGATGGCCGTGATCAGCAACATCATGTCGCTGCTCGGCTGGCCGATGCAGCTGCAGTCGGTCGCCAAGGGCGTCGTGCTGCTGCTGGCCGTGGCCTTCGACCTGTGGAACCGGCGGCGCTCGGAATCCGCCGCCTGACAACCTGGATGTCGGGCGGCCTCGCCAGCCCGATCGCGAAGCCCCGGCCCCCTGCGCCGGGGCTTCGTGGTTAGCATGAGCGGCGTGATGGCGATCAGCAGGTTCCGGGTTACCGGGGACGCCTCCGGCTTCGTCGCCGGGGCGCGGGCGGTGGTGGCGCATTTCTCCGCGTCCGTGGGGTGCGAGGGGGCCGAACTGGTGCAGAACCTGGACGAGCCCGGACTGTGGGCGATCGTGAGCCGATGGGCGGACGTCGGCTCCTACCGCAGGGCGTTCAACGGGACCGAAGCGAAGCTCGTCCTCGTCCCGTTGCTGTCGCTGGCGATCGACGAGCCGAGCGCCTACGCCGAGCCCGCGTCCGTCGGCGAGAACCGGCCCCGCGGAACAGTAAGCTGAGCGGGCTGCCAGCCAGGCAGCACGTCGCAACGACAAGGAGTGAATGGTGGCCAGCCGCCTGGAGAACGTGATCAGCCTGACCAAGCGCCGGGGGTTCGTCTACCCCTGTGGCGAGATCTACGGCGGCACCAGGGCGGCCTGGGACTACGGCCCCTTCGGTGTCGAACTGAAGGAGAACATCAAGCGCCAGTGGTGGCGCTCGGTGGTGCAGGGCCGCGACGACGTCGTCGGCCTCGACTCCTCGATCATCCTGCCGCGCCAGGTCTGGGTCGCGTCCGGCCACGTGGGCGTGTTCTCCGACCCGCTCACCGAGTGCCTGTCCTGCCACAAGCGGTTCCGCTCCGACCAGCTGGAGGAGGCGTTCGAGTTCAAGAAGGGACGCAAGCCGTCCGGGCTGGAGGAGATCAACTGCCCCGAGTGCGGCACCCTCGGCAGGTTCACCGAGCCGCGTGACTTCAACATGATGCTGAAGACCTACCTCGGCGTGATCGAGGACGAGTCCGGGCTGCACTACCTGCGTCCGGAGACCGCGCAGGGCATCTTCATCAACTTCAAGAACGTCGAGGGCACTTCCCGGATGAAGGTGCCGTTCGGCATCGGCCAGGTCGGCAAGAGCTTCCGGAACGAGATCACGCCCGGCAACTTCATCTTCCGCACCCGCGAGTTCGAGCAGATGGAGATGGAGTTCTTCGTCAAGCCCGGGACGGATGAGGAGTGGCACCAGCACTGGATCGACGCCCGCACCGACTGGTACACCGACCTCGGCATCAGCCGGGACAACCTGCGCCACTACGAGCACCCGAAGGAGAAGCTGTCGCACTACTCGAAGCGCACCGTCGACATCGAGTACAACTTCGGCTTCACCGGCGGCGACGGCTGGGGTGAGTTGGAGGGCATCGCCAACCGGACCGACTTCGACCTGGGCACGCACTCCGAGCACTCGGGGACGGACCTGAGCTACTTCGAGCAGGCCAGCGGCGAGCGCTACCTGCCCTACGTGATCGAGCCGGCGGCCGGCCTGACCCGCTCGCTGATGGCGTTCCTGGTCGAGGCCTACACCGAGGAGGAGGTGCCGACCGCGAAGGGTGGCACCGAGACCCGGGTGTCGCTGAAGCTCGATCCCCGTCTCGCTCCGGTGAAGGTGGCCGTGCTCCCGCTGTCCCGCAACGCCGACCTCTCGCCGAAGGCGCGCGACCTCGCCGCCCAGCTGAGGAGGGCGTGGAACATCGAGTTCGACGACGCCCAGTCGATCGGACGCCGCTACCGCCGTCAGGACGAGATCGGCACCCCGTACTGCGTCACGGTCGACTTCGACACCCTCACCGACGATGCGGTGACGATCCGCGAGCGGGACACGATGAGCCAGGAGCGGGTCGGGCTCGACCAGGTGCAGGGCTACCTCGCGTCCCGGCTGGTCGGCTGCTGAGGCTCGGACCCGGCGTTCGGCGCCCAGTGGCTCAGGAGCGGGTCGGGCTCGATCAAGCTGCGGGGCTACCTCGCGTCCCGGCTGCTCGGCTGCGGACGTTCAGACCAGGGGGACGAAGCTGAACCGGTAGCCGGCGATCGGCTCGCGGTGCCAGCCGTCGTGCTCCCGGTCGACCACCCACATCACGCCCGAAGCGGGCACGACCATCCGGCCGCCGACGGCGAGCTGGGCCTCCAGGTCCGCAGGCAGCACATGCGCGTCCGCGGAGACCAGGATGCGGTCGAACGGGCCGTCCTGAGGTGCGCCGAGAGTGCCTGGGACGGCGGGCTCGATGCGCGCCCACGGCAGGTTGAAGGCTGCGAGGTTGTCACGTCCGAACGCCACCAGTTCGGGCACGGCCTCGACGCCCAGGACAGAGCCCTTCGGGCCGACGAGCTGGCCGATCAGTGCGGTCGTCCAGCCCGAGCCGCTGCCGACGTCCAGCACCCTCACCCCCTCGGTCAGGTGCAGGAGTTCGAGCATGAACTGCACCGTCCACGGTTGTGAGTTCGTCGCGCCGTGGCCGATCGGCACAGGCTCGTCGAGCGCTGCGCGGTCACGGACGTCTTCGGGCAGGAACCTGGCTCGCGGGATGGCGGCCAGCGCCGCCACGACCCGGCTGTGGTCGGTGCTCATGCCCCTAGCGCACACCGTGGGAGGGCTCCCGCGCAAGGGTGGGTAGGCTGTCCGGACTGACCTGGTGTCGCGATCCGACCCTCGAACGGGCGGTGCGAGGCTTCAGTGACGCTCGGGATGCGACGGGTGGTCTGATCGCGACAGGAGGTGGAATGGAACCGCTGCGGCTGGTGGCGCCCTCCGGCGGGGTCGTCGAAGTGCCGGTGCCGGTGGTGCTCGCGCCGATGGCAGGCATCACCAACGCCGCCTACCGCCAGCTCTGCCGCGAGCAGGGTGCGGGGCTCTACGTCTGCGAGATGATCACCTCGCGCGGCATCGTCGAGCGGATTCCGAAGACCTTCGACATGCTGCGGTTCGATCCCGGCGAGGTGGTCCGCTCGGTGCAGCTGTACGGCGTCGACCCCGGTGTGATGGCGAGGGCGACCGAGATTCTGTGCGCTGAGTTCGGCGTGCGCCACGTCGACTTGAACTTCGGCTGCCCCGTGCCCAAGGTGACCCGGCGCGGCGGCGGGGGAGTGCTGCCGTGGAAGCGGGACCGGCTCGGCGCGATCCTGCGGGCCACCGTGCGGGCCGCGGATCGCTACGGCGTACCGGTGACGATCAAGACTCGGCTCGGCATTGACGAGGAGCATCTGACCTACCTCGACGCCGGCCGGATCGCGCAGGACGCGGGCTGTGCGGCGATCGCCCTGCATGCGCGGACCGTGCGGCAGGCCTACGCGGGCGAGGCGGCCTGGGAGGCGATCGCCTCCCTCGTGGACGCGCTGGACATCCCGGTGCTGGGCAACGGTGACATCTGGGAGGCATCCGACGCCCTGCGCATGGTCGGGCAGACCGGCTGTGCCGGCGTCGTGGTCGGACGGGGGTGCCTGGGCCGGCCGTGGCTGTTCCGCGACCTCGCGGACGCCTTCACCGGACGCGGGCGGCGCACGCTGCCGTCCCTGGGCGAGGTGGCCACGATGGTGCGGCGGCACGCCGAACTGCTGGCGGAACTGTACGGCGAGAAGCACGGCTTGACCGATCTACGCAAGCACATGGCCTGGTACTTCAAGGGCTTCCCGGTCGGCGGTGAGCTGCGCCGTGAGCTGGCGATGATCTCCTCGTTCGCGGAACTGGACGCGTTGCTGGCGCAGCTTGACGGATCCGTGCCGTTCCCGGAGGCGGAACTCGGAGCGCCGCGCGGCCGGCAGGGCACCCCGCGCGAGCGGGTGATCCTTCCCTACGGCTGGCTGGACTCCACCGAGCTCGGCGACGCCGACCTCACAGCCGCCGAGTCGGACGCCTCCGGCGGCTGAACCGGACGGGGGACGGTTCCGATTGCGGTCCATGACAGCCCCGACCACAAATCGGTAGTGGTGGACCGGGATAGGAACCGTCCCCAACCCGGTCCAACCGGTAGTGGTGGACGGGGATAGGAACCGTCCCCAACCCGGTCCGGTCAGGTGACGGCGTCCGCGGTGGCGCGGCCGACCAGGGCGGCCCCGATCGCGGCCACCGGGTAGTCGGACGGGAGCACGATCACCCGGTCGGCCAGGTTGAGGGACGTGAGGAACTCCGAGGACGCAGCGCGGGCGGTGAGGATGCGACGCACCTCGTCGACCAGGCCGCGAGCGGCGTGCACGACCCCGCCGCCGAGCACGACCCGGGAGGAGCCCTGGGTGAGCACGACCAGCTGGACGGCCGTGGCGATTCCCGCACTGATCCGGGTGGCCTCGGTCATGGCATCGGGCGATCCTGCCGCCGCAGCATCGAACAGCGAGGGCAGAGAGACCCGCGGGGCGAGCGCGGCGAGTCGTTCGGCGATTCCCGCGCCGCCAACCAGAACCTCGAGGCAGCCGCGCTGGCCGCACGCGCAACGCTCGCCGTCCGGGTCGAGGGCGATGTGCCCGATCTCGCCGGCCAGGTTGCCCTGACCCCGGACCAGGCGGCCATCCGCGAGAGTGGCCGAGGCCACGCCAGTACCGACGTTGATGTAGGTGAGGTCGCTGGCCGCCAGGCGGGCGGCGGCAGCGAGCGCGGCAGCCTTCACGTCGTTGTCCACCGCGACCGGAACGCCCAGCGCCAGCCCCAGCCGCTCGCCGAGGGCGAGGTGGCTGATGTTGAGGTTCACCGCCGTCCGGACGGTGCCGGTGAGGTGGTCCACCTGCCCGGGGACGCCGATGCCGACACTGTCCAGGTCGCCGCGCCCGATCCCGGCGAGGTCGAGGCAGGCGTCGGTCACGGCGAGTGCGGACCGGATCACGCCCTCCGCGCCGCGTTCGGTCGGGAGCACCCGCTCAGCCAGTACCCGTCCCGCGGCGTCGAGCAGGATGCCGTGCGTCTTGGTGCCCCCGATATCGAGGCCGAGGCGCGGCCGCTCACTCATCTCGTCCCCTCTGCGAGCAGTCTGATCAGGCAGGTCGCGGCGCCTCGCCCGCTGCCGTAGGTGGCGATGTCGACGGTACCCGGCAGCTCCGGCCAGCCGAGGTCGACCACGACCGCGTCCGGACGCCGCTGGAGCACCATAGCGGTCGCGTCGGCCAGGAACGGGACCCTGGCCAGATCGCGACCCTGTACGACCAGCGGGCGATCGGCATGGGTGTCCAGAACTGCGCTGAGGGCTGCCTCGTCGTGGACGTCGACGCAGGTGGCGCCGGGGAGCCAGCGGTCGAGCTCGGATGTGAGGTGGTCGCCGACGCCCCAGACCGTCTCGCCCGCCGCGATGTTGGCCGCCGAGCCCAGGCGCAGGAACACCGGGGCGCGGACCGGACGGATCGGGTGGCGCAGCCAGAAGCCCTCCGGGCTGAGCGGTGCCGGGGTCGGCACCGGCACGACCGGACCCGAGCGACGCAGCGCGGCGACCCCCTCGGCGAGGGCTGCGACCCGGGCCGCGGCGTCGCGCAGGCGGGACTCTGGCAGCCGGCCCTCGGTCACCGCCTGGAGCACGTGGGCGCGGATCTCCGCCAACTCGGCGGCGGAGTTGTCCGTGCCGATGCAGAGCAGGTCGACGCCGGCAGCGAGGGCGAGCACGGCGGCCTCGGGGATGCCCCGCCCGGCGCTCGCCCCGGCCATGTCGAGGGCGTCGCTGACGATCGCGCCGGTGAAACCCAACTCCTCGCGCAGCAGTCCCAGCACCTGGCTCGACAGCGTGGCCGGCAGGTCGGGGTCGAGTGCCGGTACGACGATGTGCGAGGTCATCACGGCCAGCGTGCCCGCCGCCACCGCGGCCCGGAACGGAACCAGCTCCCTGGCGGCCAGCGTGGCTGCGTCCACCGTGATCGTGGGCAACTCGCGGTGGGAGTCTGCTGAGGTGTCCCCATGGCCGGGGAAGTGCTTGGCGCACGCGGCCACGCCTGCCGCCTGCAGCCCACGCGTGTAGGCGGCGACGTGCCGTCCGACCAGGTTGGGGTCGGTACCGAAGCTGCGCACCCCGATCACCGGGTTGCGTGGGTTCGCGTTGACGTCGGCGTCGGGGGCGAGGTCGAGATCGATACCCGCGGCGCGCAGCTCGGCGCCGATCCCGTGTCCGACCTGCCCGGTGGTGCCCTCGTCGTCCAGGTGGCCCAGGTAGGCCATGGAGGGGTACGGCGACCCCTCCCTGTGGTGCAGGCGGGTGACGTCGCCGCCCTCCTCGTCGGTGGCGATCAGTGCGTTCGGGTTGGCGGCGTGAATGGCCGCGGTGAGGGCGCGCAGCTGGGTCGGCTCCACGATGTTGGTGCCGAACAGGCAGACCGAGCCGAGGCCGTCGGCCAGTTCGCGAGCCAGCCAGTCCGGCAGTACCGGTCCGGTGAAGCCGGGCATCAGGGTTGCGTTGACTGCCCGCCGCAGGTCGGCCTCCATGTCAGCCCTTCACCGCCCCGGCGACAAGGCCCGAGGTCAGGCGTCCCTGCACGATCATGAAGAAGATGATCACCGGCACGGCGACGAGCGTGGACGCAGCCATCACCTGCCCCCAGTCGGTGGCCCGGCTCGCGCTGGCCTGGACGAACCCGCGCAGCCACAGTGGCAGCGTCCGGTACTCCTCCTTCTGCAGGATCACCAGGGCGACCGTGAACTCGTTCCACGCCTGCAGGAACGCGTAGACGCCGGACGCGACCAGCCCGGGCGCGAGCAGCGGGAAGGTGATCCGGAAGAAGGCCTGGGTGCGGCTCAGCCCATCCACCATCGCCGCCTCTTCCAGCTCGATCGGCACGCCGGCGACGAAGCCGCGCAGCATCCAGATCGTGAACGGCACGACGGCGGCCACGTACAGGATCGACACGCCGGTCACGGTGTTCAGCAGGCTCAGCGAACTCATCAGCTTGTACTGGGCGATGAACAGGCCCTCTGCAGGCAGCATCTGGATGAACAGCACTGCCAGCACGAAGGAGGCCCGCCCGCGGAACCGGAACCGGCTGATCGCCAGGGCGGCCAGGAAGGCGAACAGCAGGCAGAAGACGACCGTGGTCAGGGTGATCGCGACGCTCATGCCGAGCGCCGGCCAGAAGCTGCCCTCGGCGAAGACGGCGGCGAAGTTGTCCAGTGAGCCGCCCCAGGGCCAGAACCGCGGAGTGGTGGAGGTGAGCACCGTGTTCGGCAGCAGCGACGAGTTCAGCATCCAGTACACCGGGAACGCCCAGGCTGCGGCGACCAGGATCGCGATGAGGCTCGCGGCCAGGCGTCCGGGACGGAACCGGCGGCGTTGCGTGCGCATCACGAGTCCTCCTTCATCAGGTGCAGTACGTAGAACAAGCTCAGGGCAACGGTGAGCACGAGCACGAAGATCGACAGGGCCGAGGCCATGCCGAAGTCGGACGCGCCGACGCCGAGCCGGTAGATGTAGGTGCCGAGCAGGTCGGTCGATGCGGTCGGCGCGCCGGCGTCCTGCAGCATCTTGATCTGCGCGAAGACCCGCAGGTCCCAGATCACCTGCAGCAGGGTGACGATCATCAGGACGGGCCGCACCATCGGCAGGATGATCGCGAAGAACCGCTGCCGGGGGGACGCGCCATCCAGGGCGGCGGCCTCCATCACCTCCTCGGAGATCTGGGTGAGGCCGGCGTAGACCGAGAACGCCACGAACGGGACCGACATCCAGACCACGATCACGGTGGCCACGAAGTAGAAGCTCAGCGGTTGCTCGAGCCAGTTGTGGTTGGTGAAGTCCAGGCCGGCCGCGGTGAGCAGCCAGTTCGCCACGCCGCGGTGCCAGTCGAACAGCCAGATCCACACGGTCATGGACGCGATCACCGGCATCGCCCAGGCCAGCAGCATCGCCACCTGGAGGACCAGCCGGGAGATCGTGCCGATGGCGTTCATCAGCAGTGCGACCAGCACCCCGAGCACCACCGTGATCGCGGCGTTGATCAGGCAGAACGCGATCGAGCGTCCGACCACTGCCCAGGTCTGCGGGTCGGCGAACAGCTGGACGTAGTTGGCCATCCCGACGAACTGGGGCGGCCGTCCGAACTGCTGGGCGAGCCCGAACTTCTGGGTGGATGTCCAGAACTGCCACACGAGCGGGTAGCCCAGCGCGAGGAGCAGGATGGCGACGGTCGGCAGCAGCAACAGGTAGGGCGCAAAGGGCCTCCGGCGGCGGCGCAGCACGGATTCGGCTGCGGCCTGTTCGCGGGCAGGCGAGAGCACAGTCATCGACGCGAGCCTCTCAAACGGGAGCGGATGGGTCGCCTGCAGCGAGGGCCAGCCTTCGCGCCCACGGCCCGACCCAGGGGTCGGGGCCTCGGCGTTAGGGCTGGCCCTCGGCGCAGGGAGAGGGGACTACTTGCCGTTCAGCATCGGGGTGAGGATGTCGTCGTACTGCTTGGCCAGCGTGGCGACGTCACCGCCCTCTGCGATCTTCTGGAAGAACTCCTCCAGTTTGCCGGAGGCCTCCACGGTGGCCCAACCGGGGGCGGCCGGAGTGAGCTTGGAGTTGGACGCGGACTCGATCAGGGCCTTCGCGAACTCGTCGTCGCCGAGGCTGGAGACGTAGTCGGAGTTGGCCGGGCCGAGACCGTTCTTGCCCAGCATCTGCTGGTACTCGGCGCTGAAGATGATCTTCATCAGCTCACGGGCGCCGGCCTGGTTCTTCGAGGCGGCCGAGATGCCGATGTTGGAGCCGCCGGCGAACACGGGGGCAGGCTTGCCGTCGTTGCCCGGCAGCGCGAAGACGCCGAAGGTCTTGTCGTTCCACTGGCGCACCTCCTTGCCGTCCTTCTTGACCAGGTCGCCGATCGACCAGTGCGCCCAACCCGGGGCCATCACGGTGGCGGCGGCGAGGCTCGTCTTGGTCTTGGTGTCACCGCTGGCCAGGACGTCGGAGTCGTTCAGGTAGAGGTACACCGACTGGTCGGTCATCGTCTTCGGGGCGTGGGACGCGCTCTTGTACAGGTCCTGGAGCTGGGTCAGGCCCTTGACGCTGTTCGGATCGGACAGGGTGGACGTCCAGGTGCCGCCATCGACCTTGGCGAGGTCGCCGCCGTTGGCGAAGATCCAGGAGATGCCGTTGCGCCAGTCCTGGCCGCCGAGGAAGAAGCCGGAGAAGTCCTTGATGTTCTTCGGGTTCTTCTCGGCGATGGTCTTCACCGCAGCATTGAACTGGTCGAGCGTGGTCGGCACCTCGACGCCGGCGGCCTTCCAGATGTCCTTGCGGTAGAACATGTAGCGCGAGCCGAAGTAGTACGGCAACGTGTAGTTCTTGCCGTCCACCTTGCCGACCTCGACGAACGAGGGAAGCAGCTTGTCACCGCCCAGTTCGGAGTACATGTCGGAGATGTCGGCGAACGCGCCGACGTTGGTGAAGGTGGGCGACTGGGTGTTGCCGACCTCGACCACGTCCGGGGTGTTGTTGGGATCCGGCAGGGCCGTGGTCAGCTTGGTGACCAGGTCGCCCCAGGACTGCTCCTCGATGGTGAGGGTGCCGCCGGTCTTGGCGTTGTAGGTGGTCTTGAGGTACTCGCGCAGTGCATCGGGGGTGTCGCCCCCGGCCAGCCACAACGTGATGTTCTGGGGCGCTGCGGAAGCGGAGTCGGTCGCCGTCGGACTACTGGCGGCGCTCGAGGAGCACCCGCCGAGGGCCAGGGCTGAGGCGGTCGCCAGTGCGACCACCGACAGCATCTTCTTCATTGCATTCCTTTCGGTTGGACGGTCGGAGAGTTGGTCTTGAGGGGTCAGCCGATCCCGAGTTCGCCGAGCAGCACCAGCGCTGCGGCGCCGAGCAGGACGGCATCCGCGCCCAGCGGGCTCGCGGCGAGCTCGAGTTCTGGACGGAACTCCGAGCGGGTGCGCTCGGAGATGCAGTCGCGGGCGGCGTCCAGCAGGGGAGCGGTGGCGATCGTGGCCGGCCCGCCGATCACGATGTGTTGCAGGCCGAGCATGCCGACGACCGGGGCGAGCGCCAGCCCGAGCCGGTGTCCGGCCTCTGCGAGCAGCGTGTCGGAGTGGGTGGGGTCGGCCTGGATCCGCGCGGTGAGTGCGGGGACGGAGGCCCAGGTCTCCAGGCAGCCGACCTTCCCGCACGGGCACGGCCCGCCGGCTTCGTCGACCACGACGTGCCCGATCTCGCCGGCGTCGCTGGTCGCGCCGTGGACGAGCCGTCCGCCCACGAGCAGGCCGGCGCCCACACCGCGGGAGAGCTGGATGCGGACCAGATCGTCCGGCCCGCCGGCGAACCGTCGCTCGGCCAGGACGGCGACGTTGGCGTCGTTCTCCACCCGCACGGGGAGGTCGAGGTCGTCGTGGAGGATCTCCTGCAGGGGCAGGTTGTGCCAGCGCAGGTTCGGGGCGGCGAGCACCGTGCCCGCGGTGTTGACCGTGCCGGGGGTGCCGACGCCGAGGCCGAGTACCGGGTGGGTGGCGGCATCCCTCAGCTCGGCGGCGAGTTCGCGCGCCGCGGCCAGGGCGTCGTCGCCGAAGGCGCCGTCGAGCGGTCGCGTCCGGGTGAGCAGCGGTTCGCCGCGGAGGCTCAGCACGGCGCCGCGGAGCTGGTCGCGGGCGGACAGGTCCATGGCGAGGATGTCGCGGGCAGCGGCATTGAAGCCGAGCAGCGTGGACGGCTTGCCGGGACGCGTGCTCCCGCTCGTGCCGGCCTCGGCGACGAGGTCCGCGGCGATCAGTTCGGCAACCAGGTCGGAGACGGTGACCTTGGTCAGACCGGTCGCGCGGGCGAGGTCGGCGCGGGAGAGCCCGGACTCGTTGTAGATCGCCTGCAGCACCAGGGCGCGGTTGCTGCGCCGGGCGTCCTCGGGACGCAGCGTGCGGCGGATCGGTTCCTGCATATTCGTTAGTAAACCTTACTAACTCACCAGAGGGCAAGGGTCGTTCCTGGCCGTTATGGAAGCGTTACGAAAAAGCACCGCGGCCCGGTCGGGATCGACCGGGCCGCGGGGAAGCCGGGATTCAGACGAAGACGAGCGCCGAGACGACGAACGGGGAGAGCAGCCCCGCAACGATCGCGATGATGCCCCACAGGCGGCCGGAGTTGCGGGCGGCCGCGACGATGCCGGTGATGACGCCGGCCAGGCCGAAGAGGCTGGCCCCCATCATGCCCATCATCGCGACGCCGATCGAGTTGGCCGCTCCGGAGGTCATGAGGGACTGGATGTACTCCTCGATCGCTGCCTGGCCGGGTGCGGTCATGGCGAAGGCGAAGTACTCCCTCATCACGTCGGAGGCGGGCAGCCCGGTGGCGAGGGCGATGATCATGGCGACCACCACCAGCACAAGGGCCACGATCCCCGGCACGGCGCTGCGGGGCTTCAGCTGGGGAAGGGGCTGGGCGTACTGCGGGACGGCGTACGGCGACGGGCTGTTGTACTGGGCGGCGTAGTGGGTGATCTGGTACGGGTCGGACGTCCCCGGCGGCGCGGGTCGGGGCGCCTGCTGCTGGCCGTACGGCTGCTGCGGGTAGGGCGAGGGGGGATAGCCCTGAGCCGGTCCGGGCTGCTGCCCGTACGGCTGCTGGGGGTACGCGGACGGCGGGTAGCCCCGCTGCGGAGTCGGGGCCTGTGACGACGGGTAGGTACCGGGCTGGGTATAGCCACCCTGCCCCTGCGGGTTCTGCGGTGTGCCGGCCGGCTGGTCGTTCGACATGCCTGCAAGGGTAGCGCCGCCGTCACCGCGCCCGGCTGATTGGGCGTGCGACACAGCGGGGACGGCGGGCCCACCCCCACACTGCCAAGATGGAGCCATGCCAGACCTCCAGCCACGCGCGATCGCCTGGGCCGAGACCATGGCCGGCCACCACGGCGATGGGCAGGTGCGGGCACACTCCGAACCCGGCGGACGCCTTGCGGTGGACCCTCCCGTGCTGCGGGCGCAGCGGGAGGAGTGGGAGGCCGCCCACCTGCGTCCTGGCGCTGCGCTCGCGGTCGGCGCGGGCGATCGGGCGATCCGCGAGGAGCCCGACCCGGAGCGCACCTGCTTCGAGCGGGACCGGGACCGCATTGTCCACTCTCCCGCCTTCCGGCGGCTCGCCGGCAAGACCCAGGTCGTCGTGTTCCCCACCGACCACCAGCGGACCCGGCTCACCCATGCCCTCGAGGTGGCCCAGGTGGCCACGTCGATCGCGCGTGGGGTGGGGGCCAACGCCACCCTGGCGGAGGCGATCGCCCTGGGTCATGACTGCGGCCACGGACCCGGCGGGCACGCCAGCGAGGACGCCTTCGACGCGTTCCTGCCGGACGGGTACGACCACGGACCCTGGGGTGCGGACGTCGTGCTGACCGGTCTGAACCTGTGCGCGCAGACCCTGGACGGGATCCGCAACCATTCCTGGTCGCGGCCGGTGCCGGCAACGGTCGAGGGCGAGATCGTGAGCTGGGCCGACCGGATCGCCTACTGCGCCCACGACCTCGAGGACGCGGCCGCAGCCGGAATCGTCAACCTGGACAACCTGCCCGCCCAGGTCGCGGAGGTGGCCGGACGTACCCGCCGCGCGCAGCTGGGCACCTTCGTCCGGGCGGTGATCGGCACGGTCGCCCGCACCGGCGAGGTGGGGATGGCGGCCGAGCCGGCAGTTGCTCTGGCAGCCCTGCGGGCGTTCAACTACGAGTGGATCTACACCCGGCCGGACTCGCTCGCCCAGTCCGAGGCGGTGATCGCCGTGCTCCACGGACTGGTCGAGTACTACGCGGAACACCCGCTCGCGTTGCCGGTGACCTTCGTCCCTGCCGACCAGGGTCCGCAGGGCCGGGTGCAGGCAGCGGTCACCTATGTGGCCGGGATGACTGACCGCTTCGCCTTCGAGACCGCCGTCGACCTGCTCGGCTGGAATCCCGATCGATTGCCGAAGGGTATCGGTCGCGGCGCCTGATCCGATGGTCGCCGGGCGGCGGGGCGTCCGCGGGGGGCCCTAGAATCGCGGGGTGGCAGGACTGATCAACGAGGAGGACCTGGCGACGGTCCGGGAGCGTACCCGGATCGAGGATGTCGTCGGCTCCTACGTGACCCTGCGCCGTACCGGTGGCGGGTCGCTGACCGGCCTGTGCCCGTTCCACGACGAGAAGACCCCGTCGTTCCACGTCACTCCGGCCCGCGGCTTCTGGCACTGCTTCGGCTGTGGCGAGGGCGGGGACGCGATCAACTTCATCCAGAAGATCAACCATGTCAGCTTCGCCGAGGCGATCGAGTTCCTGGCCGACCGGGTCGGCGTCCAGCTGCGCTACACCGACGGGGGCGGGCAGCGGGTCGAGCCGGGGCTGCGACTGCGGGTGCTGGAGGCGAACCAGCTCGCCGCGGAGTTCTTCGCCGGCCAGCTGCTGGGTGGCTCCGGGCTGCCCGGACGGCAGTTCCTCGACGGCAGGGGCTTCGGCAAGGATGCCGCCGAGCAGTTCGGCATCGGCTTCGCCCCGACCGGCGGACGCGAGCTCGGCCAGCACCTCAAGGCGAAGGGGTTCAGCGACGAAGAGCTGGTCAAGGCGGGCCTGGTCCGCGAGAACGGGTGGGACTTCTTCCAGGGCCGGGTGCTCTGGCCGATCCGGGACGCCGGCCGCTCCGTGCTCGGCTTCGGGGCGCGGAAGATCTTCGACGACGACCGGATGCCGGCCAAGTACCTGAACACGCCGGAGACGATCGTCTACAAGAAGTCGACCGTGCTCTACGGGCTCGACCTGGCGCGGGCGAACATCGCGAAGAAGAACCAGGCCGTGGTGGTCGAGGGCTATACCGACGTGATGGCCTGCCACCTCGCCGGGGTCGACACGGCGGTGGCCTCGTGCGGCACGGCGTTCGGCGACGACCACGCCCGGCTGCTGCAGCGCCTGCTCGGTACCGGCGACGTCACGGGCGGGGAGGTGATCTTCACCTTCGACGGCGACGCGGCCGGCCAGGCCGCGGCACTGAAGGTCTTCAAGGGTGACCAGAACTTTCTCGCCCAGACCTACGTCGCGGTCGAGCCCACCGGTCTCGACCCGTGCGACCTGCGCATCCAGCACGGCGAGGCGGCATTGCGCGAACTGGTCGGACGGCGGGTGCCGCTGTACCGCTTCGTGATGCGCAACGTGCTCGCCGGCTACGACCTCGACCGGGTGGACGGCCGGCTCGCCGCACTTCGCGGGGCCGCCCCGCTGGTCAGCAGCATCCGGGACGCCTCACTGGTCTCCGGCTACCTGCGGGAGTTGGCGCAGCTGCTCGGCATGGACCCGGAGGAGGTCCGTCGTGAGGTGAAGGTGACCGTGCAGCGGCAGTCCCGCACGACGCAGCGCCACCCCGAGCCGCCCCCCGGCGACGCGCTGCCGGGCCTGCCAGAACCCAGGCCGGGGCTGCCGGTGCCCGATCCGCGCGATCGCAGGCTGGAGGCCGAGCGTGGCACCTTGCGCCTGATCGTGCGCGCCCCGGAGACCTTCGACGCGGCCTGGAACGGGATCGGTGTGGACGACTTCACCCATCCCGCCTACCGGGCGCTGTTCGCCTCGGTCCTCGCAGCGGGCGAGGGGCCAGGCTCGTGGACGCAGCGGATCCTGAACGCCAACTCCGATCCGGTGCTCGAGCAGCTGGTGATCTCGCTCGCCGTGGAGCCGGTGCTGCGGGTGCCGACGGAGGGCTACGCCCGTGAGTACTCCGCGCAACTGCGGGTGCAGAGTCTCTCCCGCAGCATCGCCGAGCTGAAGTCGAAGCTGCAGCGCACCAACCCGCTCGACGACCAGCCCGCCTACAACCGCATGTTCGCGAGCCTGGTGAACCTCGAGAAGCAGCGCAAGGAGCTGCTCGCGCTTGCCACCGGCCCCGCCGTGTGATCATGCGATCGGCCCCGCCGCGTGATCGTGGCGGGCCCGGGTGTGAGCCCGTCCCCAGAAGTCGGGTGTTGCCCGGATGTTGCAGCACAGTCCCGACGTCATACGGTCAAATTCCGGCGCGCCCCCGCAGGGTGGGCGCATGCGAAGAGCCGAACCCACCCCACTGCTGAGCGCCGCGGACGAACGGACGCTGGCCCGCGCGATCGAGGCCGGAATCCTCGCCCGGCACCTGCTCGAGACCGGCGAGCGGCCCGTCCCCGCGACCGACGCCGAACTTGCCGGGATCGTGGCGGCGGGTGACCGCGCCCGACACCACTTCCTGCTCGCCAACGAGCGCCTGGTCTGGCACCTTGCCGGACGTGAGGCGCGGCGCAGCGGCCTGCCCACCGACGAACTGTTCCAGGAGGGCTTCGTGGCGCTCGCGGACGCGCTGCAGCGCTACGACGCCGACCGGGGCCGGTTCTCCACCTATGCGATGGTGCGCATCCGCCAGCACCTCGCCGAGGTCGCCTCGGCCCGGTTCGGGGAGCTGGCGCTGCCGCCCAGCCGGGCACTGCGGCTTCGTCGCGCCCGGGGCCTGGCGGCCGTGATCGGCCAGGAACGCGGTGGTGGCCTCGGCAGCGCGGAACTCGCGGCGGAACTCGGTCAGCCCGTGGAGTGCACCCGCCGGCTGCTCGAGTACCGCCCGCCGGTCGCGCTCGATCCGCTCACCGACGGCGCAGCCATCCCGGAGGCGGAGCCGTTCGACCCGGACGCCGGCATCTGGGCTCGCCAGTTTCGTCGGCTGATCGCCCGCCTGGACGCCGATCAGGCGCAGGTCGTCGCCCTGCGCTACGGCTTCGTGACCGGTGAGCCGGTGGAGCGGGGCGCTGTCGCCGAGCGGCTCGGGGTGAGTTCGAGCACGGTGCGGCGGCTGGAATTGCGGGCGATCCAGGTGTTGCGCCCGCTCGCCGCCGCGCTGCACCCGGCGACCGAGGAGTGCGCGGCGGGAACGACCAGGAGTCAGGAGGCGCGGGGGTCGAGCTTGCGCATCACCGCGTAGGGTTCGCGCTCAAGGCGGCGTCCGGCCCACCGGAGCATCGCCCGGGTCAGCACGGCGATGCCGACGAAGGCAGCCAGGCCGGTGAGTGGTCCGCCGACGAAACCGGCGAGCAACCACCACAGGGCGCCGCCGATCCCTGCGATCGTGAAGAACCCCATGAACCAGCCGAACACCTTCAGGAACGAGCCGCGGCGCTGCCCGACCCGGGACTGGTCGCTGGGGTTGAGCACGCTGGACAGCGATCCGACGCCGAGCCCGAGAACCACAACGCAGGTGCCGGCGAGGATGGCCGAGACCAGATCGGCAGGGCTCGCGCGCAGGACCACCGACTCGACCAGGCTGAACGCCAGCACGAGCGGCAGCAGGTACAGCAGCGGCGCCAGGGCCTTGCCGAGGAGGACGCGACGCAGCGGGGCACCGCCCATGACGAAGTAGGCGAACCCCTGGCCGTCGTAGCCGAACAGGTTGAAGCTGCCGGCGACCACCGACAT
>PHEV01000064.1 GCA_002843035.1 Actinobacteria bacterium HGW-Actinobacteria-5 | reverse complement strand
GCCGGGCACTCGATGGCCCGGATCGGGCAGCTCTTCGCCGCCCTCACCGCGCAGGAGGAGGCCGTGAAGGCGGATGGCGGGCAGGGCTCGCTGGTCGCGTCCGGGCTGCAGCGGGACGTGCTCCGCAGCGGTACCGGCCCCGACCTGCAGCGGGCCCACGCGGTCGACCCGCTGGTGGCCTACCGCGAGTCGTTCACCGACGCCGGCTTCGACCGCATCCTGTTCTCGGTGCGCTCGACCGGCACGCTGCCCGACCGGGTTCGGCTGGCCACGCTCACGCACTACGACGGGGTGACCTTCTCGGTGGCGGGGGAGGACGGGACCGAGTTCCGGCGGGTGCCCTACCGCCGAGACCCGGGTGCCGGGGCACGAACGCAGCTCGGCGTCACCACCGGGGCGCTGGGCACGCCGTGGCTGCCCCTCGCGGGCTCGCTCGCGTCCATCGACTTCCGGGGCTCGCGGACGCAGGAGCTCGGCGACGGCTTCTACTACGACGCCGGCACCGGGACAGCGCTCGAGATGGTGCCCGGGGGGCTGGCCGACGGCGACGGCTACACCGCGGACGTCGCGCTGGCCGACCCGGTGGACGTTGCGACGCTCGCCTCGCCCGGGCACAGCCCCCGCTACGACGCGCCCGAGAGCCTGCGGCAGTGGCTGCGGAACCAGGACCAGCCGGCGACCGGCGCGGGGCTCGCCGAGCTGGCGAGCCTGCTGCGCGCCCGCGGCTACCTCAGCCATGCGCCGGGCACTCGATGGCCCGGATCGGGCAGCTCTTCGCCGCCCTCACCGCGCAGGAGGAGGCCGTGAAGGCGGATGGCGGGCAGGGCTCGCTGGTCGCGGCGGTCGGCGACGACGAGCAGTTCTCGGTCGCGATCGCCCTGATCGCGGACCAGTTGGGCTTCCCTGCCCGGGTCGTGGTGGGGACGCGGCTGACCTCCGACGACGACAGCGGCATCCCGGCCTGCACCGACGGGGTGTGCGCGGGCCGCAATCTGGCCGCCTGGGTCGAGGTGCAGGGGGCGGACGGCCGCTGGGCGGTGCTCGACGCCACGCCGCAGTACCGCGAGGACCTCGCCGCGCAGACCCAGCGCCAGCGTGACCCGGAGAACCCGACCCAGGTGCTGCCGGTGCCCGCCCAGGAGGTCGACCCGCCCGACGCCACGGGCACGAAGGGCAACAGCAACCCCGCGGCCCCGAACACCGGGCTGAACCTCGCCTGGCTGTGGGTTTCGCTGCGGGTGGGGGCGATTGTCGTGCTGGGGCTGCTCGTTGTGCTCGGGCCGCTCCTTGTGGTGGTGCTGGCCAAGGCGCTGCGCCGGAGGGCCCGGCGGCTCCGCCCCGATCCCGTGCAGCGGATCGCCGGCGGCTGGGATGAACTGGTGGACGCCCGGATCGACCGTGGCGCGGTGGTGCCCACGCACGAGACTCGCTGCGAGCTCGCGTTCGCCTACGGAGGGGCCGCGGCCGCCGTCCTCGCCGAGGGCGCCGACCGGGCGGTGTTCTCTGGCCTGGCGGTGTCGGCCGAGCAGGCGGACGCCTACTGGCGCGACGTCGACGCCGAACGGCGTCGCCTGGCCGGGGAGGGCTCGCTCCGGCAGCGGTGGCGTGCCCGGACCTCGCTGGCATCGTTCCTGCGCTACCGATCCCGGCCGGACAGGGGATCTGCGAGTATTCACGCGGGAAAGGAGCGGGCGCCGCGCGGCGCCTGAGCGGAAATGGATGCACAGACCGCCGCACGGCTGGCCGGGATCGTGATCGTGGTCCTGCTCGGCCTGGGCGTCTACGTCTGGTCGTCCCTCGCGCTCGCCGGGGTGTTCGGGAAGGTGGGCGAGGAGCGGTGGCAGGCATGGGTGCCGGTGTGGAACGCCGCCGTGCTCCTGCGCATCGGCGGCTACTCGCCGTGGCTGGTTCTGGTCGTCCTGGTGCCGATCCTCGGACAGCTGGCGTTCTTCGTCGTGCTGGTAATGGCGTGCCACCGGATCACCATCGGCTTCGGGTACGGCCCGGGGATGACCGTGGTGGCCGCCCTGTGGAACCCGATCTGGGCGAGCGTGCTGGCCTGGGGTGACGCGAGCTGGTCGGGGCAGGCCCTGGTGCGCCCGGTGGCCCCGCCGCCGGTACCGCCGGGTCATCCGGGGCAGCCGCAGGGCTACCCGCCGCCCGCTGTGTCGGGGCCACCCGTCGCCCACTGGACGCCGCCCGCGCAGTCTGCCCCGCAGGTTCCGGCACCGGCTGCCCCGCCGCCCTCCTCGGAGGCGGTCGCGGCCCCGCGGCTGGTCTCCCCGGCCTTCGCGCCGGTCCTCGAGCCCGACGAGGACGAGCCGGAGCCGTTCACGCCGGTGCCGCCTCCCGTGCCGCTGGCGGCGCAGTGGTACCCGGTGCGGTCTGACCCGTCGAACGACGACGTGGTGGTGCCCGCCGCGAGCCCGGTGGCGGATCCGCAGCGCGGGGAGACCCCCGCTGCGGTCGACTCCGACCCGCTGGTCGACCAGCGCTGGGCCCCGCCACCAGAGGTCTTCCGTGCGCCGGGCGCAGGAGAGGCGCCACTGCCGGCACCGGAGGTGTTCGGAGCGGCGGTTCCCGGGCTGACCGATGCGGTGGCGCCTGGGGAGCGGGAGGTCCCGGCGGTGCCGGAACCCCTGGCCCAGCCCGCGCGGATGGCGCCCCCGGAGGAGACCGACGAACCCATGCTGGAGGCGTCCGCAGCGTTCGACGAACCGGACGACCGCACCGTGCTGGCGTCCCGGCTGCGACCGAGCTGGACGCTGGTCACCTCCGCCGAGCGGGAACTCGCCCTGACCGCCAGCGAAGTGCTGCTCGGCCGGCAGCCCGCGGCGGATCCGGACCACCCGGGTGCGCAGCTGCTGGTCGTCCCCGACCCGACCCGGACCGTCTCCAAGCGCCACGCCCTGTTGCGGTTGGTGGACGGGGAGTGGCTGGTCCGCGACCTCTGCTCGACGAACGGTGTCACCCTGGTGGCCCCGGACGGCGTCGAGCGCACGGTCGTGCCGGGTGCGGAGGAACCGCTCACCCCGCACTTCTTCCTCGGAGACGCGGAGTTCGAACTGCGCCAGGGTTCGCCACGCTGATGAGCGGCATCGTGACGAATTGGGGTGCCGGAACCCACGCCGGCCTGCGACGCAGCGTGAACGAGGATGCTGCGCTGGTCGCGCCCGACCTGCTGGTGGTCGCGGACGGCCTGGGTGGCCACCGCCACGGCGATCTCGCCAGCGCGGCCGTGGTCCGGGCGTTCGAGCCGCTCGCCAGTCGCCCGGAACGAACCAGGGAAGACGTGGAGGCGACGATCGCCTCCGCGCACAGTGATGTGGCGGGGCTCGGCGCCGGCGTGCCGGAGGGCGTGGGCAGCACCCTGGCCGGGCTCGCGCTCGTCAGCGGTGTGCGCGGCCCGGAGTGGCTGGTGTTCAACGTGGGCGACTCCCGGGTCTACCGACATCGCCGCGGGTTGCTGGAGCAGTTCAGCGTCGACCACGTCGCCACGGTCAGCAGCGAGCCGGGGGCACCGGCCCGCAGCGTGCTCACCCGCGCCGTCGGCATGGACGCCGTCCTCGAACCCGCCTGGGCCGCGGACTATCGTGCGGCGGCGGTCGTGGTCGGCGATCGCTGGCTGGTCTGCTCCGACGGGCTGACCAAGGAGCTCGCCGACGGCGTGATCGCCACCATCCTCGACGGCATCGCGGACCCGCAGGCCGCGGCCGAGACGCTGATCGAGCGGGCGCTCGGCTCCGGCGGTCGCGACAACATCACCGTCGCCGTGCTCGACGTGCTCGCCGACGACGGTGGGGGAGAGCCGCAGGAGGACACCCTCATCGCGGTGCGGAGGGTGCCGGCCCGATGACCGCCGCGGAGCGTCGCCGTCAGGCCGTCCTGGTGGTCGCCGCGGCGGCCGCGGTCTCCGTGCTCGCGCTGGCGTGCCTCGTCCTGCTGCTGCTCACCTGACGCGTGCCGGGGACGGGTCTTCCGCGGGTCACTGCGCCAGCAGGGCGTCGATCCGTTTCGCGAGCGCGGGCTCGGGCTGCGCCCCGACCACCCGATCGACCGTCTTGCCGTTCCGCACGATGGCCAGCGTGGGGATGCTCCGGGCGTCGTACCGGGCCGCCGTCCGCCGGTTGTGGTCGACGTTGACCTTCACCACCTTCACCTTCCCGGCGTAACGGACGGCGAGCCGCTCCAGCACGGGCGCCACCATGCGGCACGGACCGCACCACGGCGCCCACAGGTCGACCAGGACGAGTTGGTTCGTGGCCAGGGCTTCGGCCAGGTCGTCATCCCCGGCGTCGACGAGCCAGGGCAGCACGGCGTGGCAGGACGCGCACTGCGGACGTCCCTTCGCCGAGACCGGGATGCGGTTGGGAGTGCCGCAGGCGGGGCACGGAGTGACACGCGAACTCATGGCTCCAACCTAATCCGACTGCGTCCGTCCGCGCCGCTGCATCGACGTAGTCTGGAAGTGCCGTCGGGCTGGAGGGGGTGGACAGAATGCGTCGACCCGGACGGGTCCGCCTCGCGCACCACTGGCTCCGCTTCCTCGCGCTCGCGGTGGCCGGCAGCCTGGCGGCGTCCGCGGCGATCCTCTGGCTGGATGCCGAGCGGTCGTGGGCGATCGACCCCAGGGACGCCCCCACCACGAGCGTGGTCGACCACGCGATCACCTGGGCGCTGTACCCCGAGCGCACCGCGCGCACCACTGCCGTCGACCCGACCCTCGTCGAGGCGTGCCGCGAGAGCCACTTCGTGGTGATCACGTTCAGCGGCACCGGCCTGACCGGCAGCCAGTACCAGGCGAACATGATCCAGAACCTCGTCGAGGAACTGGGTGGCTGCGTGATGTACCACTGGTACGGCCGCAGCTACGACGCCGGGGCCTCGGCGCGCTCCGTGGCGGACGCGGTCCAGTCGGTCACGCCGTCCGGCCAGCGCAAGCCGGTGGTGTTCCTCGGGGCGAGCTTCGGCGGCATCGCCGCGGAGGACATCGCCTCGCAGCCGGCCGTCGCCGACTCCCCGGTGATCGACCTGCGCAGGATCATCATGATCGCGACCCCGGTCGACATGAACGACGTGCTGGCCGACGTGTTCGGCATTCCGGTGCCGTGGATCAAGGACGTGCCGCTGGACATCCCGCGCTTCGGCGGACTCGTCGTGCTCGCGAACGCCGTCAACGGCCAGCGGCAGCGCGGGGAGCTTCTGGACGCGGCACAGTGGCAGGAGACGTTCATCAACGCCGCCAAGACGCGTCCGGTCCTGATGTGGAGTGAGCTGGAGCGGGTCCGGAAGGGCATGCTGACCGTGCGCACGGACGTCCCCGTCGACTACCTCGGCTCGCCCGACAGCGACCCCACCGTCGACACCGACCACGCCTACGCCCGGATCGACAACCTGATCATCGCGCCGACCCGGTACTTCACGATCACCCAGGGCGGCCACGACGAGGGCTGGCTGCTGTCGATGGCCGACAAGTACAACGCGAAGCTGGCCCCGATCCTCGGCGAGCTGTTCGGCAAGGCCGCCTGAGCGCCCCGGTGCGCGGCGGGGATGTTCCCCGGACGTTCACCGACTCGTGGGGCCGCCGTGGCCTCCCCGGTGTGTGGCCTGCCTAGCGTGCAGGTGTGAGCGTGAACGACGTATCCGCCGGCCTCGCCCAGCGCCGTCCGGGAAAGGTGCTGGCCGTGATCCCGGCCCGCGGCGGCTCGAAGGGGGTCCCAGGGAAGAACCTCGCCCGGCTCGGCGGGGTGCCCCTCGTGGTGCGCGCGATCCGGGCCGCCCGGGCAGCCGGACGGATCAGCGCGGTGGCCGTCTCCACCGACGATCCGGCGATCGCCGCAGCGGCTACGGCGGCCGGCGCGATCGCCGTCCATCGTCCGCCCGAGCTCTCCGACGACCACGCCTCCAGCGAGTCGGCTCTCGCCCACGCGGTCGAGGTGCTCTACGGCCGGCACGCCGACGAACTCGCCGTACTCCTGCTCGTCCAGTGCACGAGCCCGTTCCTGACCCCCTCCGAGCTGGACGCGGTCGTGGCCGCGGTGGCCGAGGGCGGGGCCGACACCGCGTTCACCGCCGCGCCGTTCCACGGCTTCGTCTGGAGGAGCGCGGATGCCGCCACCGGCGTCAACCATGACGCCCAAGGGCGGCAGCGCCGCCAGGACCGGGAGCCGGAGTGGCTGGAGACCGGAGCCGCCTACGCGATGCGCGCGGCCGGCTTCGCCGAGACCGGCCGGCGCTTCTTCGGACGCACCGTGGCCGTCCCGACCGATCCCGCCCGGCTCCTCGAGATCGACGAGCCGGCCGACCTGGACCGGGCGCGCGCGCTGGTTCCCCTGCTCGACGCCCGCACCCGGCCTGCCCCGGGCGACGTCGACGCCGTCGTGCTCGACTTCGACGGCACCCAGACCGACGACCGGGCCTGGCTCGGCGCGGACGGATCCGAGCGGGTCGCGGTGCATCGCGGCGACGGTATGGGCGTCGCCGCGATGCGCCGGGCCGGCCTGCCGGTGCTGATCCTGTCCACCGAGGTCAACCCGGTCGTCGCTGCGCGCGCGGCCAAGCTCGGCGTCGAGTGCCGCCACGGCATCCCGAAGAAGGGAGAGGAGCTGCAGCTCTGGCTGGAGGAGCGGCGACTGGCGCCGTCCCGCGTGCTCTACCTCGGCAACGACCTCAACGACCTGCCCTGCTTCGAGCAGGTCGGCTGGCCCGTGGCGGTCGCCTCGGCCCACGCATCCGTGCGGGCGGCGGCCCGCACCGTGACCACCGTGCCGGGAGGGCACGGAGCCGTCCGCGAGATTGCCTCGTGGATCCTGAAGGAGGACCAACTGTGAACGTCAACCCCAGGTTGCGTCGGATCGGCGGACGCCTCGTCGGTCCGGGCCAGCCCGTGTATCTGATCGGCGAGATCGGCATCAACCACAACGGCGACCTGCGTACCGCTCTGGCGCTGATCGACGCAGCGAAGGCCGCAGGCATGGACGCGGTCAAGTTCCAGAAGCGCACCCCCGAGGTGTGCACCCCGCGGGAGATGTGGGATCTCGAGCGCGACACCCCGTGGGGCCGGATGACCTACATCGAGTACCGGCACCGGGTCGAGTTCGACGCAGAGCAGTACCGCCAGCTCGACGACCACTGCCGCGAGGTCGGTATCGACTGGTTCGCCTCGCCGTGGGACGTCGAGAGCGTCGACTTCCTGGGGGCCTTCAACCCGCCCGCCTACAAGGTGGCGTCGGCCTGCCTGACCGACGAGGCGCTCCTGCGCGCGATGCGCGCCACCGGCAAGACGGTGATCCTCTCCACCGGCATGTCCAGTCCCGAGCAGATCCGGCATGCCGTGGAGGTGCTGGGCAGCCGCAACATCGTGGTGCTGCACGCCACCAGCACCTACCCGGCGCCGGCGGGGCAACTGAACCTGCGCGTGATCGACACCCTCGCCGCCGAGTACCCCAACGTGCCGATCGGCTACTCCGGCCACGAAGTGGGCCTGCAGACCACGCTGTGCGCGGTCGCGCTGGGCGCCTGCATGGTGGAGCGGCACATCACCCTCGACCGTTCGATGTGGGGCTCGGACCAGGCCGCCTCCGTCGAGCCGGAGGGCATGCGCCGGCTCGTCCGCGACATCCGGGTGATCGAGGAGGCACTCGGCGACGGGGTGAAGCAGATCTACCCCGGTGAGCTCGCGGCGATGAAGAAGCTGCGCCGGGTGGCCGGCGTGGTCGCCGACGCCGCGCAGGCGGGACCGGACCGGGTGGCATGAGCACCGCGCGCCGTTCTCGCCCTCCGCTGCGCTCACCCGGACAACTTCGCGGGGGCCTCGCATGACCACCGACACCCTGGCCCTGGTCGAGAGCCCGGCCCAGTTCCTGCACCTGCTGGAGTGGTGCCACGCCGAGCGGGCGGCGCACCGCACGCGCCTGGTCGTCCTGGCACCCGGCGACCGGACCACGGTGGGCCAGCTCCAGTCGATGGCCGACTTCGCCGAGGAGGAGGGCATCGAGGTGGGTTGGCACTCGCCGCGGGCCTCCGCCGTGAGCGGGCTGCGGATGTTGGCCGAGCTGCGTCCGGTCGTGGCCAGGGCGCGCCGGCTGGTCATCGGAGATCCGTTCTCCGGCATGATCCAGGCGCTGCTGCCCTTCGCCCACCCCGGAGAGGTGGTGGTGGTCGACGACGGCACGGCAACCCTGGAGTTCGCCGCGCAGCTCGCCGGCGGCGAACCGCTGCGACGCTGGCACGCGGGTCGTGCGGCGGTGCGGGCGCCGCTGGCGCGGCACACCCGATGGTTCCTCTCCCGCGCGCACCTGCAGCTGTTCACCGTGATGTCCGTCACCGCGCTGCCGGGCAGCCGGGTGCAGCACCACGGATACGACTGGACGCGTCGCCGCTTCGGCCCGCCGCGGCTGCTCAGCGGCGTCGACGTGGTCGGCTCCTCGCTGGTGGAGACGGGCGTCGTCGACACCGACGCCTACCTGGACGCCGTCGGGCGGCTGGCCGCGCAGTCCGGCGCGGCGGGACGGTACTTCGCGCACCGCCGCGAGCATCCCGACAAGCTGCGGGACCTCGCCCGGCACACGGGCCTGCGGGTGGTGCGGCCGAAGGTGCCGCTGGAGATCGAGCTGCGCAGGGGGCCGGTGGCCGCGCAGCTGGCCAGCTTCCCGTCCTCGGTCGGTTACACCCTCCCGCTGGTGCTCGCCGGTGTGGGCACAAGGATCGCCGTCCAGCCGCTGCCGGAGTCGATGATCCGGGATCACGTCGGGGTGAGGGCACGCAGCTTCCTGGCCGGGGTGGCGCAGGACATGCAGCGGCTGGCCGCGTCCGCCCCCGCGCTCAGCCCTTCGGTGTGAAGACCGGGATGATGCCGTTGAAGGTGATGGTCCAGCCCAGGCCGTGGGCGACGATGTAGCTGATTCCGGCCACTACGCACAGCACGACGAGGGCGTAGATGGTCACGGCGAGCGCGCGTCCGGCCGGGTGCGGCTTCAGTACCACGTCACTGTCATGGATGCCGGCCTCCCCGCCGGTGCCCCACGCCTGGGCGCGGACGCCGAGGGCGAACAGCGCCGGCAGCCCGGCCCCGAGCACGAGGCCGACCAGGAGGACGCGCCAGGCCCCGTTCAGGGCGGCAAGGAACTGCTCCATCAGCGCACCCCTCCGGAGACCGTGACCTTGGGGTCGGCGTTCGCGTCGTCGTCGTCGCTCCACTCGTCGTTGACGTTGTGGTGGCCGATCGGGTTGCGCCGGGAGTGCCACCACATGTAGAGGGCTGCGACGCACATGATGGCGAACACGACGAACGCTCCGCCCGGGCCGCCGATCAGGTGACCGGTCCACCACATGGCCGCGCCGACCAGCGCCGCCAGCGGGAGAGTGGTCAGCCAGGCCAGGCCCATCCGTCCGGCGACCCTCCAGCGGACCGTCGCGCCCTTGCGGCCCAGGCCTGAGCCGAGGATCGAGCCGGTGCAGACGTGGGTGGTGGAGAGCGCGAAACCGAGCTGGCTGGAGGTGAGGATGACGGCTGCGGACGAACTCTCCGCCGCCATGCCCTGCGGGGAGGAGATCTCGACCAGGCCCTTGCCCATGGTCCGGATGATCCGCCAGCCGCCGATGTAGGTGCCGGAGGCGATCGCCAGGGCGCAGGCGATCTTCACCCAGACCGGGATCTCCGTGGTGTCGGTCCAGTAGCCCGAGGCGATCAGCGCGAGGGTGACGACGCCCATCGTCTTCTGGGCGTCGTTGGTTCCGTGGGAGAGGGAGAGCAGCGAAGCCGTCCCGATCTGGCCCCAGCGGAAGCCGGTCTCCTGGTAGCGCCGCGCGACCCCCTCGGTGATCCTGAACACCAGCCGGGTGCCGATCATCGCGACGATGATGGCGACCGCGGGCGAGAACAGGGCCGGCAGGATGACCTTCCCGACCACGCCGTCGAGCTGGTAGCCCTCACCGACCCACTTGACGCCGCCCCAGCCGAGGCTTGCGATGGTGGCGCCGATCAGGCCGCCGAACAGGGCGTGCGACGAGCTGGAAGGCAGGCCCCACAGCCAGGTGAGGATGTTCCAGATGATCGCCCCGGCCAGGCCTGCCATCAGGATCAGCAACAGCCCGTGCCCGCTGTCGGCCATCAGGTCGGCGCGCGGGGTGCCGTCCGGGTTCTGGATCCGGATCACCGCGTTGGTGACGGTGATGGCGACCTCGACCGAAAGGAAGGCGCCGACCAGGTTCAGGATTGCCGAGAGGGTGACGGCCGCCTTGGGACTCAGCGCCCGGGTGGCGATCGAAGTGGCCATGGCGTTCGCCGTGTCATGGAAACCGTTCGTGAAATCGAAGGCCAACGCCGTGATAACAACGAGCGCCAAGAGTATGAACTCAGGGGTCACGTTCCTCATCGTAGGGGTAAGGACGCCAGAAGTGGAAAGCGGTCCCATCGGGGCCGCTCGCGGCTCCGGGGAGCCGCAGGGAGCCCGGTGCAGACCTCCGCGACCCCGGCACCGGCACCGTTCCCGCGCCCGTGGTTCAGTCAGCGAGGCGGGCGACGGCTGCCCGCATGCCCATCGGCGTGAAGCCGGCGGCGAGGGCCTTGCGCTTCAGGCCGGGCTGGGCACGCCAGAGGGCGATCCCGCGGCGCAGCAGGATCCGCGGCGGCTTGCGCTTCTTGGCGAGGTCGCGGCGCAGGCGCAGCCAGAACACCAGGAACCCGGGACGGTCGAGGTAGATCGCCTCGGCAGCGAGGCCGGCGGCGCGGCAGGTGGCCAGGAACTCGATCGCGAAGATGCCCTCTGCGGTCAGGCACGACGCCCCGTCCATCCGCACCTCGTGGCTGCCCACCCTGCGGCTCTCCGAGATCGAGTACGCCGGTGCCTCCACCCGACCCGACGACAGCAGGTCCTGCAACGCGGCCACGGCCGCCCCGGCGTCCCAGCAGCGTGGGTCGTCCCAGTCGACGATCCCGATCGGGGACCGCGGCAGATGGGGATGGTCGGCGTCGAAGTAGAAGTCGTCCAGTCGAAGGGACGGGCAGCCCGCCAGGTGTGCGAGCCGCGACTTGCCACTGCCGGAAGCGCCGGCGATCAGCACCAGCCGCGGCGGTGCCGCGCTCACAGCCCGAGGGCTTCGGTCATGTCGGCGCGCGCCTGCTCCATCAGTTGGGCGGCGTGCTCCCGCGCCGCAACCAGGTTCTGGCTCTCCGGCACGCCCAGCCTCACCTGCAGGTAGCACTTCAGCTTCGGCTCGGTGCCGGAGGGACGTACCACCACGCGGACGGACTCCCCGGTGAACAGCATGCCGTCGGTGGCCGGCAGCTCCGGGCTCCCGGACGCGAGGTCGGTCGCGGCGACCGCCTCGCCGGCCAGCTGCGCGGGGGGAGTGGCCCGCACCCGCGCCATCGCGGCGGCGATCAGCGTGAGGTCGGCCACCCGGAACGCCAGCTGGGAGGTCAGGTGCACCCCGTAGGTGCGCGCGATCGTGTCGAGCCGATGGGCAACCGTCTCCCCGGACGCCTTCAGTCCGGCCACGAGCACCAGGAGTCGGACGAGGGTGGTGATGCCGTCCTTGTCGGGTACGGCGGCGGCGTCCGTGCAGTAGCCGATCGCCTCCTCGTAGCCGAACGCCAGGCCGGGCACCCGTCCGATCCACTTGAACCCGGTCAGGGTGCTGGCGAACGGCTGGCCGTGCGCCGCAGCCATCGATGCCAGCAGCGTGCTCGAGACCACCGAGCACGCGTAGGTTCCGCGCACTCCCCGGCGCAGCAGGTCGTCGGCCAGCAGCGCGCCCAGCTCGTCGCCGCTCAGCATTCGCCAGCGACCGTCGACCACGGCGGCAGCGGCGCAGCGGTCGGCGTCAGGGTCGTTGGCGATCGCGATGTCGGCGTCCACCTCGCGGGCCAGCGCAAGGGCCAGGTCGATGGCCCCGGGCTCCTCGGGGTTGGGGAAGGGGACGGTCGGGAAGGCCGGGTCGGGCTGGATCTGGGCGGCGACCCGGTGCGGCTCGCCGAAGCCGGACGCGGCCACCACCTGGTCGACCACGGCCGCGCCGACGCCGTGCATGGCGGTGTAGACCCAGGTCACGTCCCGCGGCGCCTCCACGGGCACCAGCGAGGCAGCCCGGGCGACGTAGGCGTCAACCAGCTCGTCGCCGACCAGCGGGTAGTCCTCGCTGCGGGCGATGTCGGCCAGCGGCCGGGACGCGACGTCCGCGATCCGCGCGGCGATCTGGCTGTCGGTGGGCGGCACGATCTGCGAGCCGTCGCCGAGGTACACCTTGTAGCCGTTGTCCAGCGGCGGGTTGTGGGACGCGGTCACAACGACCCCGGCCACGCAGTCGAAGTGCCGGATGCCGAAGGCCACCACTGGGGTCGGCAGCGGGCGCGAGCACAGCAGCGGGAACAGCCCGGCGCCAGCCAGGATCTGCGCGGTGTCGCGGGCGAAGACCTCGGAGTTGTAGCGGGCGTCGTACCCGACGATCACCCTGCCACCGGCCATGCCCAGCGACAGCAGGTGCGCGGCCAGCCCCGCTGCGGCCTGGCTGACCACCACGCGGTTCATCCGCGCCGGACCGGCCCCGAGCGGTCCGCGCAGGCCGGCGGTGCCGAACTCCAGCGGCCCGGCGAACGCCGAGGTCAGCTCGGCGAGCGCCGCACCGTCCCCGGCGTCCGCCCGGGCGAGCAGGTCGTCCAGGGCGGCCGCGGTGGCCACGTCCGGGTCCTGGTCGCGCCAGGCGGTGGCCTGTGCGCGCAACGTCGCGTCGATCACGGGTCCTCCTAGAGTCGCTCGAGCAGGCCGGAGAGCAGCCCGCGCAGACGCGGTTCGGCCGCCGCGCCGGCGGCGATCACCTCGGCGTGTTCGAGCGGGGTCGGCGAGATCCCTGCGCCGGGGTTGGTGACCAGCGAGATGCCCAGCACTTCCAGCCCCGCCTCGCGGGCGGCGATGGTCTCCAGGGCGGTCGACATGCCGACCAGGTCGCCACCGAGGATCTGGGCCATCCGCACCTCGGCGGGGGTCTCGTACTGGGGGCCGCGGAACTGGACGTAGACGCCTTCGGCAAGGGTGGGGTCGACCTCCTGGGCCAGCGCCCGTAGCCGGGCGGAGTAGGCCTCGGTGAGGTCGATGAAGGTTGCGCCCTCCAGCGGCGTCGCGCCGGTGAGGTTGATGTGGTCTCGGATCAGCACCGGCGTGCCGGGAGCCCACTCGACGTGCAGGCCACCGCAGCCATTGGTCAGCACGATCGCGGATGCCCCTGCCGCTGCGGCGGTGCGGACGCCGTGCACGACGGCAGCGACGCCGCGTCCCTCGTAGAAGTGGGTGCGCCCGGTGAACAGGGCGGCCACCTTGCCGGCAGGCGTCCGGATCAGCTTGAGGGCTCCGCCGTGCCCTGCGACCACGGGCTTCGCGAAACCGGGCAGGTCGGAGAGCAGGCATTCGCCGATCGGCTCACCGAGCCCGGTGGACGCTCCGGACCAGCCGGAACCGAGCACAAGGGCCAGGTCGATGGAGCCGACGCCGAAGCGTTCGGTCAGGGCTGCGGCCGCCTCGCGGGCCAGGTCTTTCGGGTTCGTCTCGGCACTCACGCGATGACTATAACGACGGGGTCTGCCGCCGGTCAGCCTGATGCTCTTCCGGCCCGTCCTCGTCCGCCTCGTCGGGCACGTGGAAGCGGGTGATCCGGCTTCGCGGTTGCCGTCGGATCATCACGAGCAGCGCCGCGAGCAGGCCCAGCCAGACCAGCACCTGGCCGACGTGGACGACGTCGCGCGGCCCGCCCAGGTAGGCCCAGGCCATCAGCAGCAGGCCGAGTGCGCCGACGGCTCCGCCGGCTACCAGCGCCCGGGGCGAACGGGGCCCGATCGGTCGGGTGGCCCGCAGGTGCAGGATCAGCACGCCGGCACCGACCGAGACCGACAGCGGGAGCGCGGACAGTTCCAGGAGCACCGACTGTGCCGGCGTCGCCTCGGGCAGCCCCACCAGGACCATGGCGACGCTGACGAGCACACCGGCGACCGCGACGGCGGCGAGGGCGATGGTCTGGACGGGCATTCGGGGCGGCACCCCCCGAGCGTAGACGCCCGGCACGGCCGTGGGATGGCGCCGGTGTCCGGCGCGTCGGGGCCGTCGGCACCGGGGGAGGCGGGTCGCGGGGGAGCGGACGACCCGGCCCGGGCGTGGGAGAATTCGGTTGTGACGGACGTGGTGATCATCGGAGGCGGCCCGGGCGGCTACGAGGCGGCGCTGGTCGCGCGACAGCTCGGGGGACGGGTGACCCTGGTCGAGCGGCGTGGCGTCGGCGGCTCGGCGGTCCTCACCGACGTGGTGCCGTCCAAGACCCTGATCGCCGCCGCGGAGGTGATGACCAAGATCCGCAGCGCCGAGGAACTCGGCCTGCACCTGGTCGGCGACGACCGGCGCCTCGGCGCGGCCGTGGGCGTCGACCTGGGCCGCGTGCACGCCCGGATTCGCGGCCTGGCCCAGGCCCAGTCCGGCGACATCGCCGACCGCCTGCGCACCGACGGCGTCCGGGTCGTCGCCGGCACCGGACGCCTGGACGGGCCACAGCGCGTGATCGCCCAGACCGCGGACGGTGAGGAGACGCTCCCCGCCGACATCGTGCTGGTCGCGACCGGCGCCCATCCCCGGGAACTCGACTCCGCCCCGCCCGACGGCGAACGGATCTTCACCTGGTCCCAGATCTATGACCTGCAGGAGGTTCCCGAGCACCTGGTCGTCGTCGGCTCCGGCGTGACCGGCGCCGAGTTCGCCAGCGCCTACACCGCGCTCGGCGTGCCGGTCACGCTGATCTCCTCGCGGCACCAGGTGCTTCCCGGCCACGACGACGACGCCGCCCGGGTGATCCAGCAGGTGTTCGAGAACAGCGGCATGACCGTCCTGAACGGCGCCCGCGCTGTCGGCGCGGAGCGCCACGGCGACGAGGTCGTGGTGCGACTGGGCGACGGCACCACCGTGAGCGGCTCGCACTGCCTGATGGCCGTCGGCGCCATCCCGAACACCGCGCACATCGGGCTGGAGGAGGCCGGGGTGCGGCTCACTGCGTCCGGGCACATCGAGGTCGACCGGGTCTCGCGGACGAGCGCACGCGGGGTCTACGCGGCCGGTGACTGCACGCCGGTGTTCGCCCTGGCCAGCGTCGCCGCGATGCAGGGACGGATCGCGATGTGGCACTCCCTGGGCGACTCGGTCGCCCCGCTCGACCTGCGCACGGTGTCGGCCAACGTCTTCACCGCGCCGGAGATCGCGACCGTGGGCTGTAGCCAGACCGACATCGACACCGGCGTGGTGCGCGGGCTCACCATGATGCTGCCGCTGCGGAGCAACGCCCGCGCGAAGATGCAGGCGCCGCACGACGGCTTCGTGAAGATCTTCTGCCTGCCCACCACCGGCATCATCGTCGGTGCGGTGGTGGTGGCGCCCGCCGCGTCCGAGCTGATCCACCCGCTGTCCGTGGCCGTGCGCAACAAGCTCACCGTCGACCAGCTCGCCGAGAGCTTCACGGTGTACCCGTCGCTGTCGGGTTCGCTCGCCGAGGCCGCCCGCCGCCTGCACGGCCACTCCAGCGATCAGGTGATCACCTACTGACTCCCTCGCCGGCCGGACCGCTTGTCCCTGCCGTGGACAATGGGGACGAGCCGCGCGCGGGACCTGCCCGACGCTGCCTCGGGAGGAGGGGCCACGACCCCGCTGAGTACGCCGGACCTGGGGATCCGGGAGACGACGGGGCCCGCCGGGAACATTCGGGCGAGCCGGACGGCGTGGGCCGTGCTCGTGCTGGTCATCGGCGCCGTCGCGGTCGGTGCGCGCGCCTATCTGCTTCGCTACGCCCGGCTGACCGGGGAGGGCACCTACGACGACGGCGTGCACTTCGCCGGTTCGCTGGCGCTGGTGATGGGCAGGCTCCCGTACCGCGACTTCCTCTTCCTGCACCCCCCGATGATCCTGCTGGCGCTGGCACCGTTCGCCGGGCTGGCCCAGGTCACCTCCGAGGGCTTCGCCTTCTCGGCGGCCAGGGTGGCGTGGATGCTGCTCGGCGCCTTCAACGCGATCGCGGTCGCACGGCTGCTGCGTCCGCTGGGCCTGCTCTCCGCGGTCGTGGGCGGCCTCGCCTACGCGCTCTACTTCCCTGCGGCCTACGCCGAGTCGACCACGATGCTGGAGGGGCTCGCGAACACCTTCCTGCTGGCGTCCCTGCTGCTGCTCACCCGGGGGCGGTCGCGGGCCCGGCTGGTCTGGGCCGGGGTCCTGCTCGGGTTGGTACCTGCGGTGAAGATCTGGGGCATCCTGCTGGTCCTGATCGTCCTCGGCTGGGTCTGGGCGCGGCGGGGAGTGCGCCCGTTCCTGGCCGTGCTGCTCGCCGCGGCCGGCTCCTGTGCCGCGGTGCTGGTCCCGTTCTTCGCCGTCGCGCCGGAGCAGATGTGGAAGATGGTGGTGGCGGCGCAGCTGGGGCGTCCGGACGTCACCAACCAGCCGATCGAGGCGCGGGTCTGGGAGATGCTCGGGCTGTCCGGCGCGCCCCCCAGCGCCCCGCTGGCCTGGGCCGTGGCCACGGTGGCGGTCGTCGTCGCCGCACTGGCCCTGTGGCGGGCCCGCGCCTTCGAGCTGACCTGGCTCGCGGTCGCGCTGCTGCTCGCGACGGTCGGCATGCTCCTGGTCACCCCGTCCTTCTACACCCACTACCCGGCGGTCATGGCGGTGCCGTTCGCGGTCACCATGGGGTCGATGGTCACCCTCGCACCGAGCCGCGGGCGCCGGCTGCGCTGGGCAGGCGCACTCGCGCTGCTGCCGGTCGTGATCGCCTGGGGGATGGCCCAGGACCTGCACGACGCCCAGAGCTACACCGGTCAGGACATCCGGTTCACGGCGCTGGCCGGAGCGGTCGACGTGCCGGGCTGTGTCACGTCGGACGACCCGGGGCCCCTGATCGAGCTGAACATCTTCGGACGCAACCTCCGCCGCGGCTGCCCGCTGTGGATCGACCTCACCGGGCACTACTACACCGACGACATCGGCGCCGGCCTTTCGCGCCCGAAGAATCCGGTGTTCCAGCGGTCGGCGATGGGCTACCTGTCCGGCGGCGAGGTCGCGATCGTCGGACGCCAGCCCCCGCTGTACTACCTGAGCGCGGCGAACCGGCGGATCGTGCGCGGGTGGCCCGTCCTTGCGACCTCGGGCTTCTACCAGGCGCGACGGGTCAGCTGATCGAGGCCGGGTCGTCCAGCAGCGGACCGAACGCCAGCCCGGCCGCCCCGATCATCAGCAGGTTCGGCCCCAGCTCCGCCGGGGTGATCCGGACCCCCTCCCTGGATGGCGCAAGGGCCGCTTCCGCGACGACCTGCTCGAGGCGCTGGGGGTCGTAGGCGTGCAGCGCGGCCAGGAAGCCGCCGAGTGCGACGACCTCGGGGTTGAACAGGTTGATCGCCGCAGCCAGGGCCGTGCCGAGGTGGCCGAGCTGACGCCCGACGATCGCGGCGACCGCCTCCGAACGGTCGGCCAGCAGGGCGGCCTCGAACTGGGCGGGGTCCGCACTGGGCAGGCGCAGGGCGTCCAGCAGTTCCGCGCGGGTCACCTCGGCCTCGAGCGTGCCCGCGAACCCGGCCGAGTCGAGGGCGCCGGAACTCGAGACCCGGACGTGGCCCAGTTCGCCCGCATACCCGGCCGCGCCGCCGAGCAGGGTCCCGCCGGTGATCACGCCGCCGCCGATGCCGGAGGCACCGCCGTTGAGGTAGATCAGGTGGTCGTGGGCCCGCCCGGCGCCGAACTCGTGCTCGGCGAGCGCGCCGAGCGCCGCGTCGTTGGCGACCAGCACGCGGTAGCCGGTGGCCTCGGCCAGCGGTTCGCCGAAGGGCTGGTCGTGCCAGTCCAGGTGCGGCGCGTTGCGGACGACGCCGTCGCTGGTGCGGACCTGGCCGGGCACAGCGACCCCGACGCCGGCGACCAGCAGCCCATCCAGCTCGACCTGCATGCCGGCGATCACCGCGGAGGTGATGCTGAGCACCTCCGCCGCGGTGGGGATCCGGCCGTACTCGTGGCGGATCGTGCGGCGTACGTTGCCGTCGAGCCCGACCAGCGCGATCGTGAGCGCGTCGATCTCGGGGTTCACCGCGATCGCGGTCACCTCGGGACGGATCGACACCACCGGGCTGGGCCGGCCGACCTGGCCGTCCGGGTCCGGGTCGCTCTCTGCGACCAGTCCGAGGTCGACGAGATCACCGACCAGGCTGCCGATCGTGGACCGGTTGCGACCGGTCCGCTTGCCGAGCGCCGCGCGGGATGCGGGCCCGCCCCGGTAGAGGAGGCCGAGGATCGCAGCGAGATTGGTGCGCCGGATGTCCTCCGTGGTTCCTGCCGTGATGGCCATGCTGGCTTCACCTCCCTCGTCCACGCCGGGCCGAGACTATCGCGTGGACGCGAGTAGCCTCAGCGTCCGCCCCGCCGTTTGTTGATCAGGTCGAAGGCGACCGCGAGCAGCAGCACCAGGCCCTTGATCGCCATCTGCCAGGCTGCGTCCACCGAGAGGATGGACAGGCCCATGTTCAGCACGCCCATCACGAGGCCGCCGATCACGGCGCCGGTGACGGTGCCCACTCCGCCCTGCACGGCGGCCCCGCCGATGAAGACGGCGGCGATCGCGTCGAGTTCGTAGTTCTGGCCGGCCGAGGCGACCGCGCTGCCTGCCCGTGCGGTGCTGACCACACCGGCGAGGGCGGCCAGCACGCCCATGTTGACGAAGATCGCGAAGTTGACCCGGTTGGTCTTGACGCCGCTCATCACCGCGGCGAACAGGTTGCCGCCCATCGCGTAGATGTGGCGCCCGAACACGGACCGGTTCAGCAGGAACGAGTAGGCCACGATCAGCACCGCGAGGATGATCAGGATGATCGGCGTGCCGGAGTAGTT
>PHEV01000258.1 GCA_002843035.1 Actinobacteria bacterium HGW-Actinobacteria-5 | reverse complement strand
GAAGACGACCTTGGCCCGTTCCTGCGCCTGGGCCGGGTCGAGGTGTTCCCAGCCGAGCTTGAGGGGGCCGAACTCGAGCGGGTTGATCCGGGCGGTGAGGCCTTGGCCGATCGCGATCGGGGTGACCCCGACCGCCCGGCACAGCGGTTCGTATTCGTCCTTGACGTCGCCGAGGATGAGCGCTTTGTAGCCGAAGCCGAGCATGCGCAGCAGGAACGCCTTGACGGTGGCCGACTTGCCCATTCCGGGTTTGCCGAAGGTGATCATGTTCGGGTTCGACACCGGGATCGTCTCGTCGAGGACCCAGCCATTCGGGTCGACGTGGAAGCTGGTCCGCGACAGGTAGTCGATGCCGATCTGGGCGCCGCGGGGCGGGATCGCCGGGCTGGTCACGAACGGCCACAGCACCGGCGCCTGGTCCGAGGTCATCCGCCACACCGACACCGGCGCCGAGGCGGGCGACCAGCCCCGGTCCGGCCGGCGCGGCCCGTGGCGCGGTGTCGGCGGGAACAGACGCGGTTCCCGTTCGACAGCCGCGGTGGTGGGCACGGTCGGGAGCGGGTGGCCGAAGTCGGCCAGGAGCCGGCCCACTCCCCTGCCGTCCAGACGTGGGTGGCGGCTCATTGGTCGCTGCTCCGGTCCAGGCCGACCCCGAGCGGGATGGTGGCGGCGGCGAAGCCGGCGTCCTGGGCGAGGTCGAGCCGTAGCGGCGCGAACCCGGCACGACGGATGGAGGCGTCCAGCCGGCGGCCGAACTCGGCGATCCGCATCGTGGCCGGCACGGTGGTGCATGCGACCGCGTAGGGGCGGACCAGCGCGTTGCCGGAGGCGAGTTTGGCGTCCAGCCCGCGGGTGCGGGCGATCGCGGTGGCGTCCTTGGCGCGGGTCTTGACCCCGGCGTGGCTACGCAGCGCTTCGCCCATGTCGGCGGCGGTCTCGGCGTTGAGGGCCTGCCGGTCGGCGGTGCTGGCGGGCAGGATCGGGAAGGCGACCAGCATGGAGCGGCGCTCCCCCGGCTCGGTCGGCACCAGCACCGGCGCGAGCGCCCCCAGCACCGCCCCTTTGGCGGGGAGCTTGAGGGTGGCGGTGATGCTGTGCCAGGCGTCGTGGACGTAGTGCCGGCTGGTCGTCTCCGCGCCGGAGGGGCCGGCCTGGGCCCACGGCACGTCGGCGTTCACCGTCGGGTCGGCCTCTCGGGCGGTGAGGGCTTCGATGATGCCGGCCCGGTCGGCGGGGGCGAAGCCGGTGCGGACAGCCGCGGCGAGCTGGGGTGAGGTGAGCCACTCGACGCTGCTGATCCGCATGCCGGTGCGCAGCTGGGTTTCGACCTCGGCCATCAGCATGGTCATCGCCCGGGCCCGGGCGTCGATGCCGCGACCGAACTCCCGTGCTTCGCGGGCGAGCCGGGTTTCGGGGACGACGATGGTGCAGAACGCTTCGGTGCGGACCCCGGCCAGGGCCAAGGTGGCGGCCATCTGGGTGTTGACCAGCCGGGCCAGGTCGGGCGCCGAAGGGTTCTGGTGGGTGGCGAGCCATTGTTCGCGTTCGGCGCCGTCGTCGGGCACCGAGCGGATCAGGAACTGGACCTCGCAGATGAGTTCGGTACGGGCGCAGGCGTTCAGCAGGCCGGCCAGGCCGCGGCCCTGGCTGTCCCGCTCCGCAGTGTCGGCCAGGGCGAGCCCGGGGTGGCTGATCGCTGCGGTGGCGGCCCAGACCCGGCCGGCCCGGTCCTGGATGAGGGCGAACCGGGTGTTCGTCGGGCCCGTCGGCGGCCCGTCATGGACCCGGAACCCGGACAGCACCCCGGGCAGGTCCGGCACGCCCGGCTCCTCGGCCCGGCCGGCAGCGGCGCGGGAACGCCACCGGGCCCAACGCAGCGCGACCCCGGCCGCGTGGGCGGTGGCGGCGAGCAGCCAGCCGGTCGCCGAGCGGCCACGGACCGGGACGACGACCAGCACCAGCAGGACCGCCCAGCCGAGCGCGAGGCCGGCGAACCAGCCCCAGCGTTGGGTCTGGACCGCCCACAGCGCCGGGGAGGCCGCTGCGGTCAGGATGCCGAGCTGGATCCCGGTCAGGCCGAAGAACATGCCCACCCGGTCCCGGGTGTAGTCGCTGTACACAACCGCCATCACCGTCTCCGTTCGTCTCATCCGCCTACAGGGCCACCACGGCCACCTCGGCCACCTCGGCCGTCGAGGCACCACCCGCCGCCCCGACGCCGGCGGTGCCGCCACCGCTGGACGTGCCCGCTTCGCCCGACACGGTGGGTGGGCCGGTGGGTGCCGGTGGGGTGTCCGGGG
>PHEV01000257.1 GCA_002843035.1 Actinobacteria bacterium HGW-Actinobacteria-5 | reverse complement strand
GGATCGTTCGGGACGGGCCGGTGCCGGTCACCGTCCGCAGGTCGATGCCCGCCTCTGCCGCGATCCGCCGGGCGAGGGGCACCGCGCGGATCGGTTCCACGGAGGTCACGTGCGGCGACACGTCGGAGGCAGGTGTGGCCGGCTCCACCCCGCGCGACTCGGGCTCCGCCGGCACGGGCTCCGGCTTCGCCTCCACCTCGGGCGGTGCGGCGAACAGGTCGCCCAGCAGGTCTTCGGTCTCGGTCTGGAGGTAGGCCATCGGCTCGCCGACGGGCAGCTGTGCGCCCTCGCCGGCGACGATCTCCTCCACCACGCCGTCGAAGGTTGCCTCGACCTCCATGTCGACCTTGTCGGTGGTCACCACGACGACGGCGTCGCCGTTGGCGATCTTGTCACCGGGGCCGACCAGCCATTCCACGATGGTGCCGAACTCCATCGTCATCGACATCTTCGGCATGTTCAGCGGGACGCGGGGCATCGCAGCTCACCACTCCCGCACGAGGGCGGTTGCCTCGCGGACGATGTCGTCGACCTGCGGCACACTCGCCTTCTCCAGCCTGGGGTTGTACGGGATCGGGGTGTCCAGGCCGCCCAGCCGGCGCACCGGAGCCTGCAGCGAGCCGAATGCCCGCGACTCGGTGATGGTCGCGGACACCTCAGCCATGAACCCGCCGAACTTCACCGCCTCCTGCACCAGCAGCACCCGTCCGGTCTTCTCCACCGAGGACAGGATCAGCTCGGTGTCGAGCGGACGGATCGTGCGCGGGTCGATCACCTCTGCGCTGATCCCCTCCTGGGCCAGGTGCTGGGCCGCCTCGATGGCGCGCTGCACCTCGACCGAGGTCGCAACGATGGTGAGGTCGGTACCCTCCCTTTCGATGTGGCCCTCGCCGAGGCGCACCTCAGGGAAGACCTCCGGCACCTGGAAGCTCTGCTTGTAGAGCAGCTTGTGCTCCAGCACGATCACCGGGTTCGGGTCCTTCAGAGCGGCGAGCAGCAGGGAGCCCGCATCGGTCGCGTTCGACGGCATCACGACCTTCAGGCCGGGGATGTGCGCGAACCACGCTTCCAGCGACTGGCTGTGCTGCGCCGCGGCACCGGTGCCCGACCCGCCCGGCGCCCGGATCACCAGCGGGACGCTGGCCTGGCCGCCGACCATGAAGTAGATCTTGGCCGCCTGGTTCACGATCTGGTCCATCGCCTGGGCGCTGAAGTCGGAGAACTGGATCTCCACGATCGGACGCATCCCGGTGAGGGCCGCGCCGACGCCCATGCCGACGATGCCGAGCTCGGAGATCGTGGTGTCCCGCACCCGCTCGGTGCCGAAGCGCTCGTAGAGGTCGTTCTCGACCCCGAACGCGCCACCGTAGATGCCGACGTCCTCACCCATCAGGAAGACACGCTCGTCGGTCTCCATGGCGACCGCCATGGCCTCGCGGATTGCCTCCGCGTACGTCATCGTCCGCATGGTCATGCCTGCGCCTCCTCAGCGGCGTAGAAGTCGTCCGGGGCGTAGACGCCCGCCAGCATCGCCTCGACCGTTGGCTCCTCACCCTTGGTGCCGAAGACCACCGCGTCACGGATCTCCTGGCGCACGTCGGCCTGGATGGTGTCGATCTCGTCCTGGGTGAGCAGCCCGGCATCGAGGACCCCCGCCGCGTAGCGCTGGATCGGGTCCTTCTCCCGCCACTCGGCGATCTCCTGCTTGCTGCGGTACAGGTTCTTGTCCGACTTCGAGTGCCCGCGCCAGCGGTAGGTGACCGCATCCACGAAGCTGGGGCCCTGACCGGCCCGTGCCCGCTCGACCGCGCGTCCGACGGCATCGGCGACCGCCTCAACGTCGTTGCCGTCCACGGTCTCGCCCGGCATGCCGTAGCCGGCCGCCTTGTCGCTCAGCTTCTCCACCTTGTAGGCGGCCAGGCTCGGCAGCGACATGCCGTACTGGTTGTTCTCGCAGAGGAACACCACCGGCAGGTCCCACATGGACGCCAGGGTCATCGCCTCGTGCCAGGCGCCCTCGCCCACGGCGCCGTCGCCATGCACGCAGACGGTCACATTGTCGGTGCCGCGCAGCTTCTGGGACAGGCCCGCGCCGGCCGCGATCGGCAGCCCGCCGGCCACGATGCCGTTGGCACCGAGGTTGCCGGTCGCCACGTCGGCGATGTGCATCGATCCGCCGCGACCCTTGCAGTAGCCGTTCTCGCGGCCGAGCAGCTCGGCCATCATCCGGCCGAGGTCGGCGCCGCGGGCGATCGTGTGGCCGTGGCCGCGGTGGGTGCAGGTGATCACGTCCCCGTCGACG
>PHEV01000256.1 GCA_002843035.1 Actinobacteria bacterium HGW-Actinobacteria-5 | reverse complement strand
CACGCGAGAGGTATTGCACCTCCACTTTTCGCCATTGTTTCGAGGGTAAGACCCCTAGTCAGAAGCACCTTCGGTGCGCGAGAGAGGAGTTGAACCTCCCGCGGCGCGCGACTGAACATGCTTTTGACTAGGCATTATGTACAGTTCTTCCTCGCCTCTCCGAGCTTCGTGGGGCAGATGTGGGGCAGCCCCCGACCACTTCGCCGGGCAGACGCAGCGCCGGGCATGGCCTGATGACGGTGGTCCTCGGGATTCGCTGGCGAGGTTCTCATCGACTCGCTCGAAACGATCGCCGCACCCATCCCGGTCGACGCCATGACGAAGGAGGCCGGGGAGGCGGCGACGGGTCCGTCGCCTGACCACCGAGCCGATCTCGACCGACAGCCGGCAGCCGGCAGCCGGCAGCCGGCAGCCGAGGATGACACCGGCGGATGGTCGATGCCGCTCAGTCGACCGTTTACGGGCGCGTGGCCCGGGTGATGCGCAGGCGCCACTCGTCGGGCCCTTCATGGAGATAATCGACGCCGATGGGGAAGCGCTCCGAAAGCTGACCAAGGAGTGGCAGCGGGTTGTGTGGGGCGACCAGGACCAGCGAGCCGCCGGCCGGGATCGCGTCGAACGCGCCGAACACGCTGGCGTGCCGGATGGCGTGGGGAATGGTGCGCACGTCCAGCACGATGTCCTCCTCGTCGTGGTGTCCGCAGGTGCAGCCGCCGGAGCGGGTCTCCAGCTGGATCGGATTGGTCATTTCTCTCCTTCGTTGGGCTCCCGCAGGAGCGGTTGGGCGTTGCCGGTCTGTGGGGCCGTCAGGGTGACACCTGGATGTAGCCGTGGGCGCCTCGTTCGGCGTCGGCCATGACGTGGGAGACGAACGGGTAGCGTCCGGCCTGGGTGAACACGGTCTCGACGAACCCGCCCTGCGCGGGCTGCAGGCCGAGTGCCTGTGATCCGCCGGTGCGGTCGCCGAAGGGGTCCCGGCCACGCTTGAGCTGGTAGGCGCCCTCGCTGAAGCTGGTGTCGAACTGTGCTCCCACGACGTGGAAGCTGGTGGCCCGGTTCGGGCCTGCGTCGAGTACCCAGAAGCGCACCCGCTCGCCCACGCGAGCTGTCAGTGGGGTGTCGTCGTAGCCGTTGGCCACCCCGTTGAACACGACGTGGTCGGGCTCGCCCGCGGCGGCCGCGCGATCGACGTCCACCTCGGTCGCGGACGCCGCGTCCGGGGCCGGAATCTGCAGGTAGACCTCGGACTGGACCAGAACGTAGGAGCGGTCGACCTTCGGCAACCCGGGCGGTTCGATCACGACCGCCCCGGCCATGCCGGCAGCGATGTGGGCGCTCATCGGCGCCGTGGAGCAGTGGTACATCCAGATGCCCGCCCTGGCTGCGGTGAACCGGTAGGTGAGGCTCTGGCCGGGCTCGATCGTCCGCATCGGGACTGAGGGGGCCAGTTCTCCGGCGTGGAAGTCGACGGAGTGGCCCATCGAGCCGTTGTTGACGAGGGTGATCACGAAGGTGTCGCCCACCCGGCCGTGAAGGGTCGGCCCGATCGGCGAGCCGTTGTAGGTCCAGCGTTTCTGCCAGACTCCGGTGGCCACTTCCAGCGGCACTTCCTGGACGGTCAGGGTGAGGCGGTGCACCCGGTCGTCGGTCAACGGCGACAGCACGGGATCCACGGTGTCGGCCGGTGGCGCCGACCGGGCCTGATCACCCGTTCCGCCCATCTCGTGCTCGCCCATCGGCGCGGCGGTTGCTCCGGCGGCGGGTGGTGCGCCGTCCACGACGATGTTGAGGACCATTCCCATCTGCCGGTGGCCTGCCACCGAGCAGAAGCCCTGTTCGGAGGTCCCGATCAGTCCCGCGTCGAGTTCAGCCTGCGCTCCCGGTGCGATCCTTGCGGTGCGGACGTTGCCGATCACGAGGTCGTGGGTGGTGGTGTCGGCGTTGGTCAGGTGGACGACCAGGTGGTCGCCACTGTCGAGGTGGATCTCGGCGGGGATGAAGCGCATGTCCTTCGCGGTTACCTCGATCCTCACCACGCGGCCGGTCGGCTGCACGGCTGCGGCGGCCGCGGGGACGGCCGCCAGCCCGGCGGCGGAGGGATCCAGTCCGACCCCTACGACCACAGCCGTGGCCAGGGCGGTGAGTCCGGCGACCAGCTGTCCGGCGGTGAAGATGTTCGGACGCTCCACCGGTGCCGGCGGCGGGCCGGGAGAGGCTGTCTCCGTGTCCCGTCCGGCGAGCAGTTTGCGCCGGGCAGCAACGCTGGCTCGCACCCCGAGGACCATGAGCGGGAGGAAGTTCGCGGCGGCA
>PHEV01000063.1 GCA_002843035.1 Actinobacteria bacterium HGW-Actinobacteria-5 | reverse complement strand
GTCGGTGATCTTCATCGCGTAGGCGCACATCGAGCCTGCGCCGGAGCCGCGTCCGGGACCCACCCGGATGCCGTTGGCCTTGGCCCAGTTGATGAAGTCAGCCACGACCAGGAAGTACCCGGCGTAGCCCTTGCCGATGATCACGTCCTCCTCGTACTCGGCCTGCGTGGTCGCGTACTCGGGGATGCCATCGGGGAAACGCTCCGCCAGGCCCCGGTGCACCTCCTTGATGAACCAGGACGCCTCGCTCTCCCCTGCCGGCACCGGGAACTGCGGCATGTACGTGCCGGTGCCCTCGGCGAAGGAGATGTTGCAGCGCTCGGCGATCGCCAGGGTGTTGCTGCAGGCCTCGGGGACATCGGCGAACAGCGCCAGCATCTCCTCCGGAGGTCGCAGGTAGTAGCCGTTGCCGTCGAACTTGAACCGGTTCGGGGTGTCCTTGTTCGACCCGGAGGACACGCACAGCAGGGTGTCGTGGTCCTCGGCGTCCTCTGCCCGCACGTAGTGGGAGTCGTTCGTGGCGACCAGTGGCAGGTTCAGGTCCTTCGCGATCCGGAGCAACCCGTCGCGCACCTTGTTCTCGATCTCGAGGCCGTGGTCCATCAGTTCGACGTAGAAGTTGTTCGCGCCGAAGATGTCGCGGAACTCCGCGGCCGAGGCGATCGCCTCGTCGTAGTGCCCGAGCCGCAGGTAGGTCTGCACCTCCCCTGACGGGCACCCGGTGGTGGCGATCAGGCCCTTGGCGTACCGGTTCAGCAGCTCCCGGTCAGCGCGGGGCTTGTAGAAGAACCCCTCCAGCGAGCTCATCGAGCTGAGCCGGAACAGGTTGTGCATGCCCGCGGTGTCCTCGGCCCAGATGGTCATGTGGGTGTAGGCGCCCTTGGCGGAGACGTCGTCACCGGTGCCGTCGCCCCACTGCACCCGCTTGCGCTCGCTGCGGTGGGTCTTCGGCGTCAGGTAGGCCTCGAGCCCGATGATCGGCTTCACCGGGGAGTTCCGGGCCGCCTTGTAGAACTCGTAGGCGCCGAACATGTTGCCGTGATCGGTGACGCCGAGGGCGCCCATGCCCAGTTCCTCCGAGCGCGCCACCATGTCCTTCAGCCGGGCGGCACCGTCCAGCATCGAGTACTCCGAGTGGTTGTGCAGGTGGACGAACTTGCTCGACACGCTGACCCACGACCTCCGTCAGGGATGGCTACGGACTCCAGAAGATCGCTGGGGGAAGTCAGCGAGTACTCACCATAACCCCGGCCACTGACGACGCCCGCGACCGACTCACCGCCCGGATGCTCCTGCATCCAGGAGCTCGACAATGCGGGTCAGCGTGCGCAGGTTGCGCGCCGTCCCGGTGACCGGACGCAGCGCAGCGAGCAGGCCGGCGGCGAGCTTCGAGGCGACCTGGCCCTCGGGGAAATGGGCGTACACATCGGTGCCGGTGTCCGCCACCTGCACCCGCTCCCTGCCCGAAGCGAGCTCGTTCAGCCGGCGTGCGGCGAGCTCTCCGACCGGGCCGTCGGCGCACGCGACCACCACCCGGGACGGATCGCCGTCCGCGTACGGGTGGGCGTCCAGCAGGGCCCGCAACTGGGCACCGGTGCGGATCACGACGTCCACATCGATCCCGAACTCCCCGCGCACAGCCCTGACCAGCTGCGCTGCCGCCTCCTCGTCACCGGCGGCGGCAGTGAAGAGCAGGTTCCCCGATTGCAGGTGGGTTGCCACGTCCGTCCAGCCGAGGCGTCGGGCGAGGTCCCGCAGCCCGGCCATCGGGATCGTCCGGTTCCCGCCGAGGTTTATGCCACGCAACAGCGCCACCCGGCGCGTCGGTCCTTGCCCGGTTCCCCTGTTCATGGTGGCATCCTTGCGGGCAGCGACGTCGCAGAGGAAGGGGCTGGAGTGCAGCAGGTGAGCCTGATCGGGGCACCCACGGACATCGGAGCGTCACGGGTGGGGTGCCGGCTCGGGCCGCAGGCCCTCCGGGTGGCGGGCATCGCTGCGGCGCTGGCCAGCTTCGGCTGCGACGTCCGCGACGCCGGCGATCTCTCCGGCCCGGACAACCCCCAGCTCCCACCGATCGACGGCTACCGGCACCTGCCGCAGGTCACGGCCTGGAACCGTGCGGTGTTCGCGGCGACGGCCGCCGAACTGGACGCCGGACGGTTGCCGATCCTCCTCGGCGGAGACCACAGCCTCGCGATCGGATCGATCAGCGCAGTGGCCGCGCACTGCCGGGCGCAGGGCAAGAGCCTGCGGGTGATCTGGGTGGACGCACACGCCGACTTCAACACCGCGGAGCTGACCCCGTCCGGGAACATCCACGGGATGCCGGTCGCGTGCCTGGCCGGGCATGGACCCGAGGAGCTGATCACCCTCGCCGGACCGCCGCCCGCGCTCAGCACCGACGACATCCGCCAGGTCGGGCTGCGCAGCGTGGATCCGGGCGAGAAGGCGTTCCTCTTCGCCGAGGGCGTCGAGGTGTTCGACATGCGCTTCGTCGACGAGATCGGCATGCGCCGCACCATGGTGCGGGCCCTGGCCGGGGTGGACGAAAACACCCACCTGCACCTCAGCCTCGACCTGGACTTCGTCGACCCCGAGATCGCGCCCGGCGTCGGAACCCCGGTGCGGGGCGGCCCCACCTACCGGGAGGCGCACCTGGCGATGGAGATGATCGCCGACACCGGCCGGCTCGGCTCGATCGACCTCGTCGAACTCAACCCCGCCCTCGACGTGCGCAACACGACGGCCGAACTCGCCGTCGACCTGGTCGAGTCCCTGTTCGGCAAGAGCACGCTGCACCGCCTCCACGAGGGCGTCGCACTGTAGCCCGGGTCGCCCCGGCGAGCTCCGCCCGGACCACTCAGGAACCGTCCCCGGCGTGGTCGAGATAGCTGGTGGGGGTGACCACCCCGTCGATGATCAGGTTGGTGTCCGCGGCTGCGGCGATGTCCGTGTTGTGCCAGGCCACGCACAGCCAGGTACCGTCCTCCAGCCGCTGCAGGACCACCGTCGCCACCCCGCGCCGCGCCGGGGCGGGCGCCCCCGCCGGATCGGTCTGCCCGTCGATGCGCCAGCGGGCCAGCACCACCGCACCGTCCTCCCCCACGAGGCGCTGGCTGAGCTTCTCGACGGTGAACTCCGAGCCCTTGAACCACTCGTTGAAGCCACGCTTCAGGGCCCGCCGGATCGCGCGGCGGCTCGTCCACCACAACCCGACCACGTTCACAAAGTCCGCATCATCGGCGAAGAGCTCGCCGATCGCGCTGGCATCCCCCGCGTTCCACGCCTTCACGAACCGCGTCACCACATCCAGGGGCGCCTTGATCGGCGTCGGTCCGCTCGGCAGCGGCAGTCGCACCGCGAGTTCAGCCAGCGTACGCAGCTTCTTCAGCCGCTTCGAGGTCTTCACGACGAGTCAGCCTACCGATGCCGCAGGACAACCAGAACGGTCCGCCTGTTCCGCCGCGGGTACCGGCCGAAGCAAACCGGCCGTCCACGAGGCGAACCCCGCAGGGTCCGCTGGCGTCCGCAGCGGTCGATGACCGGGATGGGTGGGCGGAACCTCCCGACTACACGACCATCGGCCGGTCGGTGGGCATGATCGGCTTGGGCAGCCGCGACGACCCCTGCAGGAAGGCGTCCACGCCGTTGGCGCAGGAGCGTCCCTCCGCGATCGCCCAGACGATCAGCGACTGGCCGCGCCCGGCGTCCCCGCAGACGAACACGCGATCGGTGCTGGTGGCGAAATCCTCGCCGCGGGCGATGTTGCCCCGCGGATCCAGCTCCAGGTGGAGCTGCTCGACCACGCCGGCGCGCTGTGGGCCGGTGAAGCCCATCGCGAGCAGCACCAGCTGGGCGGGCAGGAACCGCTCCGTGCCGGGGACCACCTCGAAGCGGCCATCCACCATGGCCACCTCGTTCACGTTCAGCCCGCTCACGTTGCCGGAGTCGTCCCCGGTGAACTCGGTGGTCGAGACCGAGTACAGCCGCTCGCCGTCCTCCTCGTGGGCCGAGGACACCCGGTAGATCATCGGGTAGGTCGGCCACGGCTGGTTCGACGGACGCGCCTGGGGCGGAGTCGGCATGATCTCCAGCTGGGTCACCGAACGGGCACCCTGCCGGATCGAGGTGCCCAGGCAGTCCGCGCCCGTGTCGCCGCCACCGATGATCACGACGTCCTTGTGGTGCGCGGTGATCTGGTCCTCGATCTCCTGGCCCAGCGCTGCCCGGTTGGCCTGGGGCAGGAACTCCATCGCCTGGTGGATCCCGGCGAGCTCGCGGCCGGGCACCGGCAGGTCGCGCGCGACCGTGGAACCGATCGCGAGCACGATCGCGTCGAAACGCTCGAGCAACTGCTCGCCAGTGATGTCGGTGCCGATGTCGACGCCGTTCTTGAACACCGTGCCCTCGAGGCGCATCTGCTTCAGCCGCTGGTCGAGGACGGCCTTCTCCATCTTGAACTCCGGGATGCCGTACCGGAGCAGGCCGCCGGGGGCGTCCGCGCGTTCGTAGACGACCACGGTGTGGCCGGCGCGGGTCAACTGCTGGGCAGCCGCCAGACCGGCCGGGCCTGAGCCCACCACCGCGACGGTCTTGCCGGTGTGCCACGCGGCCGGCTGCGGGATCACCCGGCGGTCGTCCCAGGCGCGGTCGATGATCGCCACCTCGACGTTCTTGATCGTGACCGGGTCGCGGTTGATCCCCACCACGCAGGCCGTCTCGCACGGGGCCGGGCAGAGCCGTCCGGTGAACTCGGGGAAGTTGTTCGTGGCGTGCAGCCGCTCCAGCGCCCCGCGCCAGTCGTCACGCCAGACCATGTCGTTCCACTCCGGGATCAGGTTGCCCAGCGGGCACCCCTGGTGACAGAACGGGATGCCGCAATCCATGCAGCGACCCGCCTGCCGGGCGATGATCGGCAGCACGGCCTTGCCCGGCGTGCCCGGGTACACCTCGCTCCAGTCGTGCACCCGCTCGGCCACCGGACGCCGTTCCGCGACCTCGCGCGGGGTGGTCATGAACCCTCTGGGATCAGCCATGGGAAGCCTCCATCATCAGCTTGACCGTGGTCTCCTCGTCCAGCCCGGCGAGTTCGGCGTCGGCCCTCGCCTTCAGCACCCGCGCATAGTCGCGGGGCATCAGCATGGTGAAGCGGTCGCGTAGTTCATCGTCCGACAGAGCGAGCAGACGCTCTGCCACCGTGGAGCCGGTCTCCTCCGCGTGCCTGCCGAGCAGGGCCCGGACGCGGTTGACGTCGTCGGCCTCCAGTGGCAGCGCGTCCACCAGTTCGCTGTTCAGGCGCTCCGGCATCAGGTCGAGCACCCACGCCACGCCACCGGACATGCCCGCCGCGATGTTGCGTCCGGTCGGTCCGATGATCAGCACCTCCCCGCCGGTCATGTACTCACAGGCGTGATCGCCCACGCCCTCGACGACGGCGACCGCGCCGGAGTTGCGGACGCAGAAGCGCTCCCCCACCTGGCCACGGATGAACAACTCGCCGCTCGTGGCGCCGTAGGCGATCACGTTGCCGGCAATGATCTGCTCCTCGGCCACGAACGGCACGTTCTTGTGCGGACGAAGGATCAGTCGGCCGCCGGAGAGGCCCTTGCCGAAGTAGTCGTTGGAATCGCCGACCAGCCGCAGGGTGATCCCGCGCGGCAGGAACGCTCCGAAGCTCTGCCCCGCGGTGCCCCGCAGGGTGAGGTCGATGGTGTTCTCCGGCAGGCCCTGCCCGTTCGTGGCCCTGGTCACGTGGTGGCCAAGGATCGTGCCCACCGTGCGGTCCACGTTGCGGACGGTCAGGTCCGCACGAACCAGCTCACCGTTCTCCAGCGCCGGCCGCGCGATCTCGAGCAACTGGATGTCCAGCTTCTCCGCCAGTCCGTGGTCCTGCGTGGTCACGCAGTGCAGCGGGTCGCCCTCGCCCAGCTCGACCCGATGCAGGACCGGGGCGAGGTCCAGGCCCTTCGCCTTCCAGTGATCGACGGCCTGCCGCGTGCGCAGCGCCTCGACGCGGCCAACGGCCTCCTCGATCGAGCGAAAACCCAGCGCCGCGAGGTGCTCCCGCACCTCCTCCGCGATGAACTCGAAGAAGTTCACCACGAAGTCCGCGTGGCCGTTGTACTTGGCCCGCAGGTCGGGGTTCTGCGTGGCCACGCCCACCGGGCAGGTGTCCAGGTGGCAGACCCGCATCATCACGCAGCCGGAGACCACCAGCGGTGCGGTGGCGAAACCGAACTCCTCCGCGCCGAGCAGCGCAGCGATCACGACATCCCTGCCGGTCTTCAGCTGGCCGTCGACCTGCACGACGATCCGGTCGCGCAGGCCGTTCAGCAGCAGGGTCTGCTGGGTCTCGGCCAGGCCGAGCTCCCAGGGCCCGCCGGCGTGCTTGAGCGAGGTCAGCGGCGCCGCGCCGGTGCCGCCGTCGTGGCCGGAGATCAGCACCACGTCGGCCTTCGCCTTCGAGACGCCCGCCGCCACCGTGCCGACGCCGATCTCGGCGACCAGCTTCACATGCACCCGGGCACTCGGGTTGGCGCACTTCAGGTCGTGGATGAGCTGCTTGAGATCCTCGATCGAGTAGATGTCGTGGTGCGGCGGCGGCGAGATCAACCCGACACCCGGCGTCGAGTGCCTGGTCTTCGCCACCCACGGGTACACCTTCTGGCCGGGCAGCTGGCCGCCCTCGCCGGGCTTGGCGCCCTGGGCCATCTTGATCTGGATGTCGGAGGCATTGGTCAGGTAGTCGCTGGTCACTCCGAACCGACCTGACGCGACCTGCTTGATCGCGCTGCGCCGCTCCGGATCGTGGAGCCGGTCCACGTCCTCGCCACCCTCACCGGTGTTGGACTTGCCGCCCAGCCGGTTCATCGCGATCGCGAGGGTCTCATGCGCCTCCCGGCTGATCGAGCCGTAGCTCATCGCTCCGGTGGAGAACCGCTTCACGATCTCGCTGACCGGCTCGACCTCATCGATCGGCACGGGTGCGCGGCCGGCATCGAACTCCAGCAGTCCGCGCAGCGTCATCAGGCGCTTCGACTGGTCGTCCACCCGCGCCGTGTACTGCTTGAACACGTCGTAGCGGCCCTGCCTCGTGGCGTGCTGCAGCCGGAACACGGTCTCGGGGTCGAACAGGTGCGGCGGGCCCTCGCGGCGCCACTTGTACTCCCCGCCACCGGACAGGGTGCGGTGCGGCAGCGGGATGCCGTCGGGCGGGTAGGCCCGCGCGTGGCGCTTCAGCACCTCGGCGGCGATCTCCTCCAGCCCGATCCCCTCGACGCGGCTCGTGGTCCCGGTGAAGTACCGATCGACCAGCTCGCTGGACAGGCCCAGCGCCTCGAAGATCTGGGCGCCGGTGTAGGACGCGATCGTGGACACGCCCATCTTCGACATGACCTTCAGCACGCCCTTGCCGAGGGCCTTGCGGACGTTGTACACCGCCTTGTCGGGCTCGACGTGCACGAGCCACTCGCGCCGGGCCAGGTCCTCGGCGGACTCGAAGGCGAGATAGGGGTTCACGGCCGCTGCGCCGTAGCCGATCAGCAGCGCGACGTGGTGCACCTCCCGCACGTCGCCGGCCTCCACGATCAGTCCGACCTGGGTGCGGGTCTTCTCCCTGACCAGGTGGTGATGGATCGCGGCGGTGAGCAGCAGGGACGGGATCGGTGCGAGTTCGGCGTTGGAGTGCCGGTCGGAAAGGATGATCGTCCGGCATCCCCCGGCGATCGCCTCGCTGACCGCCTGGCACAGCTCGTCCAGCTTCGCCCGCAGTGCCGCGCCGCCACCCTCGACCGGGTACAGCCCGCGCACCACGTGCGTGTCGTACTCCGGCCGGGAGCCGTCGCGGTTGATCCGGACCAGCTTCGCCAGCTGGTCGGAGTCGAGGATCGGATACCCGATCACGATCTGCTTGCAGGAGTCGGGCGTCGGCTCGAGCAGGTTCCCCTCGGGACCGAAGGTCGCCGACAGCGAGGTGACCAGTTCCTCCCGGATCGCATCCAGCGGCGGGTTGGTCACCTGAGCGAACAGCTGGGCGAAGTAGTCGAACAGGAGCCGCGGACGGTCGCTCAGCACGGCCACCGGAGTGTCCGAACCCATCGAACCGATCGGCTCCACGCCGGTGTTCGCCATCGGCGCGATGATCATCCGCTGCTCTTCGTGGGTGTAGCCGAACACCTGCTGGCGTCGGGTCACCGAGGCATGGCTGTGGACAACGTGCTGCTGCTCGGGCAGATCGTCGAGGTCGACGCGGCCCTTCTCCAGCCACTCCGCGTAGGGGTGCTCTGCGGCCAGCCCCGCCTTGATCTCGTCGTCGTTGATCAGCCGATGCTGCTCCAGGTCGACCAGGAGCATCCGGCCGGGCTTCATCCGACCCTTCTCGACCACCTTCGCCGGTTCGATGTCCAGCACGCCGGCCTCGGAGGCGAACACCACCAGACCGTCGTCGGTGACCCAGTAGCGGCCCGGCCGCAGACCGTTGCGGTCGAGCACCGCACCGATCAGCGACCCGTCGGTGAAGGTGACGGACGCAGGTCCGTCCCACGGCTCCATCATCGAGGCGTGGAACGAGTAGAACGCGCGCCGCGCGTCGTCCATCTCGGTGTGGTTCTCCCATGCCTCCGGAATCATCATCAGCACGGCGTGCGGCAGCGAGCGTCCGCCGAGGTGGAGCAGCTCCAGCACCTCGTCGAAGGAGGCGGAATCCGACCCGCCCGGGGTGCAGATCGGGAAGATCCGGCCCAGGTCGCCCTCGATCATGTCGGTGGCCAGCAGGGCCTCCCTTGCCCGCATCCAGTTCCGGTTGCCCTTGACCGTGTTGATCTCGCCGTTGTGCGCCATCAGGCGGTACGGGTGGGCGAGCTCCCAGGCAGGGAAGGTGTTCGTCGAGAACCGGGAGTGCACCAGGGAGAGGGCGCTCTCGACCCGCTCGTCCAGAAGGTCGGGGAAGACCTGCGGAAGCTGCTGGGTGGTGAGCATGCCCTTGTAGACCGTGGTGCGTCCGGACAGCGAGGCGAAGTACACCCCCGCCTCGGTGCGGGCGCGCTGCCGCAGCGGGTACACCGCCCGATCCAGCGCGAGGCCGGTGTCGAGGGCGACGGTGGACACGAAGAACTGCTCGAAGTGCGGCATGTTCCGCGCCGAGATCGGGCTCAGCGTGGAGTCGTCGGTGGGCACCGGGCGCCAGCCGTGGATGACCAGCTTCTCCTCGGTGGCCAGGAACTCGATGGTGCGCTTGGCCGAGGCGCGGGCGACCGGCTCGGTGGGCAGGAACGCCATGCCCATCGCGTAGTGCCCGGGCTCGGGCAGGTCGAAGTCGACGACCTGGCGCAGGAATCGGTCCGGCACCTGCAGCAGCATCCCGGCGCCATCGCCGGCCGCAGGATCGGCGCCGGTCGCGCCACGGTGGTCGAGGTTCTCCAGAGCGGTCAGGCCCTTGGCGACGATGTCATGGCTGGCTTCCCCACTCAGCTGGGCGACGAAGGCCACCCCACAGGCGTCATGCTCGAAAGCGGGGTCGTAGAGGCCCTCACCGGGCCTGCCGGGCATCATCGTCAACGCCATCTGATCACTCCCATCTGCGCGAGCGCGCGGGGCCGGTGCAGCCGGATCGGCCGACACGCCGACGGTGCACGCTTGGGGGGCGAGCCTACCTGACTCGGCCTTTCGCCCCGATCGTGCCGATTGAATCATGGACGCACCCGGTTACGACGGTGTGTCCGGACCGGTGTGTGGACGCGGGCTCGGGCCGGAGCTGCGGCTCAGCACCGGCCGATGCTGCGGCCGCTGAACGGCCCGACCAGCCACTGGCCCGACTCGTTGGTGAGGGCATAGGTGAGCCGCCACACCCGGCACCGGGTCTCGCCCGCGGAGGTCGATTCCGTGAGGTTCACCACTACGGTCGCGGACCCGGAACTCCCCGACGCGCGGGCCGTCTCGAGGTACCCGTCGCTGTACTGCGCCCCCGCCATCTTCGCCGACCAGCGCTCGAAGCTGCCCTTGACCTGCTGGCCGCGAGCGTTCAGCCGTCGCCACGCCCCGGCGAAGTCGGCCCCGTTCACCGCGAGCCAGAATGCGTCCAGGGCCTCGAGGGCATCGGCCGCCCCGGCGGGGGCGGTGTCGAGGTTCTTGATCACGTGGTTCACCGAGTCGGGGTCGCAGGTGTTCACCGCCGAGGTGTTCGTCCGCCACTGCTCGAGGAGGTCGGCGAACTCCCCCGGCTGCACCGCGTAGCCCGTGCCCTGCGCCGGGACGACCCTTCCCTCGCTGCTGCTGTAGGCCAGCGCCTGTGAACTCGCCACCCCGACGACGCGGCCGTCCGACCCCAGTACCGGTCCGCCGCCGTAGCCCGGGTCCGTGGCCAGGTCCGTGACCAGCATGCCCTCGCGCTGGATGTTGCCGCCGTCACTGGTGACGGTGCCGGTTCCGTCCAGGCTGGTCACCGAACCGGTCGCCGCCTGCAGGTCCGTGGCTGCCTGCGGGAACCCGAGGACAGCCACCTGGTCGCCCGCCTTCGGCGGCGTCTCGGCGAACGACAGCGTCGAGTCCGCACTGGTGTCGAGCCAGAGCAGGGCCACGTCCGTCCGCGGGTCGAAGCCGAGCACGTGCGCCTCACCACCGGACGCATCGGAGCTGACCTGGAACCCCCGCTGGTACTCCACCACGTGGGCCGCGGTGACCAGCAGGTGCTCGTCGATTGCGAGCCCGGTCGCCACTACCCCCGGCGCCGAGGAGGAGCAGTTGGTCGTCTGGATCCGGAACACGGCTCCACGGGAGCGGTCGACCACGGAGGCCCAGTCGACTGCTCCGCCGGCGGAGGCCTGCGCCGTGGAGGGTGCTCCGGTGACGGTGACCGTCACGGTCACCGTGGGCAGCACCGAGCCGCTGCAGCCGGCCAGGGTCGCGCAGAGGCAGGTGATCGTGCCCAGCCTGGCCCATCGCCGCATCACGCGCCGACCGTACCGCCGACGACACCCGGACGGTGGCCGATACCGCGGATCACGCCCCGGGCGAGTCCTCCCCCGGCTCCGCGTCAGGGGTACCTCCGGGGGATTCGCCGGCATCGAGGGTGCTGACGGCAGCCTCGGCGTCGGTTTCGACCTCGACCTCGGTCTCGCCCGCCACGTGGTTCTCCCCGGAGGGCTTCTCCCCCGCGGGAGCGCCGAACTCGACGACCTCCTCGCGTCCGGGACGGTGACGAAGCAGCCACAGGAGCAGGACGATGCCGACCAGGCAGATCAGCATCGCCATGGCCGCATTGAACCTCAGCGGTCCGAAGATGTCGTAGGAGTAGTCGAGTCGCATGCTCTCGGTGAACGAGCGGCCGAATCCGTAGAGCGCGATGTAGAGCGCGAAGACCTTGCCGCGGCCGAGCTGGAACCGCCGGTCAGCCCAGAGCAGCACCCCGGCGGTGGACAGGTCCCAGATCGCCTCGTACGCGAACGTCGGGTGGAAGGTCGCGTACTGCTCGTAGCCGGGGACGCGGTGCGCAGGGTCGATCTCCAGGCCCCACGGCAGGGTTGTGGGCCAGCCGTAGAGCTCCTGGTTGAACCAGTTGCCGAACCGGCCGATCGCCTGCCCGACCGCGATGGCGGGCGCGAGCGCATCGGCGAGAGCCGCGAAGGCGATCTTCTGCCGCCGCGCCGCCAGCCAGGCGGCCAGGGCGCCGAAGCCCACCGCGCCGTAGATCGCGATCCCGCCCTGCCAGATGGCGAATGCCGTCCACGGGTTGATGCCCGGGCCGAAGTAGTCGCCCAGGTGCGTCATCACGTGGTAAAACCGCGCGCCGACGATGCCGATCGGGATCGCCCACAACAGCACCGTCTCGAAGCTCTCGGTGCGGCCACCGCGTGCGCGCCAGCGCCGCACACCCATGGTCCAGGCCACGATGATCCCGGTGATCAGGCACAGCGCGTAGATGTGCACGGTCAGCGGACCGATCTGGAAGTAGCTGATCGGCGGGCTCGGGATGAACAAGGTCACAGGCCCATCCTTATCGGGCGGTCAAGCATCGTGTCGAGCCCGGCGGACTCCAGAGGCGAGGTCGGCGAGCACCGCACGGAGGCCGGAGAGGTCGTCGGGGTTGCCGTCGGCCTCGGCAGCCAGCATCGGCTTGATGAACGCAGAACCCACGATCACCGCGTCCGCGTAGCCGACCACGTCCGCCGCCTGGTCGCCGCTCGACACGCCCAGGCCGACTCCCACCAGGGTCTGCGGTGACAGCTCCCTGATCCGGGCGACCAGCTCCGGCGCGGCCGTGGGGCTCGCCGACCGCGTCCCGGTCACTCCCATCACCGCGGTCGCGTAGACCCACCCGCGGCAGGCCCGCGTCGTGGACGCGATCCGGGAGTCGGTCGAGGACGGCGAGACCAGGAAGATCCGGTCCAGCCCGTGCGCATCGGAGGCGTCCAGCCACTCGGCAGCCTCGTCGGGGATCAGGTCAGGCGTGATCAGTCCGGAGCCGCCCGCGTTGGCCAGGTCGCGGGCGAAGGCCTCGACGCCGTACCGGTCGACCAGGTTCCAGTAGGTCATCACGACAGCCGGCGTCCCGGTGGAGCGGACGGCCTCGACCGCAGCAAACACGTCCCGGGTCCGGACCCCGCGGGCAAGTGCCCGCGTCCCGGCCTGCTGGATCACCGGCCCGTCCATCATGGGGTCGGAGTACGGCAGGCCGACCTCGACCAGGTCGACGCCGGGCCCGTCCCCGCCCTCACCGCAGAGCGCCTTCAGCGCAGCCAGCGACCCCGGCACGGACGGGTAGCCGACCGGCAGGTAGCCGACCAGGGCGCCGCGGCCCTCCTCGGACGCCCGGCGGAACGCGGACGCGGAGGAATCTGGTGCCGGAGCGGGCTGGACGGAAACGGAACCGTCCCCTTCTCGTCCGGCCGGCGGTTCGGTCGCGCTCATGCCGTGCCTCCGGTCGCAGAGTCGGGCTTGCCGGTGAGGCCGAAATAGGAGATCGCGGTGTCCACGTCCTTGTCCCCGCGCCCGGACAGGCACACCACGATCGTCGGTTCGGCGTCCGGCTGCTCGACGGCGAGCCGTTGCCCCAGCCGGATCACCCCGGCGAGGGCGTGGGCCGACTCGATGGCCGGCAGGATGCCCTCGGTCCGCGTCAGCAGTTGCAGCGCTGCCATCGCCTCGGCATCGGTCACCGCCTCGTAGGTCGCCCGGCCGGTCGCGGCCAGCCACGAGTGCTCCGGCCCGACCCCCGGGTAGTCGAGGCCTGCGGAGATCGAGTGCGACTCCATGGTCTGGCCGTCGGCGTCCTGCAGGATGTAGGTGCGCATGCCGTGCAGCACCCCGACCGAGCCGCCCTGGATCGCGGCGGCGTGGCGTCCCGTCTCCACGCCGTCGCCGCCGGCCTCGAAGCCGTACAGCGCCACCTCCGGCAGGTCGATGAAGTCGGCGAAGGAGCCCATCGCGTTCGAGCCACCGCCGACACACGCCGCGACCCCGTCGGGCAGGCGGCCGAACCGGGCCAGCATCTGCTCGCGGATCTCGGTGCTGATCACGCGCTGGAATTCCTTCACCATCTTCGGGAACGGGTGCGGCCCCGCAACGGTGCCGATCAGGTAGTGGGTGTTGTCCACGCTGGCGACCCAGTCGCGCATGGCCTCGTTCATCGCGTCCTTCAGCGTCTGGCTGCCGGACTCGACCGCGATCACCTCGGCGCCGAGCAACTGCATCCGGGCAACATTCAGGGCCTGCCGGTCGGTGTCGAGGCGACCCATGTAGACGCGGCACTCCATGCCCAGCAGCGCGGCTGCGGTCGCGGTGGCCACGCCGTGCTGGCCGGCGCCGGTCTCCGCGATCACCCTCGTCTTGCCCATCCGCCGGGTCAGTAGCGCCTGGCCGAGCACGTTGTTGATCTTGTGCGAGCCCGTGTGGTTCAGGTCCTCGCGCTTGAGCAGGATCCTCACGTTCCCGCAGTGCCGGCTGAACCGGGGTGCCTCGGTGAGCGGCGTCGGACGCCCGGAGTAGTTGCGGCGCAAGTCGTCGAGCTCGCGCCAGAACGACACGTCCCCCATGGCGGTGTCGAACTCGGCCTCGAGCTGGTTCAGGGCAGCGACGAGAGCCTCAGGGACGTAGCGGCCACCGAAGAGGTCGTAGTGGCCGCCCGCATCGGGCAGCGTGGAAGGCATCACGCCCCTATTCACTCACACTCTCAGCGTGCCGTCATGCCAGCGCTCGTAGCGCGGCCACCGCTGCTCGTGGGTCCCCGTGCCGGACGAGCAGTTCGCCGACCAGCACGGCATCGGCTCCGGCCGACCGCATCCGGGCGGCGTCCGCCGTGCTGAGGATGCCGGACTCGGCCACCTTCACCGGACCGGGCCCGATCAGCTCAGCAAGTTCTTGGAAATGGCTCAAGTCCACCTCGAGGGTCTTGAGGTTGCGGTTGTTCACCCCGATCAGCTGCGCGCCCGCGTCCAGCGCGCGGCGCACCTCCTCGGCCGTGTGCGTCTCGACCAGGCAGGTGATGCCGAGCCGCCCGGCAAGGGCCAGGAAGGCCTCCAGCTGGGCCTGGCTCAGCGCAGCGACGATCAGCAGGGCCAGGTCGGCCCCGGCCGCGCGGCCTTCCCACAGCTGGTACTCGGTGACCACGAAATCCTTGCGCAGCACAGGGGTGCTGACCGCCGCGCGCACGGCGGCCAGGTCTGCCAGGCTGCCGCCGAACCGGCGCGACTCGGTGAGCACCGAGATCGCGGACGCACCACCGGCCGCGTACTCGGTCGCGAGCGCTGCGGGGTCGTCGATCGGGGCGAGCGCGCCCTTGCTGGGGCTGGACCGCTTCACCTCCGCGATCACGCCCAGACCGGGCGCACGGAGCAGGGGAAGCGGGTCGAGCGCGGGCCCCATGGTCTCCACGTGGGCGACCAGCGCCTCCAGTGGACGCCGGGCGCGACGGACCTCGAGATCCTCGACAACACCGGCGATGATCTCGTCAAGCACCGTCATGTCAGGGCTGACCGTAGCCCATCCGCCGGAGCACGCCGCCGGTGACCAGGGACAGGACCAGGAGCACACTGGCCACCCAGATCAGGGTCCAGTTCGGCCCGAGCACGAACGCAACGGCCCCCAAGGTGAACGCAATCGCGGCAATGATGCTGCCAGCCCAGGCCGCGGGGGTACGGCCGTGGTGATATTCCTTGGCGACAGTGCGCGTGGCCCGGTCAGCGCTTTCGATCATGCATCGCTCCCTCGAGTCAGGCTGTGGCTGCGGCGGTTGGTGAACAACAAAACCAAACAAGTCCCCATATTGGCTGTTGGGCGCGAACACCGCTACCCCAGCTACCGAGGATTGCTGGTCATTCCTTATTGACTTCTCAGGAACCCGGGCGCTCCAGCCGCAGCAGCGCGCCCGCCTCGGCCACCGCATCCAGCACAGCGGCCGCCTTGTTGCGGCTCTCGGCATCCTCGTTGGCGGGCACCGAGTCCGCCACCACCCCCGCGCCCGCCTGGACGTAGGCGACTCCCCCGGCCAGCAGGGCCGTGCGGATCGCGATCGCGGTGTCGGAGTCGCCGGCGAAGTCGAAGTACCCCACCACTCCCCCGTACAGCCCTCGGCGCGACACCTCCAGGCGGTCGATGATCTCCATCGCCCTGACCTTCGGCGCACCGGACAGGGTCCCAGCAGGGAAGCAGCTCAACGTGGCGTCCAGCGCTGTGCGGCCCGGCGCGAGGGTGCCCTGAACGGCCGCCTCGAGGTGCATCACGTGGCTGTAGCGCCGCACCTTCATGAACTCGACCACCTCCACCGTGCCCGGCACGCAGACGCGGCCGAGGTCGTTGCGGCCGAGGTCGACCAGCATCAGGTGCTCGGCGGCCTCCTTCGCGTCGGCCAGCAGCTCTGCCTCGAGGCTCGCGTCCTCCGCTGCGGTGGCACCGCGAGGACGCGTCCCTGCGATCGGGTGGGTGGTCGCACGGCCTCCGGTCACCTGCACCAGCGCCTCCGGGCTGGACCCGACGATCGCGAAGCCGTCCAGGCGGAGCAGGTAGAGGTAAGGGCTCGGGTTCGAGCGACGCAGCACGCGGTACACGTCCAGCGGTTCCGCCGCGCACGGGGTCTCGAATCGCTGGCTCGGCACGATCTGGAACGCCTCACCCGCCCGGATCTCCTCGATCGCCTCGGACACGGCTGCCTCGTACTCCGCCGACGTCCGCTGCCGGCGCACCGGCGCGGGCCGGGCATCGCTGGCCCGGATGGCGACCAGGGGTTCGGCCGGACGCAGCAGTGCCGCAGCCATCGCCTCGACCCTCGCGCAGGCGTCGGCGTACGCGTCCTCGATGTGCGCGCCGGTGTCATCGAAGTTGATCGCGTTCGCGACCAGCCACACCTCGCCCGAGTGGTGGTCGAGCACGGCCATGTCCGAGACCAGCATCATCACCAGTTCCGGGATGCCGAGGTCGTCGGGGTTGCTGTCGGGCAGGTGCTCCATCCGGCGCACCACGTCGTAGCCGAGGTAGCCCACCATCCCCGACACCAGCGGCGGCAGCCCCGGCTCGCGTGGGGTGTGCAGCATCCCCAGCGTCTGCGCCAGCACGCTCAACGGGTCGCCGTCTCCGGGCAGGCCCGTGATCGGGCGTCCGCTGAACGCCCACCGCGCGGCGCCGTCGGCCTCGGTGAGCGTGGCGACGGCGTTGACGCCCACGAACGAGTACCGCGACCACACCCCGCCCTCGGCGGACTCGAACAGGAAAGTGTTCGGGCGATCGCCGCACAGCTGGTGGTACAGCCCGACCGGGGTGAAGTCGTCGGCCAGCAGGCGGGTGTAGACGCTCACCACCCGGCGCGAGGCGCCCGCGGCGAGGAAGCCGGGCAGGTCCGGGGTGATCTCGAGCCTCATCCGAGGTCCTCCAGCAGCACCCGGGCGTCGAAGCAGGTGGCCGTCCCGGTGTGGCACGCCGGGCCGGTCTGGTCGACCCGCACCAGCACGGTGTCGCCGTCGCAGTCCAGGCGAACCTCGCGAACAACCTGGATATGACCGCTGGTCTCGCCCTTCACCCAGTACTCCTTGCGGCTGCGCGACCAGTAGGTACCGCGGCGCGTGGCCAGGGTGCGTCGCAACGCCTCGTCGTCCATCCACGCCAGCATCAGCACCGCGCCGGACGTCGCGTCCTGCACGACCGCCGGCACCAGGCCGTCGGCGTTCCGCTTCAACAGGGCTGCCACCTGTGGGTCGAGCTCGCTCACCCCGACATTGTGGCAGGCGCGTGGGTAGGGTTCCGGCATGAGCCAGCACCACCGCCCGTCCGACCAGCGCGCGGCCCTCTGCGACGCACTCGCCGCGGTCGAGCCGACCGCCCCGACGCTGTGCGAGGGGTGGACAGCCCACCACCTCGCCGCGCACGTCTGGCTGCGCGAGAACGACCCGCTCGCCGCCGCGGGGATCGTGGCCAAGCCCCTCGCCCTGCACACCGCCGAGCGGATCGAAGAGGTCCGCTCCGGGCAGCCCTATACCGAGCTGGTGGACGCGATCCGCCGCGGCCCGGCCCGGCTGTCCCCGTTCCGGCTGCCGGGCGTCGAGGCCGCGGCGAACACGTTCGAGTTCTTCGTGCACTGCGAGGATGTCCGTCGGGGCGCGGGCGACCACACGCCCCGGCCCCGCGACGCCGCCCTCGAGAACCTCGCCTGGCGGCGGGCTGGGACGCTGGCGCGGCTCTCGCTGCGCCGTTCGCCCGTGGCCGTCTGGCTTGAGCGCGACGTCCCGCGCGGCGAACCGGTGCGCATCGGGCACGGCCCCGACATCGTCACCCTGAGCGGCCCGCCGAGCGAACTCGTGCTCTACCTGTTCGGACGCCGCGACGCCGCCCGCGTTGAGGTCTTCGGGGAGCCGGCGGCCATCGCGGCCATGATCCGGGCCGCCGACCTCTGAGCCGGCCTCACTCGGTGGTGGTGAGGTTCCGCTGGACGGCGGACGGCGACAGGCCGGTCGGCAGCAGCACCGTGGTGACCCGCTCGGGACCCTCGACCTGAACCCACCACCGGTCCGCGACGGAGTCGATCATGGTGCCGCCCATGCCGGTGCCCTGGGGCTGGTCCGCCACGGCCCTGCCGCCGGTTTCCCGCACCCTGATCCGCACGAGGTCGGAGTCCGCCGCGTCGATCGCCACTTCGGCCCCGGTCGCGCCGCCGTGCCGCGCTGCGTTCAGCAGGAGCTCGCGGACCACCTCGACACCGGCGTCGCCGGAGTCGTGGTCCGCGTCGAGCCGTGCACGCGCGGCGTCGCCGAGGACCAGTCGCACCGGCATGATGCCTGCCCAGACGCCGGCCACCCGCTCCAGCCGGTCGCTCGCCGAGCCCGGGCTCCTGCTGTCCACCTGCCAGGCGGCCTGCATCGCGTCACGGACCTGATCGATCAGCCGGACGTCAAGGATCCCGCTCGCCGCGTACTCAGCTCTGGTCCGCTGGAGCAGCAGGATGGCCGCGGTCAGGTTCGCCTGAACCCGTCCGTGCAACGACAGTGAGAGCCGGCGGCGCCGCGCCCACAGCTGCTGGCGGGTACGGCTCAGGCTGCGGCCGATGAGATC
>PHEV01000062.1 GCA_002843035.1 Actinobacteria bacterium HGW-Actinobacteria-5 | reverse complement strand
CGGGTGGCCGCGATCCGGTTCCCGCGCATCTCCAACGCCACCGACCTGGATGCGCTGGCCGCCGAGCCCGGGCTGGACGTGTTCGCGACCGCCAGCCCGTCCGACGTGGAGAGCGCCGACCTGGTCGTGCTGCCCGGCAGCCGTTCCACGCTGGCCGACCTGGACTGGCTGCGACGGCACGGGCTCGCCGACGCCCTCGCCGCACGGGCAGCGGCCGGACGTCCCGTCCTGGGCATCTGCGGCGGCTACCAGATGCTCACCGAGACGATCGACGACCCGGTCGAGTCGTCCCTGGGTGTCGAGCCGGGCCTCGGGCTGCTGCCCGGCCGCGTCCGGTTCAGCGAGGAGAAGGTGCTCGGGCGTCCCCGCGGCAGCTGGCACGGCCACCAGGTCACCGCCTACGAGATCCACCACGGCGTGGTCGAGGTCACCGGGGGCGAGCCGTTCCTCGACGGCGTCCGGCACGGCAGCACGTGGGGCACCATCTGGCACGGGGCCTTCGAGAACGACGACTTCCGTCGAGCCTGGCTGACCACCGTCGCCGAGGCCGTCGGATCGACCTGGCGCCCCGTGCCCGGCCAGCCCGGGTTCGCCGAGCGGCGCGCACAGATGCTCGACACCCTCGCCGACGCCCTGGTCGAGCACGTCGACCTGGACGCGTTGCTCGCCCGGGCGCTCGGCTGAGCCCACAGCCCGGAACCTTGCGTCCCACCGGCGCGCCTGTCATGGTGTCCTTGTCGGTCCCCCGGCCGACGTGCGGCGTTGCCGCGTCCTGCTCGCACCCTGAGGAACCCATGAAACGCTTGCTCGGCTCTCTCGCCGTCGTGCTCGCGACGGCACTCGGCGCCACCGCTCTCGTCGCGCCACCGGCTGCGGCGACCACCTACCCCGTGATCGGCAAGATCCTCAAGACCTACGTCGCCGCCGGCGGCGAGGCCGTCTTCGGCGATCCGCTCGCGCCGCGGGCCAAGCTGAGGGTGGGCACCCAGAACGTCTACGACCAGCACTTCGAGAACGGCGTGGTGCTGTGGAGCCGAACCGGGCACCGCACCTGGCTCAATGACCAGATGCCGTCCCTGACGAGGGTTTCCAACGAGCGGATCGTGGTCGACCTGGGCTCGCCGATCTACCGCAGCGGCGAACTGTGCCACGCGTCGAAGTTCGCGAAGCAGCTGATGGCGAGCCTGCTGCGCGGCGGAGCGATCATCGACCTGCGCTCGACGACCGCGGCGAAGGCGTGCAAGGACCCGACCCTGCCGAAGGTGGCGAAGTACCGCTATTCCATGACCGGCACGGCTGACCTGGCCACCTTCGTGACCAAGGCGTCCGACCGCACCTCGCTCGGCTCAGCGCTGACCCGGATCGCCGCGACGCCGGGGCCTGTGTTGGTGCACTGCCACTACGGACGTGACCGCACCGGCATGCTCAACCTGATCCTGATGTTCATCGTCGGGACCGATCTCGAGACCGCCCGCACCGAATACCTGCGCTCCCCCGGCGTGTCCTCAGGGATGTTCGACACGCTCGTGAATGCGATCACGCAGTACTACCCCGACGACCAGGCCTACGACATGACGTTCGCCGGGGTGCACCGGTTCGTCACCGAGGGACTGGGGCTCAGCGAGGACACGATCGCCACCCTCAAGGCCCGCTACACGGTCGGCTGAGGACGTCTCGCCACCCACCCGGCCGCTGCAATAGGTTGGGCGAATGAGCGTGGATCAGGAGCTGCCCGAAGTTCCCGAAGAGGACCGGACGATCGAGTTCGTCCTGGAGCCGACGCCGTATGCGGCCCGGCCGGAGAAGCTGCGTCCCAAGGCGAAGCGTCGCGACCACGCCGACGTCGTCCCGCTGCCCCCGTTCGAGCCGGACGGGCGCAATCCGGCCTACATCGACTGGCTCGAGCAGCAGTCGATGCTGCACGACGCGACCGCGCTCGGACGCCAACTGGCCGGCCACCACGCGATGTGGGCGAATCCGTACGCGCACCCGGACCCGCGCGAGGCTGTACGCCAGGCGTCGGTCTGGTACACCGCCTATCCGCTCTCGCACATCACCGCTCCGGGTGAGTCGTTCCTGGCGTCCCTCGGCTCGGAGGAGCTGTGGGCGGCGTTCGCGAAGATCGGCATCGACGGGGTGCACACGGGCCCGCTGAAGCTGGCCGGCGGCATCCAGGGCTGGGAGCCGACGCCGAGCGTCGACGGCCACTTCGACCGGATCAGCATGCAGATCGACCCGGTGTTCGGCACCGAGGACCAGTTCCGGGAGATGTGCGCGAACGCTGCGCGCCGACGCGGCACCATCATCGACGACATCGTGCCGGGCCACACCGGCAAGGGCGCGGACTTCCGGCTTGCCGAGCTGAACTACCTGGACTACCCGGGGATCTACCACATGATCGACATCCCGGAGGAGGCGTGGGACCTGCTGCCCGACGTCCCCGAGGGGCGGGACTCGGTGAACCTTGACCCGGCGACCGAGCAGCGGCTGGCCGAGGCCGGCTACATCATCGGGGCACTGCAGCGGGTGATCTTCTACGAGCCCGGGGTGAAGGAGACGAACTGGTCGGTCACTCCCCCCATCTGGGACTACAAGGGACGGCTGCGCCGCTGGGTGTACCTGCACTACTTCAAGGACGGCCAGCCGACCATCAACTGGCTGGACCCGACGTTCGCGGGCATGCGGCTGGTGATGGGTGACGCGCTGCACTCGCTGCTCGACCTGGGTTCCGGCGGGCTGCGGCTGGACGCGAACGGGTTCCTCGGCGTGGAGAAGGGCCTGGACTCGGGCCCGGGCTGGTCGGAGGGCCACCCGCTGAGCCAGGCGGCCAACCAGTTGATCGGCTCGATGGTGCGCAAAGTGGGCGGGTTCACGTTCCAGGAGCTGAACCTGGCCATCGACGACATCAAGCACACCAGCGCGGTGGGGCCCGACCTGTCGTACGACTTCGTGACCAGGCCGGCCTACCAGTTCGCGCTGGCGACGGCGGACACCGAGTTCCTGCGGCTCGCGCTGCGGGAGGCGATGCGGGTGGGCGTCGACCAGGCGTCGCTGGTGCACGCGCTGCAGAACCACGACGAGCTGACCTACGAGCTGGTGCACTGGGCGGGTCCGCACCGCGACGACCACTACCAGCTGGGCGGCGGCGAGACCACGGGCGGCGAACTGGCCGACTATGTGCGGGAGACGATGCGGCTGAAGCTGGCCGGTGACGCGGCCCCGTACAACGCGCTGTTCGTGCAGAACGGGATCGCGTGCACGACCGCGTCGGTGGTGACGGCGTCGCTGGGCATCACGGATCTGGAGTCGATCACCGAGGCGGACGTGCGCCGGATCATGAACGCGCACCTGCTGCTGTGCATGTACAACGCGTGGCAGCCGGGGGTGTTCGCACTGTCGGGCTGGGACCTGGTCGGGGCGCTGCCGCTGGACCGGAGCAAGGTGCGCGGCCTGATCGGGACGGGCGACACGCGCTGGATCGAGCGGGGCGCGTACGACCTGATGGGGAAGGCTCCGGACGCGAAGAAGTCGGCGTCCGGGATGCCGGTGGCGACGGCGCTGTACGGACCGCTGCCCGCCCAGCTGGAGAACCCGAACTCGTTCGCGTCCCGGCTGGCGGAGGTGCTGCGGCTGCGCAAGCGCTCGGGCATCGCGACCGGCACGCTGCTGGACGTTCCGGACGTGCCGTGGAAGAGCATGCTGGTGATGATCAGCCGCCTGGAGAGCGGCCTGGTGCAGATCACGGCGTTGAACTTCGGCCCGGACAAGATCACCGGTCGGGTTCAGTCCGAGCACCTGCCCGCCGGTCGGGTGACAGATCTGGCCACGCGCCGCAAGGTGGACGACGTGGACGCCCTCGGCGGCTTCACGGTGGAACTGCCGGCCTTCGGCGGCATTGCCATGGTGGTCCGCTGAGCGGCCTCAGAGCCGTTCGCCGAGGCGCTGCGCGAGGAACGAAGGATCACGAGTCGGCTGCGCCAACCCGGCTGGTCGGGCCGTCGAAGGCCTCAGTCGTGCTCGTGCCCGCTGAAGTCCACCTCGAGTTCCACCGCGGCCTCGTCGATCAGGTGAGCCACGACGGCTTGGTCGTCGGCGGAGAGTTGCGGCGCCCGCGTCCGGACGAGTTCGAGCGGATCGAGCTCCAGGAACGCCTCCTGGACGACCTGGGTGATCAGGTCGATAGCGGTCGCCTCGAGGGGGTCCTCCCGGTCGGGCTGCTGCCAGCCGGCGTCCGTGCTGTCAGTCATCGCTCGGGCCTCCCTGCTCCGCGTCCGGATCGGACGGCTTGGTGTCGTCGGACGGCTTCTTCATGCGCGAACCCAGCGCGATCACGATGACCGCCATGATGGTCACGTCGGCCCAGGTCGCGTCGGTGGGAGCCCAGAGAACCATGGCGACGTAGAAGACGCCGAACAGGCCGAGCGCGCCGAGCCGGATCGCCAACCCGTCGTTCTTGAAGAAGGCCCAGGCAAGCCCGCCCAGGAGGATGGCCGTTACGGCCCAAATTGTCATCTGGAGTGCGTCCATGCTGCTTCCGACTCGACGTTGCGTCCGTCCGCAACCGTACCGGTTCCCTTTGGACACGCCCCAACCGACCTTGAACCAGAACGCTCGGGGGCGGTAGCTCAGCCGGTCAGAGCAGGGGACTCATAATCCCTGGGTCGTGGGTTCGAGCCCCACCCGCCCCACCAGCAAATGCTGCTCGCTCACCAGGCCGCCTTCGACGACGCCTGGCCTCCCGCCTAGTAGCCGACCACGCCGTGTGGCCACGCACGCTCGATGCCGTGAGCGTCGAGACGCCGCTGGAAGTTGCCCAGCAGCGTCGGAGTGGCGCGCACGGCGGTCGGCGGGACGCCCAGGTCGAGGCACTGGGCGGCCAGCTCACCGACAACCTCACCGACGTTCCACTCGACCGGGTGCAGTCGGTAGCAGCCATTGGTGATGTGAGTCGTGCCGATGTTCTTCGCTGCGGGGAGCAGGTTCTGCACCCGCACGGGGATCAACGCGCCGAGCGGCAGCTGGAACGGGCTCGCCGCCACGTCGATGTAGTTGTCGCCACCGGTCGAGGGGTGCAGGTCGATGCGGTACATGCCGACGCCCACCGAGTCGTCGTAGCGCACAGCACCTCGCTCTCCGCGCACGTCGAGGGCCAGATCCTGCTCAACGATCCGGTACTCGGACACGATCCGCCGCGACTCCCGGACGTAGGGCGCCTGCGCCAGTCCGTCTTCGGTACCGACCACGTCGGGACGCAACCGCAGCCCCGGCCAGCCGGCTCCACCGTCGGGACGCGGTGCCTCGGTCTGCATCCAGTACAACATGCTCAGCGACAACTGCCTGGCTTCTGCCAGCCGCCACTCCGCGTCCGGCACGTCGATAACCGGCGCCTCGAAGTAGTCGACCTGTGGCCAGTTCACCAGCACGATGTCGCTGGCGAAGAAGCCCGGCGTGAAGTGCTCGCGTGCCAGGATCCGCCGGAACAGCCACAGATCCAGGTCGCCGCCATCCCTGCCCTGGTAGTCGGCGCTGTCCGACACCGATCCGGACCGGTTCGGTGTGAAGCTGCGCGTTGCCGGTTCCAGGGTCCGCGGGTCGGGGGCCGACCAGGACAGCAGGGGCGCGCCCCAGAAGGACGGCCGGTAGGCACGCCAGAAGTCGTAGCTCGCCGGACGGTCGATGGTGTGGTCGCCGTCGACGTGGTCGATCGCGAAGCAGTAGGTGATCGCCTGATGATTGAGCGGGTCGGCGACTGCCGGAGCATGAGGCTCGCCGGTATCGGCGTGCGCCTCGGCACCGGTGACGTACTCCACGGACGCGAGGCGCAGCAACTCACCGGTCTCGGTGGCGTCCAGGAAGTACGGAGCGGTCACCACCACGCCGGCGGACTCGCCCGGGCGCGCCAGCTGAACGGCAAGTACGCGGTCGCCGTCCGTCGTGCTGCCGACCGGAAGGTACGGCTGCAGCACGATGAGCTGTCCGCTCGAGCGGTACGGCGCGAACAGCAACTCGATCGCCGTGACGGCCGCCCTCGGCTCGTGGCACAGCTTGCTGACCCGTCCTGCGCCGGGGTTCAGCCTTGGGTCGTTGTGAGCGCGGTCGGTCATCGGGTAGGCCGAGCGGTAGACCCCCCGGATCGCTTCCCGGAAGGCCCGGTAGCTGGCGGTCACGCCGAACTCCTCCACCCACGGGTGTTCGTCGGGCGGCACCGCCTGGCTGGTGAACTGCCCACCGAGCCAGGCGTACTGCTCGGTGAGCACGACCCGCTTCCCGGCCCGTAGCGCGGCCAGCGCAGCGGCCACGCCCCCCGTGCCGCCCCCGATGACGGCGATGTCCGCGTGGACCTCGCGCATCATCGGCCCACTTCCCGCTCGGTCGTCGGCGGGGTCGTCCCGCCAGTAGGCGGCACATTCCGGTGACAGCCGTCCAGCCCCTCTCCGCTGGGTGGGGCGCAGTCCCGCCAGCTGTATCGAAACAAGGTTGTTGTTGATGCCACGGGCCGGTGACTCCAATCCGATTGCGTTGCATCCAGCATCGCGCCAACCTCTGCCTCGACCAAGCAGCCAGACTCCGCAGCCTTCTCCCCGCAGGCGCGCACGGCGCGCTCATCACGCTTCCGGATTGGCAACGTCCCCCTGGTCGTGGGTTCGAGCCCCACCCGCCCCAGCAGCAATCACTGCTCGTTCACTCGGGATCTTGCCGCTAGCCAGATCAGGCTGCTAGCCGACGAGGGACTGGGTTCCTAGCACGATCGCGAGTTCGAGTCGCTGAGCGTCCTCGGTGCCCGGCTCGGCGGTGTAGACCATGATTCGCAGATCGTCGCCGGCCACGACGAGGATGTCGCATTCCAGGGCGATCGGCCCCACCGTCGGATGTTGGATCACCTTGTGCCGTGACGGTTCGGCCGGCGCCGGTCCGGGAGCGCCGTCCCAGAGCTCGGTGAACTGGGGGCTCGTGGCGCGAAGGTCGCTGACGAGCCGCCGCAGGGTGGCGTCCTTCGGATAGCGTGCCGCGGTCATGCGCAGTTCTGCCACGAGGCGGGCGACTTGGTCGGCGTGCTCTTCGGGAGTCTGCACGGTACGAGAACCGCTCCCGATGAGGTTGCGCCAGACACCGTTGCGGTCGTTGCCCGTCAGGGCGGACGTCTCGCCCATGAGCGCGTCGTAGGGCGCGTTCGCGACGACCAGGTTCCACGCGGCGTCGTAGACCACCAAGGGGACTCCGGCGAGGCGATCGAGGAGCCGTTGCACGCCCGGGGTGATCCGCGTCGGAACCACGCCGGGCCCGGGTGCGGACAGCCCGGCGAGACGGAACAGGAGTTCACGCTCCGGGTCAGCCAGCCTCAGGCTGCGCGCGAGCGCCTCGACCACCTGGGCCGACGGTGAGGTGGCGCGGCCCTGTTCAAGCCGGGTGAGGTAGTCGACGGAGATGCCGGCGAGGCCGGCAAGTTCCTCGCGCCGCAGCCCAGCGGCCCGCCGACGGCCCCCGCTGGGCAGGCCGACAGTGCTGGGCGCAACGCTGTCGCGCCATCGGCGTACCGCTGCGCCGAACTCCGAGTTCACTTCTCCAGTGTGTGCCACGGCCAGCACCGTTGTCCTAGCCCTGCCAGTCCTATGAACACCAGGCAACTAGCTGCCCGTTCATCCGGGTCCGACGATGCGTGCATGACCACAACACTCATCACCGGGGCGAACAAGGGCCTCGGCAAGGAAACGGCGCGGCTCCTGGTGGAGGCCGGCCACACCGTGTGGGTCGGCGCCCGCGACAAGGACCGCGGGACGGCCGCCGCCGCCGAACTCGGAGCCCGGTTCGTCCAGCTCGACGTCACCGACGACGCCTCGGTGGCCGCCGCACTCGCCACGATCGCTGCCTCCGGCACCGGTCTGGACGTCGTCGTCAACAACGCCGGCATCGCCAGGCGCGCGAACGGGGCGAGCATGAACGAGGCGCTCGACGGGCCCAGCGTCCTGGACGTCTTCAACACCAACGCCGTCGGCATCGTCCGGGTGACCCAGGCCGCGCTCCCGCTCCTGCAGCAATCGCCCAACCCGGTTGTCGTCAACATCTCCAGCGCCCTCGGCTCCTTCTGGGCCACCCATGAACCGGCCCGCCCGGCCTCCCACTTCGTCGCCATCGCCTACGCCGCGAGCAAGGCAGCGGTGTCCATGCTCACCGTCCAGTACGCCAACGCGCATCCCGGGATCAAGTTCAACGCCGTCGAGCCCGGCATCACCGCCACCGAACTGGGCGGCAGCGACCCGGGCAGCCACCCCGGCCGGCCCGCCATCGAAAGCGCTCGAATCGTCGCCAAACTCGCAAGCATCGGACCCGACGGCCCGACCGGCACCTTCCAGGAGGACGCCGGCGAACTCGGCTGGTAGCCGACAATTCAACTCCGGCTGGGCTCCCACAGTCGTTGGCGGCAGATGGGCGCTCTCGGTCGGGGTGGCTGAGGGTCTCCGCAGCCGAGCGATCGTGTCCCCGAAGGCCCCGCCTCAGCCCCAGAACCTGGAGAGGGCCTCTGCGGCGCGGAGCTCCTGTGCGTGCCCGGCCCGGGCGGCCCCCGGACGCGCTGCCGGGTTCATCATGTTGGCGCCGAAGGCTTCGAGCGCGTCCGCGTCCGGCCCGATCGTCTCCACCCTGCTGCCGCCGGACCGGAGCTCTTCCACCTGCGCCGACAACCCCAGACCCCACTCCGGCCGGTGCAGCGACCGGCCACCGAACGGCGACAGCACCAGCACCCAATCACACCCGGCCGCCAGGTCCGCGTTCTCGTTGCGCCGATAGCCGACGTCGATGTAGTCCCGGACCCCGGCCATCCTCGACGCCGGGCTGCGTCGACGGCCCCTCCAGAAGCGCTCAGCCGCCTAGTCAGGCCGGGAGACCACGCGTCCGGCAGCCCGCCCGCGCGTGCAGCCTCACCTGCTGGCCCTCAGCCCCGCTGCAGATAGGCGAGAACGGCGAGGACGCGGCGGTTCCCGGAGCCGGAATCGGCCAGGCCCAGCTTGGCGAAGATGGCGCTGACGTGCTTCTCCACCGCACCCGTCCCGATCACGAGGCGCTCGGCGATGCCGGTGTTGCTGTGCCCCTCCGCGATGAGCTCGAGCACCTCGAGTTCGCGCGGGGTGAGCCCAGCCAGCGGATCGCGCGCCGTCGCCATCAGGCGCTTGACGACCAACGGGTCGAGCACCGTGCCCCCGGCGCGGACCCGGCGGACGGCGTCGGTGAACTCGGCCAGCGAGGTCACCCGGTCCTTCAGCAGGTAGCCCACTCCCCCGCGCGCGTCGGCGAGGAGTTCGCGGGCGTAGACCGTCTCCACGTACTGGCTCAGCACCAGGACGGCGACCTCCGGGGCCGCGCGTCGCAGCTCCAGCGCTGCCCGGATGCCCTCGTCGTGGAAGCCCGGCGGCAGCCGGACGTCCATCACGACCACGTCGGGGCTTGCCGAGCGCACCCGCTCAACGATGTCCACGGCGTCGGCGAACGCTCCGACGGTGGTGTAGCCCGCCTCGTCGAACAGCCGTGCCAGACCCTCGCGGAGCAGCACGGAGTCCTCGACGAGCAGGATGCGGATCGCCTCCGCCCCGGCGTTCCCGGGCTGGGCGTGGTCGGACGTCACCCGCTCAGGATAGGGACGGCGGCTGCCCGGGCTGAACCCCGGCGGCCAGCGGCACAACCACGTCGATCCGCGTCGGGCCACCGGGAGGGCTCTCCACGGCCAGCGTCCCCCGCAGCCCGTTGAGCCGCTCCCGCAGGCCGCTCAGGCCGTGACCATCGCGGAACTGCGCCCCGCCGCAGCCGTTGTCGCTGGCCGTCACCCGCAGCCGCGCCGGGTCGTCCCCGTGCACCCGCGCGCTCACCGTCGCCTCGCTTGCGCCGGAGTGCTTGGCCGCGTTGGTCAGGAGTTCGGCGACGACGAAGTAGACCGCGCGTCCGACTTCTGGGGGAACTGCGGCGTCCAGCGCAGGGTCGAGATCGGTGCCGACCCGCAGCGGGCTCTCCTCGGCCAGCGCGCTCAGGGCGGCCACCAGCCCGCGGTCGGCCAGCAACGGCGGCGCGACCCCTCGCGAGAGTGCGCGCAGCTCGTCCAGCGCAGCCTTCGCCTGCTGCTGGGCCTCACGGGCGTAGGCGGCAGCCTGGTCGGTGTCCCCGGCCGCGGCGCGCCGCTCGGTCGCAGCGAGGTCCATCTGCAGCCGCACCAGCCGTTGCTGGGGCCCGTCGTGCAGGTCGCGCTCCAGCCGGCGCATCGCACTGTCCTCGGCGTGGACGGCCGACTGGCGGGCCTGCGCCTCGGCCTCCGCCCGGGCCGCAAGCTCATCGGAGGGCCACCGGCCGAGCATGGCCGCGGCGATGCCGTGGCGGAGCCGCCCGAGGCCACCGATCACCCCCGGCAGGGTCACCCCGAACACGACCCCCGCAACCAGGTAGGCGACCGTCTCGGCCATGCTGGCCGTGAAGCCGCCCAACAACGGCACGTGACTCCTGAGCCACTCCGCCCAGGGGTCGACGTTCGGCTCGGGCAGGAAGACGTCCCAGATCCAGTAGGTCAGTCCGCCGAGCGCGGTGGCCCACCACGTGACCGTCAGGGCGAACGTGACCGTGCTCACGATAGGGTTGATGAGCATCTGGTGGAGCAGGTAGGACCAGTGGTGACCGGAGCGCAGCGGGGCAAGCAGGCGGGACGTCCAGTGCGCATCTGCGGCCGTCCGCGGCCACACGGGCGCTTCGATCTGCGGAAGGCCCGTCCAGCCCAGCATGCCGAGCTCCGCGACGCCCAGGCCCTTCGCCAGCAGCAGCGAGCCGCTCATCAGCGGCAGGCCGATCAGGAGGATCACCATGCCCAGCCCGGCGAAGAACACGCTGCTGAGCACGGAGATCGCGACCATCGAGACCACGAAGCTGACCAGGAGGTATGCGCTCGCGCCGGGGACGCGCATCCACGAGGCGAGGTAGCGGCTCAGCCAAGGGGCGGGAGCGGGTCGGTCGATCGACATTCGAGTTCCTTCGGCAGTGGTGTCGTGGACGCCGCACCGGCCCTGTTTGGGCCGGATCGCGGCGGTGACTTCACCCTAGGAACACCCTAGGGCCCACCGACATCCGACTGCCTCCCGGCTTCGTCCGGGGGATAACCCCCGCAACGACCGACCGTGATGACCACGACAGCCGATCAGGCTGCGTGACTAACCACTGTCACCTATCCGTGCCGCAGACCCTGACCACACCGGCCAGCCAGGCCGCCCAACCCAAGCTGTCACCTACAGGTGCAGCAGTCCCCTCGGCCCTGCCAGGCGCGGCGCGACCTAGTGACCTGTCGCCTACCGGGCAGCGATCCCTTACGGACAATTCCGTGGGCTGAGCAGGGCCAGCCCACCAATGTGTTGTCAGGCAGCGATGGCGTTGGTGGCGGCCGAAGTCCTGGAGGCAGTGGCGTAGCCAGGGCGTTTGGCGGTGACTCTGACGGTGACGGTCTTGCCGACGTCCTTGCCGGTCAGGGTGTAGCTATCCCTGGTGGCTCCGGTGATCGCGGTGCCGGAGCGGTACCACTGGTAGCTGAACAGGGGTGTTGGTTGCCAGTCGCCCTCGGCCGCGGTGAGGGTGTGTCCGACCTGCGCCACACCGTCAATTGTCGGCGCGGGTTGGCTGGTGAACGTCGCCTTCGCGATTGTCGAGGTATAGGACGAGGTCTTCGTCACCGACGCGTACTCGGTGGCGTGGCCGGTCACGGCCACCTTCACTTTGTAGCCGGCGTATCGGCCCTCGACCCGGTAGATCCGGCTGTCGGCACCGACCTTGTACACCTTGCCCGACGAGCTCCGCGCGTACCACTGATAGCTGAACGTGGCCTCTCCCGGGCTCCACGTGCCTTCGTCCGCGGTCAGTTCCTGATCCACCACCGGGGTGCCGGTGACCCTGGGCGTGCCGCCGGCCATGCCGGGCTGGACCGCGGTCGTGACTGCGGAGTACGCCGCGGTGGTCACATAGCCGGACCGGTAACCCGTCACCCGCACCTTCAGCGTCTGGCCCGTCAGGCTCGCCGTCGGCGTGTAGGTCGCCCTGGTCGCCCCCGAGATCGCACTGCTCGTGCCCGTCGCACTCACCCGGTACCACTGGTAGGTGAACGTCGCCGTCGGCTCCCAGGCGCCCGGGGCGGCCGTCAAAGGCATGCCCACCCGCACCACACCGTCGGCGGTTGGGGTCGGGACCGTCGTGAAAGGCGCCCGGGCGACCTTCGTGCTCCAGGCCGAGTACTTCGACACCGACGTGTAGCCGGCCAGCGCGCCGGTCACCCGCACCCGCAACCGGTACCCGACGTCTCCCGCGCGTGCCTGGTAGGTGTCCGCGGTCGCGCCCGTGATCGACTTCACCTTCCCCGACGCGCTCCTGCGGTACCACTGGTAGGCGAAAGTGACCCCTTCGGGCCCCCACGTGGCCGGAAGCACCGACACCTTCTGGTCGGTCACCGGGGTCGTCGAGCTCAGCGACGGCGTTTGCGTGGGCGACAACGTTCCGGCCTTCACCTTTGCCGTGGCCGCCGAGGTTCTGGTGGACGCGAGGTATCCGGCACTCGACCCGATGACCTTCACCCGGAGGGTGCAGCCGAGATCGTCGGCGGTGACGGTGTACTCCCTGGCCGTGGCTGCGGGAATCTCCGTGGTCGAGCCTGCCGACGTGGTACGGAGCCACTGGTAGGCGAACCCGACCCGGGCCGCGCCCCACGTGCCCTCGTTCACCCACAGCTGTTGCCCCACGTTCGGGGTGGTGTCGCTCACCGTGGGCGTCCCGGTGACGAGAGAGCCCCAGACCGGGCCGCCGGGATCGTCGATCGACCCGTTGACCACGCCGTCCGCGTCCCCGATCCCGCCGTCGGTGAGCGTGACGTCGATCCGGTGGGCGTCCACGATCGTGACCCGGTCGTCGGGCAGGAGCGTCCAGCCGGCCTGCTCGTCGTACTTGGCGTACCCCTCGAGCCCCGCCGTCGAGTCGACGTAGATCGAAACGGTCTCGTCGCGCGTGCCCTCGGGAATGCCGCTGACCATGAACGAGGTGAGCGCCCTCGGCACCGCGACATCGGCCGGCGGTGCCGGCACGGACGCGGGATTGACCGCGACGACGTGCGTCAACGCGGTGCCCTGCGGCGCCGCGATCGTGACGTAGACATCGGTGGTTCCGTAGGCGGGCAGGGACGCGACGTTTGGCTGCTCACTGTCCGGCACGCCGTCACCGTTGCCGTCGCCGGCGCCGGTACCGGACAGCGACGGAACGTTGTCCTCGAGCGCATCGGACACGTCGTCGGTGTCGGCCTCGCCGGAGTATCCGTCCGGCGCCTGGATCTCCAGGGTCGTATCGGTGTCGGCGACCACGGAGCGATAGAGACTCATTGCGCCCGCGTCCGACGAGAACACCGCCCGCACCCGCAGCGGCGTGGACGAGCCGAAGCTGTAGAACGCCGCGTGGCCCCCGGCGTCGCTGAGGGTCGTCGCCGACTCACCATCGTCCGCCGCGGGAGACCAGTACAGCGCGGTCATCGGCGGCTCGTCGGACTGGTCGACCGCACCCAGGTGCAGCGCCACGCCCCGAACGGGCTCGCCCCGCGCGTCCTGCACGCGCGTCGAGACCTTCACCAGCGCAGGCAGGGTGACGTCCCGCGTCCGGTCGCCGACGAGGTCACTGATCGATGCCTGGCCCAGGTGGAAGACCGGCAGGACCGCGTCGCCCGCCCTGGCCTGCGCGCCCGCCACGCGGTCGACGCTGAACGCGTAGTCCACCGGGTTCGCGTCCGACCGCGCCTCAACGGTGAGGGCGAACGCGCCCTGGGCGTCGGTGCGGGACACGGCACAGACCTGGTCGTCACCGCAGAGCGGCCGCCCGTCGGTCGATAGCGCGCTCAGCGACACGTCGACACCCGAGGTGGGCACCCCGTCCGTGGTCAGCACCCGGCCCGACAGAGTCGCCGTCTGCGGCGCCGTGATCGTGAGCGTCGTGTCCGCGGCCTCGGCGACCACGGTGCGGAAGCTGCTCACCGTGCCACCGCCGGGAACCGGGAACCTCGCCTCGACCGCCAGCGGCACCGCGGAGGAGAGCGAGGAGAACGTCGCCTCGCCCTGCGCGTCGGTGTGGGTGGTCGCCGACTCGCCGTCCGCCGCGGCCGGCGTCCAGTACAGCGCGCTCATCGGCGGCTCGTCGGACTGGTCGACCTCCGGCAACCGCAACTCCACCCCCGCCGCCGCAGCGCCGTCCGCGTCGACTGTGTGCACGGTGACCTTCACCAGCGACGGCATCGTGATGTCCTGGCTGCGGTCGGACATGAAGTCCGTGACGGTACCCAGCCCCACACGGAACACCGGCAGCACCACCTCGTCGGCACGCGCCCCGGCGTCCGCAGCCCGGCCCAGCTCCATCTGGTAGTCGACCGGGTTGTCACCCGACCGTGCCTCCACGGTGACGGCGAACCGGCCGGCCGCGTCCGTACGGGACACCGCGCAGCGCGCGTCCGTGCCACAGACCGGGTGGCCGTCCGGCGAGAGTGCGGTCGCGGACACGTCCACCCCGGACGCGGGCACGCCGTCCGTCGTGAGCACGTGACCCGACCAGGTGACCGCGTCGGGCTGCCGGAGCACGACGGTGGCGTCAGTGTCGGCGACGGTGACGGACCGGAAGGCGCTGAACGCCCGGCCCTCGCCGTCGCGGAACCTGGCCTCCACGTACAGCGGCGTCGACGACCCGAAGGCGTAGAAGGTGGCCTCCCCCTGGGCGTCGGTGTGCGTCGAGGCCGACCCGGCCCCGGCGGCCGCAGGAGACCAGAACAGGTCGGTCATCGGAGGCTCGTCGGACTGGTCGACCTTGGGCAGCCGCACCACGGTGTCGGCGACGGGATCGCCGGCCGCGTCCTGAACCCGGGCGGTGACCTTCCGCAACACGGGCAGGGTGATGTCCTGCGAGCGGTCGGCGACCAGATCGCTGATCGTGCCCTGCCCCAGACTGAACACGGGCAGCACCACATCGCCTGCCCGGGCGTCCGATCCGGCGACCCGGTCCAGCCGGAGCTGGTAGTCGATCGGGTTGTCGTTCGTGCGTGCCTCCACCGTCAGCGAGAAGCGTCCCTGCGCGTCGGTGCGCGACACCGTGCACACGTTGTCGCGTCCACATACCGACACTCCGTCCGCCGACAGCGCGCTCAGTGACACGTCCACCCCGGACGCGGGTACCCCGTCGCTGGTCAGCAGGTGGCCCGACCAGGTGGCTGAGGGGACGTGGTTCGCGGCGATGACCGTGTATTCCACGGTCTGTGCCGCGGAGTTGCCCGCGTTGTCCATCGCGGTGACGCTCAACCGGTGAATACCCACCTCGGACGTGTCCAGCGCCGCACCACTCGTGAGGCCATACACGTTCTGGTAGTCATCGCCGGTCGGGTACGAGAGTCGCGCTGTGCAACTGGCCACTCCCGAAGTCACGTGGCCGGCCACCACGGGGTCGCTGCAAGTGAAGGCGGCGTTCAGCGACAATCCCTGATCGATCGTCGCTCCCGGCGTGGGAGAAGTCACAGACGAGGTGGGAGCTGTTGTGTCCATGGACCCGGTGTCCTGAACAAGGAGAAGGCTGTAGGAGGTTCCCGTGCCATCCGCTCCCACTGCGAGCAGCTCACCGTTGGCGAGGAGGACACCCGTACCAGAGAGGCCCGAGACCGGCGGTTGCGGCCCAGCCGCCCAGGTGTTGGTCGATGCGTCGAAGATCGCCGAATCCGTGAAGGTCGTCTGGAGAACGCCGCCCTCTCCGAGGTCCGCCACCAGCGTCGTCTGCGCATCCGGGTACGCGACAGGGGTCATCGTCCACGTGTCTGCTGCGGGGTCGTACACCTCGGCTGCCGTAGCTGTGCTTGATCCGATCGCCAGGACCCGCCCGTCCGGGAGAACCGGCAGCGGCGAGTTCCCACTCGACGAACCCACCGAGTACCACGCGGTGAGGGTTGGCGCCGCGTCGCTCCAGTGATCGGCGGCCGGATCATAGATCTCTGCGGAGTGCGCCAACTCCAGGGTCTCGCCTCCCCCGACAACGAGCACCCGCCCGTCCTGGAGCAGCGCGGCGCCATGGTTCGACCTGACCCGCCCCATCGATGAAACCGCGGAAACCGAGCCGTCCGCCGGGTCGAACATCGAGGCAGCAGCTGTCTTTCCACCCGCGAAGAGCACCCGACCACCCGGCAGCCTGATCGCGCTGAACCCAACACTGCTCGCCGAAGGAATCGCCTGCGGATCAGACCAGCTGTTGCTGACCGGGTCATACAGCTCGAAGGTCGGGTCGCCGCCCTTGATCGTTGTCGAGGTGCCGTTGACTACGGTGACATAGTCGCCGCCCGCCACAAGGACCCGGCCGTCGTCGAGGTGGACAGCGACGGCGAACTTGCGCAGGCGATGCATCGCGGGCGCTGTCGTCCACTTCCCACTGGACCTGTCGTACAGCCAGCTCACCGGCGCCCATGTCCCATTCAACTGACCGCCAGCTGCGAGCACGCCCGTCGACCCGGACCCGTACGTGGAGACCGCGGACCCCGGATACGGCTGGATGGTCCCCCCGGTAACCACCCAGGTGTATGGGGACGTCAGGTCCGCGCGCGCCGGGGCGGCGCCGAGAGCGGGCAGGCCGATCACGACCGCGAGGAAGACCAGCGCCATCGACCACCGGCGTCCGCGACGGCTCGGCGGCCCGGCCTGCGACCGCAGAGAAGCGAGCACTTGACGCGACGACGCCATTCCAGTCCCCCCACCATCGGTCGAGGCGTCTCCTGCGGCGACCCGACGTTCCCTCATTGGCTCTGCCGCAGAGTGTGCCAACAATTGCCACTCGCGGACAGCCCGGTCCGCGTTTTGCCCACGGATGCGCGGATTGCCCCGGATGAGTCGCCTGGCTACGACTCGATGCCCGCCTTCGGCGCATCGGCGAGGTGCGCGAACGGCGCAGCTGCCCTGCTTCCGGCTGTCGGTGACCGTGTTGCGGTAGCCGATGGCGAGGCAGTGCCGGGTCGTGCGCGAGCGGTCCGATGGTGTCGCCTCGAAGTGGTCCGAGGATCGCCCGGCCGACGCTCTGGGGCCGGTGAGGCCTCAGAGGTCGTTGCCGGCATAGGAGCAGTTGAAGCTCTTGTTGGCCAGCGGGAAGTCGGGGACGATCGTGTCCGCGAGCGCGATTCCCAACGCCGGCCAGGTGTGGAACGACGGGTCGACCACCTTCACCCGGGTCAGGACTCCCCCCGCCCCGACCTCCACCCGGTGCACCAACGTGCCGCGCCAGGCCTCGACAACACCGAGTCCTGCCCCCGTCCCGCCAGGCACCGTCGGGGCCGTGGTCGCCTCGAGGGCGGAGATCCTCGCGCCCAGGTCCGCGACGAGCGCTGCGGCGACCGCGATCTCCCCCACCCTCACGTCGAAGCGCGCCCGGACGTCGCCGGTCTCCGCAGTGACAACCCGGAAGGCCTCCCCGAGATCGACGAACGGCTGGTCGGCCCGCGCGTCAACGGCAATCCCGGACGCCCGGGCGACGTAGCCGAGCACGCCGAAGCCCCGTGCCTGCCCGGCCGGAAGGACCGCGGTCGTGTTCAGCCGGTTCGCGACCATCGGGTGCCCGGTCGAGATCGCGGCCAACTCGGCCGCCTCCGCGGCGACGCCGTCGATCAGGTCGAGGTCTGGCGCGGCGAGCAGGTCGGCTCCACCGAGCCGGATCGCTCCCCGCAGCAGCCGGTGGCCGGTGAGCCTCGCGTTGTGCCGCAGCAGCGACTCGCGCAGGCGTCCGGCGTGCTGGTTGACGATGCCGAAGCCGGCGTCGTTGACGATCGCGCCCAGGTCGTTGACGTGGTTGTAGAGCCGCTCGCACTCCAGCAGCAGCGCCCGGACCAGACGGTCCCGTTCGGGCACGTCCACCCCGAGCGCGTCCTCGACAGCCATCACGTAGGCGAGGCTGTGCCCGACGGCGGTGTCGCCGCTGATCCGTTCGGCGAGGGCGATCCCGTCGGCCACCTGCCGTCCCTGGAACAGCTTCTCCACGCCGCGATGGACGAAGTAGAGCCGCTGGTACATCCGCACGATCGTCTCCCCGACGACAGAGAACCGGAAGTGACCCGGCTCGATCAGCCCGGCGTGCACCGGACCCACCGGGATTTCATAGACACCCTTGCCCGTCACCTCGGCGAACGGGAAGCCGGCCCGCGCGGTGAAGTCCGGATTCGGGTCCGCGTCGGAGAGCATCGGGTGGAAGCTGGTCGGCCAATGCCCGTGGCGCACCAGCCGATAGGGCTGCGGATGGTCCCGGGGAACGATGCCGTACAGGCCACGCATCTCACGCTCGAAGCGGCCGGCCGGGTAGGAGATGCCCGCAAGGGTGGGCAGCCAGGCGTCGTCCCGGGGAATCTCGACGACCACCTCCACCCGCTCGCCGGCGGTGCCGAGCAGGACGTACACGATCCGGAAGCCCGCCTCGGGCCCGACCGGTCCGTCCTCGTGGGCCGCGACGAGGGCCAGCCGGAAGCCTCGGGCGAGTTGCGCTGCGACGGTGCCGGCCAGCGTCTCGCGCGTGGCCTGCAGCACCTCGGGTGCGTTCAGACGGCTCATCGCGCACCACCCAGGGCGGTGACGGCGTCGAGCAGCGGGGCGGCCAACGGCCAGGCGGCGAAGCCGATCACCGCGGTGACGCCCAGGGCGATCCCGATCGGGATCTGGCGGAAGCGAGCCGGCAGGTCCGGAGGCGCGGGAGAGGTGCGCGCGGCGTCCGGGTCGGGATCGGCGCCAACGGTCATCGCCAGCACGTTGCGGGCGATGCCCGCGAAGACGACCAGCAGCAGGGCGCAGGCCAGGAGCATCTGCCAGCCGAGGCCCCGCTGGAAGCCGGCGACGATGATGGCGACCTCGGTGAAGAAAGTCACGAACGGCGGAAAGCCCAGCAGTGCCGCAGCTCCGAGCAGGAACGGGCCGCCGAGGTCGGGACGGCGCCGCAGCAGGTTGCGGACGTCGGCGATGTCGTGGCTGCCGGTGTACCCGAGGATGCGTCCGGCCAGCACGAACATCGACGACTTGACCAGGCCGTGGCCCAGCATGTGCAGCAGGACGGCTGCGATCGCCAGCGGGCCGCCGGCCGCCGCTCCGAGGGCCAGCAGGCCCATGTGTTCGATGCTGCTGTAGGCCAGCAGCCGCTTGAAGTCCTTCTGCGTGATCACCAGTCCCGCGGTGACGGCGAGGGAGAGCAGCCCGGCGGCGGTGAGCAGGCCGCGCATCAGCTCGGGGCCGAGCGCTGCGTCCGCGATCGCCTGGACGCGGAGGATGGCGTAGAAGGCCACCGAGAGCAGGACGCCGGACATCAGCCCGCTGACCGTCGCGGGCGCCTGGCTGTGTGCGTCCGGAAGCCAGGAGTGGACCGGCGCCAGGCCCGCCTTGGTGGCGAAGCCGAGGACGGCGAGCGCTGCGCCCGCGCGGGCGAGCGTCGGGTCGAGGCCGCCGGCGTGTGCCAGCAGGGCAACCCACGACAGCGTGGGCTCCCCCGTCGTCCGGCTCGCCGCCGACAACAGGATGAGGCCGAGGAAGGCGATCGCGACGCCGACCGAGCCGAGCACCACGTACTTCCAGGCAGCCTCGAGGGCACCGCGGCCACCACGGGACCCGACGAGGAAGGCCGTCGTGATGGTGGTCAGCTCGACCGCGACCCACATCAGGCCGAGGTTGTCGGCGACGACGGCGAGGCTCATCGCGGAGAGGAACAGGCACAGCAGGCTGGCGAACGAGCCGATGTTGCGGTTGCGGTGGGTCCGGTGCGGGATCCCGCCCCACAGGGCGACCACGGCCACGGCTCCGACGACGGTGAGCATCCAGGCGCTCAGGGCGTCCACCCTGATCAGGCCGCCGGCGGTGACCAGTGGCCCACCGCTGCTCACGGAAACGACCAGTGTCACGCCCACGCCCAGTAGGACGGCGGCGGCGCTGACCGGCAGCCAGAGCGTCCAGGCGCGGCTGCGCAGCACGATGCTGACCGCTGCCAGCAGCAACGGCAGGACCAGGGGAACCCAGATCAGGATGGCCATCAGTCGCGCAACTCCCTCAGCTCGGAGATGTCGATGTGGCCCTGTTCCGCCTGCATCCGGACCATCAGCACCCCGAGGATCAAGACGACGAGCAGCACGTCGAGCGTCGCCCCGAGCTCGACCACCAGGGGCAGCCCGCCGAAGGTGAGGAAGGAGATGGTTGCGATCCCGTTGTCGAGCATCAGGAAGCCGACCAGCTGGGTGATCGCTGAGCCGCGAACCAGCAGCTGCCAGAAGCCGAGCAGCACGAGCGAGAAGCCGACCGGGACGGCCTGCGCGGCCAGGTCGCTGTGGTTGCCGAGGATCGGCCCGCTGACCGCGTACGCCAGCAGGGTGAGCCCGGCTGCCCCGATCAGTTCGACCGCAGCGTTCACCCGGGACGAGTGCTCACGGGTCACCCCGATCAACCGGGCGGAGCGGAGCATCGCCCACGGCATGATCACCGCCTTCACCACCAGCAGCAGCCCGGCGACGACCCACGCGGAGTCCTCGCCGGCGTACAGGCCGACGGTGAGCACGAGCCCGGCGAGCGCGATGCCTTGGAGCACCAGCAACCCGATCGCCCGGACGATCGAGCGGCCCCACACCTGGAGGACGGCCGTGAGCAGCAGCAACCCGGTCGTCGTCGCGAGCAGTTGCTGGTAGGTCTGGATCGACATCAGCGGCCTCCTTTCAGAACACCAGGTAGGAGGCGCTCACCGAAAGGAACGCCAGCACGAAGGAACCTGCCAACAACTCGGGCACCCGGAAGAGCCGGAGTTTCGCGATGAACACCTCAGCCGCGGCCAGCGCCGCCCCGAGGACGAGCACCTTGACGGTGACCGCCGCGATCCCGACGACCAGGGTGAGCGGTGCCGCGTCCTGCCCGATCCCCAGAGGCAGGGCGAGGTTGGCCACCAGGCCCAGCAGCGCGGTGAGGCGCAGCCAGGAGCCGAGCTCGAGCCAACCGAGGTCGCGCCCGCCGCTCTCCAGGATCATCGCCTCGTGGATCATGGTCAGCTCCAGATGCGTGGAGGGGTTGTCGACCGGCAGCCGTCCGGTCTCCGCGATCACCACGACGACGAGGGCGAAGATCGCGAGCAGGCTCACCGGGTTCAGCAGGGATGCCGGGTCGGCGCGACGCGCCTGCACGATCGCGGCGAGCGCGGAGGTGCCTGCCGGGACGCTCAGCGCGTAGATGCTGAGCAGCACGGTCGGCTCGACGAGGGCTGCGATCACCATGTGCCGGCTGGAGCCCATGCCGCCGAAGGCCGTGCCCGACTCCAGGCCCAGAAGGGCGAGCGCCACCGTCCCGAGCAGCAGGACGGAGACGACGACAAACAGGTCGCCGGGCACGCTCTCCAGCGCCAGCGTGCTGGCCAGCGGGATCAGTGCGCACAGCACGAGGCTCGAGGCCATCAGCAGGATCGGGGCGACGGTGAGCACCGGGGTGGATCCCGGTGCGCGGGTGGGTTCCTTCGCCATGAGCTTGCGCACGTCGCGCCACGGCTGCCAGACACCGCCACCGACCCGGCCCTCCAGCCGGGCGCGGGTGGTGCGCATCACGCCGATCAGCACGGGCGTCACCGCGACAGCGAGCACCAGCTGGACCACGACCACCACGACGGAATCGATCATCGCAGCGCCACCAGCACGAGCACGAGGACGAGCGCAGCGAACGAGAAGCCGACGTAGCGGTGGATGCTGCCGTTCTGGACGGTGCGGGCGAGGTCGCCCAGGCGGCCGGCCCAGCGGGTGGCCGGCAGGTAGAGGCGGTCTTCGATCACGTCGCCGGTCTCCTGGGTGAACGTCATCTGTTCGACCAACAGGGGCGCGTCCTCGTGGTGGACGACGTCGACCAGCTGGCGGGCCTGCAGGGAGGAGCGGAACACCCGGACCAACGGCTCGGAGTAGCTGGTCGCGTTGTACTCCATCCGCGGGCTGGTCCGTTCACCGCCGCAGCCCCAGGCCAGCTCGACGTCCCTGCGCGGATGCCGGCGGGCGAGGACGCCGTTCAGCGCCACCAACGGAACCAGGATCGCGAGGGTGAGCAGGGTCAGCGCGACCGGGTTGAGGACCGCGTCCGCAGCCTCGAGCAGCAGGCCTGCGCCACCGGTGGTGGACACTCCCCCTGCCGAGATTGCTCCGGCAAGAGCCTGCGACAAGGGGCCGGGAACCAGCCCGAGCCCGACGACGAGCACGGCCCCGAGCACCAGGGCGGCGCGCATCGACGGCCCGGCCTCGTGGGCCCCGGCTGCCGCCGGAGTGCGGGGACGGGCGAGGAAGCCGATGCCGTACGCCTTCACGAAGGTGAGCAGCCCGAGGCCGACGGTGAGGGCGACGACACCCATCGTGATCGGGATGACGATGGCCAGCAGGCGGTCGGCACGCGCGTCCACGTGGATCAGCGACTGCAGCAGCGCCCACTCCGCGACGAAGCCCGAGGTCACCGGCAGGGCTGCGGCACCGAGCGCGCCGACGCCGAAGGACACCGACGTCCAGGGCATCCGCGCGGCGAGCCCACCGAGCAGGTCGAGGTCGCGCTCACCGGTGGCGTGCAGCACAGAGCCGGCGCCGAGGAACAGGACGGACTTGAACGCAGCGTGGCTGACGGCCAGCAGGAGTGCCGCGACCAGCGCGACGCCGGCGACGGCGAACTGGGCGGAGCTCCGCAGGAGCAGCCCGACGCCGATCGCGGTGGTGATCAGGCCGACGTTCTCGGTCGTGGAGTAGGCGAGCAGCTTCTTCAGGTCGGCCTGGACGGAGGCCTGCAGGATGCCGTAGAGCGCCGAACCGGCCCCGAGCGCGATCAGGACGATCGCCCACCACCGCGGCCCGTCGGGCAGCAGCCGGAGCGTGAGCAGCAGGACGCCGTAGACGCCCATCTTCACCATCGCCGCACTCATCGCCGCGGACATGTGACTGGGCGCCTCGGGGTGCGCCCGGGGAAGCCAGACGTGCACCGGCAAGAGGCCCGCCTTGGTGGCAAAACCGGCGAGCAGCAGGACGAAGGCGAGGGTCGCCACCGGTGCGGCGACAACCCCGCCGGCCATCGTTGCCCAGGAGGTGCCCCCCGTGGCCGCGGCGAGGACGCCGAATCCGGCAAGGAGGAACAGGAAGCTCAGGTGGGTCATCACGGCGTACCAGATCGTCGCGCGCCGCACCTGCCCCCGGCTCGCGTGGTCGGCGAGCAGCAGCACCGTCGAGCCGCCCGCCATCAGCTCCCAGGCCAGCAGGAAGGTGATCGCGTCGGCGGCGGCCGGCACCAGTTGCATGCCGAGCGCGAAGACGGCGAACGCCGTCCACCCGGTCCGGGATGCCGCGGGGCCGTGGGCGTAGCCGATGCCGAAGAGGGC